>DATGXO010000011.1:0-6745 GCA_035298965.1 Opitutaceae bacterium | reverse complement strand
CCGAGCGACCAGCCGATGATGCAGGCGTGGTTCTTGTCGCGCTCGAACATGCGGATCGTGCGGTCGAGGTGCGCGGGTCCCCAAGAGGGTTTGTGGGCGAGGGTGGCGTTCTCGGCGTAACCGATGCCGTGCGACTCGATGTTGGCCTCGTCGATCACGTAGAGGCCGAGTTCGTCGCAGAGCGCGTACCACTCGGGGACGTTGGGATAATGGCAGGTGCGGACGGCGTTGATGTTGTTCCGCTTCATGAGGCGGATGTCCTCGAGCATGCGCTCGCGGGTCATCACCTGGCCGAGTTCGGGGTCCCACTCGTGGCGGTTGACGCCGCGGATGAGGACGGGCTGGCCGTTGACGAGCAGCTGGCCGTCGCGGACCTCGACGGAGCGGAAACCGACTTTCCACGGGACGACTTCGAGGACTTTGCCGGCGGCGTCCTTGGTGGTGAGGAGGAGCGTGTAGAGATTCGGGGATTCTGCGGACCAAAGCTGGGGCTGCGAGATTGTGTGCGAGAGCTGGCGCGGGCCGTCGGGCTGGCCGGATTGGATTGCGGCGAGGGTTTCCCGCAGGACCTCGCGGCCGGCCGGATCGAGCAGAGTGGCCTCGGTCGCCGCGGTCTTCGCGTTGGCGCCGGAAAGCTCGGCGGAAACGGTGAGGGTTGCGCTGTTGTTCGGGAGATCGAGCGCGGTGGTCACCCGGAAATCGCGGACCCGCACGGCCGGCGCGCTCCACAACGTGACGTCGCGGAAGATGCCGCTGAGGCGCCAGAAGTCCTGGTCCTCAAGGTAGGAGCCGTCGCACCAGCGGATGACCTCGGCGGCGAGCAGGTTGTCGCCGGCCTTCAGGTACGGAGTGAGGCGGAAGGTGGCGGGCGTGCGGCTGTCTTTGCTGAAACCGAGTTTCTGGCCGTTAAGCCAGAGCTCGAAGTAGGAGTTTACGCCATCGAAGGTCACGTACACCTCGCGGCCCGCCCAGTCGGCCGGCACCGTGAAGTGCGTGCGGTAGGCGGAGACGGGGTTGTAGTCGAGCGGCGGCAGCGGCGGCTGCGGATCCTTCCACGGGTAGGCAATGTTCGTGTAGATCGGGATGCCGTAGCCTTGGATTTCGACGTTCGATGGCACCGGGATCAGAGTCCAGGAGGCGTCATTGAAATCCGGTTTCCAGAAGCCGGCGATGCGGTCGGCGGGCTTGGCGACCCAGGCGAACTTCCACTGGCCGTTGAGCGAGCGCATGAACGGCGAGGCGGCGCGGTCGAACGTGCGCGCCTGCTCGGCTGTGGCGTAGCGGGTCATCGTGGCTGCGGGCGGCTCGGTGCCGGCGTGGAGTTGCGTTTCATCCTGCCAGGTGGGCCGGGCGGCGTCGGCGGCCACGAGCGAGAGAGTCGGTGCGGCGGCGAGCAGCGAGAGCGCGCGGAGGGCACTGAGAGGGAATCGAGTGATAACCATGATGCTAGGGGTGTTTGGATGAAATTGTGGCCGGGACGCGACGCCGACAAGCCGGCGGGTACATGTCGCATGAAAATGATCCGAAACCGTCCGGTGTGGCGCGGGTGTGCCGCTGGGCGGCGATGAGGTAGATGCAGCGAGATTCGGCGCCGCGCGCGCCCGGGAGTCGATCTGGGAACGCCGTCTCACCCGAAAGAGTCGGGCGGCGGAACGGTTTCGGAAATGGCGCGCCTAGCCGCGTGGTCGTCGGGCGGGCGAGAAGCCGTCGCGTTCCGAGGCTCGCGCGGCGCGCGCTCCTCACTTTAATGCCCGCCCTACGCGCATGACTCCGCTCGAAGCCCAGGCCCGCATCGCCCAGCTCCGCACCGAACTCGCCCACCACGATGAGCTTTATTACCGGCAGGCGCGGCCGGAGCTCGCCGACTTCGACTACGACCGGCTCAAGCGCGAGCTCGCGGAGCTCGAGGCGGCGCATCCGGAATTCGCCGCCGGCGCTTCGCCGACGAAACGGGTGGGCGACGACCGCGCCGAGGGTTTCGCCCGCGTGCGGCACCGGCAGGCGATGATGACGCTCGACAACACCTACGACGAGGGCGAGCTGCGCGAGTTTCACGCACGCCTCGCGAAGCTCCTCGGGACCGACGACCTCGCGTACACCGTCGAGCCGAAGATCGACGGGCTCGCCGTCAGCCTCACCTATGAACGTGGCCAACTCGTGCGCGCCGTGACGCGCGGCGACGGCGAGGAGGGTGACGATGTGACGGCGAACGTGCGCACGATTCGCGGGCTGCCCGGCGCGTTGCGCGCAGTGGAAGGGGAGAGGCGAGAGGCGAAAGGCGAGAGAGCGGAGGCTGACGAGCTGCCGCTGTTCGCCGAACCGGCGCCGCCGAAGGCTGCGCTGGCCGGGGTGCCGGATTTGATCGAGATCCGCGGCGAGGTTTTCCTGCGGCTCGAGGAGTTTCGGCGGATCAACCGCGAGCAGGAGGAGGCGGGGCTCGAGCCCTACGCCAACCCGCGTAACCTCGCCGCGGGCACGCTCAAGCTGCTCGATGCCGGCGAGGTCGCGAAGCGGCGGCTCGAGATCGTGCTCTACGGGCTCGGCGCCTGCGAACCGGCGGAGCCGGCCGCCTCGCAATCCGAGTTTCTCCAGCGGCTTGTCGACTGGGGCCTTCCGGTGGTGGAGAAGTTCTGGGCGGTGCGCGGCATCGATGCGGTGTGGGCCGCGATCGGCGAACTCGACCGGGTGCGCCGCGGTTTCGCGTACGCGACCGATGGCGCCGTGGTGAAGCTCGACCGCCACGACCAGCAGCGCCTCGCGGGCGCGCGCGGCGCGGGTCAGAGCGCGCGCAAGCTTTCGCCGCGCTGGGCGTGCGCGTACAAGTTCGCCCCCGATCGCGCCGAGACGCGCGTGAACGCGATCACGATCCAGGTCGGCCGCACGGGCGCGCTCACTCCGGTCGCGGAGCTGGAGCCGGTGTTGCTCGCGGGCACGACCGTGAAACGCGCGACGCTGCACAACGCCGAGGAGATCGCGCGCAAGGACGTGCGGCCCGGCGACGCGGTGCTGATCGAGAAGGCCGGCGAGATCATCCCAGCCGTCGTGCAGGTCCTCGTGGAGAAACGGCCCGCCGGGCTCGCACCGTACGTTTTTCCAACGACATGCCCGATCTGCGGCACGCCGGCGACGCGCGCCGAGGGCGAAGTCGTGTGGCGTTGCCCGAATCCGGACTGCCCGGAGAAGGTGCGCCGGCGACTGGAGCACTTCGCCTCGAAGGGCTGCCTCGACATCGACGGCTTGGGCGAGGAGATGGTCGCGCTGCTCATCGAGCGCGGGCTGGTGAAGACGATCCCGGACATCTTCCGGCTGAAGCTCGAGGACCTGCTGCCGCTGAAGAAGTCCGGCGAAGTGTGGGCGGGCAACTTGATCGCCGGCATCGCCGCGCGGAAACGCGCCGATCTCTGGCGTGTGCTCAACGGCCTCGGCATCCCGCAGGTCGGCGCCGCGGCCTCGAAGGATCTCGCGCAACGCTTCCGCTCGCTCGACGCGATCGCGGCGGCGAGCGAGGCCGACCTGCTCAACGTGGGCGGCATCGGCGAGCGCACGGCGGGGTTGATCCGCGAGTGGTTCGCACAACCGACGAACCGCGCGCTGCTCGCCGAGTTGCGTGCGGTGGGACTCGAGCCCACACCGCCTCCCGCGCATGGGACGAGCGCACCGCTGGCGGGCAAGACGCTCGTGCTCACCGGCACGTTGCCGACGCTCTCGCGCGAGGACGCGACTGCGCTTGTCGAGGCCGCGGGCGGCAAGGTGAGCGGGAGCGTTTCCAAGAAAACTCACTACGTCGTCGCCGGCGAGGAGGCCGGCTCGAAACTCGAGAAGGCCCGGGCGCTCGGCGTGCCGGTGCTCGACGAGGCGGGGCTGCGCGCGCTGGTGCCTGGCGCATCGCTTCGGCGGACGTGATCAGCGCGGTGCTCCGCGTTTCCAACACGGACAAATTCCATTTGCAGTGCCGGGCGCGGCGCGGACGCTCGCCGCGATGTCCCTCTTTCTCCGCCTTTCCCTCGCGCTGGCGTTGGTGCTGGCGCTCCCCGCGGCCGGCTCGGCTGCGACGCCGAAGAAGAAATCCGCCGCACCCGCCGAGGCCGGCGCACCGGCGAAGCCCGCCGACCGCGACTACACCGGCGCGATCGTGATCGACGCGGCCGACGGCAAGGTGCTCTTCGAGGATGGCGCCGACGTGAACGCTTACCCGGCGAGCGTCACGAAGCTCATGAACCTGTTGCTCTGCGTGGAGGCGATCGAGAGCGGCAAAGCGCGGTTGAGCGACCAGATCACCGTGACCGCCGAGGAATCGAAGATGGGAGGCTCGCAGGTTTTCCTGAAGGAAGGCGAAGTCTTCTCGTTCGAGGACATGCTCTATGCGATGATGGTGCAGTCGGCCAACGACGCCGCGCTCGCGTGCGCGAACCACATCGGCGGGACGCGCGAGGCGTTCGTGGCCGCGATGAACGCGCGCGCCGCGCAGCTTGGGATGGGGCACACGAAATTCGTCACGCCGCACGGGCTCGCCTCGCCGAAGCAGGAGGCCGATGTCTCCACGCCGCGCGACATCGCCACGCTCTCGCGCGAAGTGATCCGCCACGGCCTCGCACTGAAGTTCACCGCGACCAAGCAGCGCACCTTCCGCCAGGAACCGCTGCTGGTGATGAACAACCACAACAAACTGCTCTTCCAGGTTCCCGGCTGCGACGGGCTGAAGACCGGCTTCCTCGCGCGCGGCGGCTATGCGCTGTCGGCGACGGTGTTTCGCGACGGCAAGCGCGTGATCGCCGTCGTGATGGGCAGCAAGGGCGTGTACGGCCGCCAACGTGACGCCGTCGCTCGGCGACTGATCGCCGAGACGCTGCCGAAAGCCTCGGCGTTGCCGGCGAACATGGCCCCGCAGGAGCCCGAGCCGGAGATGGCGATCCCGGTGCGTGCCGGAGAGCCGGCGACGCTGCCCGCCGAAGAGGGCGAGGAGGAAGCGGCCGGCGCGCAGAGCCAGCAGGGCGAGGAGCCCGCGGTGCAGTTCCGCCTGCCCGGCGCGAAACCTGCGGGAACATAGGCGGGAAAGTCGCGAATGGCGGCGCGGTCCGGCATTGCGCGGACCGCACGATGGCGCTTTCTCGCGCGCATGCTTTCCATCGATCTTTCCGGCCGGCTGGCGGTCGTCACGGGCGCCAGCGGCGAACTCGGTCGCGTGATCGCGCGCACGTTGGCGCAGGCTGGCGCGGATGTGGCGCTCACGTTTCTCAACAATCCGGCGAAGGCCGAGGCGCTCGCGGTAGAGATCGCCGCGGGCGGACGGCGCGCCCGGGCGTTCCGCGTGGATGTGACGTCGGCCGAGTCGATCGCCGCGCTGCGCGACGCGGTGCGCGCGTGGCACCGCGAGCCCGACATCGTGGTGAACAACGCCGTGATCCAATATGCGTGGAAGCCGGTGCTCGAGCAGGCGGCGGCAGATTACGAGAGCCAGTTTCGTTCGTGCGTGCTGCACAACGTGCACATGGCGCAGGCATTCGTGCCGGCGATGGTCGCGCGGCGCTGGGGTCGGGTGATCGCGATCAACACCGAGTGCGCGATGCAGAACGGCCCGACGCAGTCGGCATACGTCGCCGGAAAACGCGGCATGGACGGCGTGTTGCGCGTGCTCGCGCAGGAGGTGGGCGAGCACCAGGTGACGGTGAACCAGGTCGCGCCGGGCTGGACGGTGAGCGAGCGGGACCGCGCGGCGGGCACGGAGGTGCGTGGCGAATACGATCGCGGTGTGCCGTTGCGCCGACGCGGCACGGATCAGGAGATCGCCAACGTGGTGGCGTTCCTGGCGTCGGACCTCGCGAGCTTCATCACCGGCGCGTACGTGCCGGTGTGCGGCGGCAACGTGATGCCGGCGATCTAAGTATTTTCGATTTTTGGTTTTCGATTGCCGATTGACGATCCGCGCAGGAGTGGTGCGAGAGCACCGGTGTGCTCCGGCGGGGCCCCGATGGGCGGTGCGGTTCGCGGAAGCGGTTGACCGAGATCACCGACTCCGCTCGCGGTGTTCCGCTTCTCGATTTGCGAAGGGCCAGGCGCAGAGCGCGCAGGCGATGCCGCCGAGGTGGGCGAGAGTGGAGACTTTGATGTCGGCGGCGAAATCGGAGACGAGGGGCGTGTTGGTGAACGCCTCGAGCGCGACCTTGCCGGCGACGAGCGCGAGCACGGCGGGCCAGAGCCAACGCGGCGCGAGTTGGTCGCGGCGGAGTTGGACGAGCGCGAGCAACACGACGAGGCCGACGGCGATGCCGGAGAGGCCGCCGTAGAACGCGAGTCGCGGATCGGCGAAGAACAACAGCGCGGAGATCGCCGGGGGCGCGAGCGCGAGAAGAAGTCGCGTGGCGCGCGGTGCGAGTTGCTCGAGCCAGAGACCGGCCATGAGCAGCACGGCTGCATCGGCCAGAAAATGCCGCCAGCCGAAGTGCACGAGGTGCCCGGTCCAGAGCCGCCAGAGTTGGCCCGCGAGCAGTTCGTCGCGGCGGTAGAGCAACGCCTCCGTGAGCTGCGGAAACGCGGCGACCATCAGCGCGGCGGCGGCGACGAGGAGCGTCGCCCAGCTGCGGCGTGGAGCGAAGCGGAAGGCGGGCGCGGGCATGGGCGGCAGTGTGGGATCACGGGCGGCGGAGCGGCAAGAGTGGCGTCCGTGGTGGCAAAACGAAACGGGCGCGGCTCGCGCCGCGCCCGTAGCAGTGGGGGGAATCGATGGTGACCGGCGCCGTTTCTCAAC
>DATGXO010000010.1:0-11279 GCA_035298965.1 Opitutaceae bacterium | reverse complement strand
GCGCACAGCTACCGCACGGGTGAGCGCAGCGGCCGGCTCGACGAAAGCCTCGGCTGGCTCGCGCGGCGGTACGCGGAGGAAGCGGAGCGGAAGTTGTCGCTCGCGAGCCTGTGGTACCCGCAGTTCGCGTTGCTCGCGGTGGCGGTGTGGGTGGGCGTGAACGTCGTTTCGATGTACGCCGGTTATCTGCGCGAGCTGCTGAAGATCATGGAGTGAGCGGCGAGCGGCGAGGGAGGGGAAGAGCGGGTTGACGAGCCGTCCGTCTGCGCGGCTGGCCCAGCGGTCCCACCCTACCCGCAAGCGTAAGCTCGACGCGTTCGTCCATTGGCGCGCGTCGCTCGACCGAATCATTCCGCCTCAGGCGGCTTCGGCGAGGCGGAGGCCGGCTTCGCGGAGGAGTTGGTCCCAGCCGCTGTGGCCGAAGGATTCGCCGAGGTGGGCGCCGTCGGCCTGCAGCAGGTTGCGGAGCTTCCGCAGCGCGGTGAGCTCGACCTGGCGGAGGCGTTCGCGGCTGATGTTCATCTCGGTCGAGACTTGGGCGAGCGGCTGACCGCCGTGGCCATCAAGGCCGAAGTGGCGGCGGAGGAGCTTTTGTTCGCGCGGGCTGAGGCGGTGGAGCGCGCGGGTGAGCCATTCGAGGCGGCTGCTGGCGGAGGCGACTTCGTGGCCGGTCTCAGCGTCTTCGTCGGCGAGGGACTCGTGGAGATTGGTGCCGTTTTCCGAATCGTCGCCGTCGTCGTCGAGGGAGACGACCGCGCCGAGGGCTTGGCGGATGGTGCGGAGGCGGTTGGGTGAGAGGCCGGTGGCTTGGGAAACCTCGATTTCGGAAGGCTCGCGGCCGAGCCGGACGGTGAGCGAAGACTCGGCGCGCGCGATGAGCAGCGCGTGGTAGTTGACGGAGGAGGGGAGGCGCAGGAGCGAGCGTTGGGCGGCGATGAGGCCGAGCATCTCCTTGCGGATGTGCATGCGCGCGTGGGCGACGAGACGGCCGCGATCGTGGTCGAAGGTGTCGACCGCGGCGATCAACCCCACGATCCCGCTCGAGAACAGGTCGTCGGCGCCGATGCCGCCCCACGTGTAGCGTTTCACGAGGTGCCAGACGAGGCGGAGGTTGGAGAGAATCAACTGCTCCCGGGCCTGTGCGTCACCGGCCCGGCGGGCCTGGTTGAGCGAGCACTCCTGCTCGGCGGAGAGCGGAGGGAGGAAGGTCATCTGGCGGTGGTGTTCTAGCGCGATCACGCGCCTCCCATCGGCGGTCCCCGGAGCGGATTGAGCCTCCCGAAGCCAAATTGATCGTAATGCCCCGGCGGTCGGCAGGGGGGATTTCCCCTAAATGCTAGGTCCGAATGTCTCTGGCTCGCCGCGGGCGCGGAGGTTGCCGCTTGGCCGTCCGTCCGTCGCGGTGCAACCTCCGCCCGATGAGCGACACTCCTCCCGCCCCGCCCGCCGCGGCGAAACGCTCCGCCTCGGCCGTCTTCCGTCTGGAAACCGCGCTGGTCGATCCCGCGCTCGAGGGCCGCAGCCTCGCGGCGCACTGGCAACGCCTGCTCGCGATCGCGATCGATCTCGCGTGTTTGGCGGCGCTCTCGGTCCTCGCCGGCCCGCTGCTCGCGCTCGGCACGGGGGCGACGATCGCCTCGCTCGGAGCGCGCAACGCGAGCCCGGCGCGCGCTTGGGCGGTGGTGCGCTGGGTGTTCTTCGCGCTCGGCGGTGGCGTGATGGTGGCGTCGGCGTTTCTCATGGTCGGCCGACCGCTCGTGCGCGCCGAGGCGTTCCACCTCCGGCGTGGTGCGCTGCCCGCCGAGACGATGCTCGCGCCGGTCGAGCTGCCGCTGATCGCAACCAAAGACGATTACCGTCGCGCCAGCGACCAGCTCCGCGCGCAGCTCGCCGCTGTGCGCACCGAGAACGCACGGCTGCGCGAGGCCAGCCGCGGCTCGTCGTGGCTGAACGCCGCGAGCGATTTCAGCCGCACGTTCGGGCTCACCTTCGGCTGGGCCGGAGTGTACTTCACGCTCACCGTCGGCTGGCTGCGCGGGCGCACGCCCGGCAAATGGCTCGCCGGCACGCGCATCGTGCGACTCGACGGCCGGCCGCTCACACCGCTCGACGCGTTCACCCGTTACGGCGGCTACGCGGCCGGGCTGGCGACCGGCCTGATCGGCTTCGCGCGCGTGCTCTGGGAACCGAACCGCCAGTCGATCGCAGACAAGATCGCCTGGACGGTCGTGGTGCGACAGCGGTGACGCAGGGGGTGGCGCCACTCGGGAGAGCGGCGAAACCCACACCTGCCGCAGCTTCACTCCTTGATGTCGGGCTCGACGAGCCGGGCGAGCTGCGCGAGCGACTCTTGCCAGCCGAGGTAACATGCCTCCGCGGGAATCGCCTCCGGCACTCCGCTCTGCTCGATGCGCAGCTCGGTCCCGCAGCTCACGGCTTTCAGTTCGACGAGCACCTGGAGTTCGCCAGGCAGATTGGGATCGTCGAAACGATCAGTGTAGCGGAGGCGCTCGTGCGGCACGAGTTCGCGGTACTCGCCGCCGAACGAGTGGCTTTGCCCGCTGGAGAAGTTGGTGAACGACATCCGGAACGTGCCGCCGACCTTCGCCTCGAGGTGGGCGACCTTGGCGGTGTAGCCGTAGGGCGGCATCCATTTGGCGAGCGCGTCGGGCTCGACGAAGGCGCGGTAGAGACGCTCCGGCGAGGTGCGGAGCACGCGATGAAGGTGGATCGTGCTGGTAGGCATTGGTGATGACGGTTGACGGTGATCGCGTGGGGGCGGGGCCGAAGCGCGGCGGACCCAACGAGGAACAACGCCGCGCGCAAGCCCGCGGAGTCGAGAGCCGCGCGGAAAACGTCCCTCGCGCGCTACGCGAGCAACTCCGGCACCTGCTCGAGCCGCCCGATCCGGTGGGCGCGTTCGTCGGCGAGCGGTGTAGTGGAACGGTCGATCCAGGCGGCGTGCCAGCCGGCCCCGAGCGCGCCGGCGACATCATGCTGCCAGCTGTCGCCCACGTGCAGGATCTCGTCGGGCCGGCAGCCGAGCGCGGCCCCTGCATAGGCGAAGATCGCGTGCGCCGGTTTCTCCACGCCGAGATCGGCCGACACGAACACGTGATCGAGCCATTCGCGCCAGCCGTGGCCTGCCACGACGCGGTGCAGGCGCGAGTCCCAGTTGGAAAGGATCGCGAGCTTCAATCCGCGGCGGCGGAGCTGCGCCAGCAGGGTCGGCATGTCGGCCCGCGGGCGCCAGCGGCGCGCCTCGGCGAACGCCTCCCAGAGGTCCGGATACAGCCGGTCCGCAGTTGCGGCGTCGGCCCACGGCGCGAACACCTCGCCGATGAGCTCGCGCCAGAACGCCCGCTCGGCCGGCTCGGTGGAGCGCAACTGGTGGTGGCGCGCCTTGAAGGCCGTGTGGAAACGGTGCTCGAGTTCGGCATCGGTCGCGACGAGCCCGTGCGCGCGACCGATCTCGCCGTACACCGCGCCGACCGACGGGTGCGGGTCGACGAGCGTGCCGGCGGCATCGAAGGTGATCGCGCGGATGCCGGAGAGCTGCACGCGGGCGAGCACAAGGTCGCGGTGGGCGGCGGGCAAGCGTCGGTTGGCCGATGAAGAAACGGTGGATTCTTCCGCGTCCGGTTCCGCTGGGTGGGGCGGGCTTTATGCCCGCCAGCTCAGCTCGGGCCAAGACGGCGGGCGTAAAGCCCGCCCCACCGACGGAGACATCCGGCTCCGGCGTGCCGCGCGGTTGCGCACGGGCGGCGTCCCGCCAAGCTCGCGCACGATGCGTTTCCCCTTCGTGTTTCTCCTCGGCGCCGCGACTGCGGCAGTGGCGGCGCCCGCGGCCGATGTTTCCCCCGTCAACGCTCCGATCGAGGAGCTGCGTTTCTCCGTCGCCGATCTCGATCGCGGCACCGACCCGCGGCAGGATTTTCTGAAGTTCGCCGCCGGCGGCTGGCTCGCCAGCGCGCGCATCCCCGGCGACCAATACCGCTGGACGAGCTTCAACGCCCTCGAGCGCGCGAACTGGGAAAAACTCCGCGTGGTGCTCGAGGCAGCGGTGGCCGACACGACCGCGCTGCCGAACTCGCCCACGCGCATGGCGGCGCTCTTCTACAGCACCGCGCTCGATACCGCCGCGATCGAGGCGGCCGGGCTTGCTCCCATCGCCGACCTATTCGCCGCGATCGAGGCGATCGATTCACCCGAGGCGCTCGCGCGCACGAGTGGCCGGCTGCGGCGGCTCGGCGTGACCGTGTTCGGCGCGCCGGCCGTGCGGCCCGATGCGCGCGACAGCGGCCGCTACACGTTCTACCTCACGCAGGGCGGGCTCGGCCTGCCGAACCGCGACTACTACGTGGAGGAGGCGTTTGCGGACAAACGCGCCGCGTACCTCGCGCACGTGCGCAAGATGCTCGAGCTGCTCGGCGACGCGCCCGCCGCGGCGCAGTCCGGCGCGGAGGCCGTGCTCGAGATCGAGACGGTGCTCGCGCGCGCATCGAAGCGCCCGGTCGAGCTGCGCGATCCTGTTTCCAACTACCATCGCGAGACGCTGGCCGAGCTCGAGCGCGAGGCAGCGGGGTTTCCCTGGCGAGCGTGGGCGGAAGGGCTCGGCGTGCCGGCGCTCGACTCCGCGGTGCTGAACCACCCGGCGTTCGCCGTCGCGGTGGCGCAGGAGGTCGCGCAACGGCCGCTCGCGCAGTGGCGCACGTACCTGCGGTGGCAGCTCGCGCGGGCCTTCGCGCCGTACCTGCCGGCGGCGTTCGAGGACGAGAGTTTTCGTTTCAACGAGACCGTGCTTCGCGGCACGCCGCAGCAGGAACCCCGCTGGCGCCGCGCCGCACGCACGGTCGACGGCGAGATCGGCGACGCGCTCGGGCAGCTCTACGTGGCGCGCTACTTCCCGCCGGAGGCGAAGGCGCGCATGGAGGAGATGGTCGGCCACATCCGCGCGGCGTTCCGCGCCCGGATCGAGCGCCTCGATTGGATGACGCCGGAGACGCGCGCTTTGGCGCTGGCGAAGTTCGCCACGTTCCGCGCTAAGATCGGCTATCCCGACAAGTGGAAGACCTACGCCGGGCTTGTGATCGCGCGCGACAGTTACGCGGCGAACGTCCGCCGTGCCCGTGAGTGGGATACCGCGGACGACCTCGCCAAGCTCGGCCAGCCGGTCGATCCCGACGAGTGGGGCATGACGCCGCCGACGGTGAACGCCTACTTCGCCTCGACGCGCAACGAGATCGTGTTTCCCGCCGGTATCCTCCAGCCGCCGTTCTTCGACCTAGCGGCGGACGAGGCGGTGAACTTCGGCGCGATCGCCTGCGTGATCGGCCACGAGATCACGCACGGGTTCGACGACCAGGGCCGGAAGTTCGATGGCCGCGGCAACCTCGTCGACTGGTGGCAGGAGGCCGATGCGACGGCGTTCCAGCAACGCGCGGAGAAGCTCGTCGCGCAGTACGGCGCGTACGAGGCGCTGCCGGGCAAGTTTGTGAACGGCCGCCTCAGCCTCGGCGAGAACATCGCCGATCTGGGCGGCGTGAGCGTGGCGTATGAGGCGTTGCAGCGTTTCCTCGCTGCGCACGGCCGGCCCGAGCCGGTCGACGGTTTCACGCCCGAGCAGCGGTTCTTCCTCTCGTGGGCGCAGCTTTGGGGCCGCACGCTCTACCGCCCTGAGGCGCTCGAGCGCCAGCTCGTGAACGGCCCGCACGCGCCGGGCAACTTCCGCGCGTTCGGCCCGCTGGTGAACCTGCCCGAGTTCTTCGAGGCGTGGGGTATCCGCGATGGCGACCCGATGTGGCGCGCCCCCGAACAGCGCGCGCGGATTTGGTGAGGAACAGGCTCTGGCGCGGCGAACGGCTGCGCCCGCTCGTCAGTTCACCGCGTGAGGTGGAACGCTGTGGAGCTGCTCGCGAGAGCAGCTTTCGCCCGCGCGCTCAAACCGCCGGCCCGCGGGCGGCTTCGCCTTTCGCGCGGAACTGCCGGGGCGAGCGGCCCATGATTCGCTTGAAGGCGGTGCTGAAGGCGAACGCGTCGCCGTAGCCGAAGCGCGCGGCGAGCGCGTCGAGTTTCTCGTTCGAGTGCAGCAGCGCGGCCGCGGCGGCCTGCATGCGCAGCTGGGCGAGGTGCGCCATCGGCGGGCGGCCGAGTTGGCGTACGCAGAGGCGGCGGAGATTCTCCGGGCTCATCGCGGCGGCCCGCGCGAGCCGGTCCATGTCCCATGGCGAACCGATGTCGTCGTGCACGCGCGCCCAGAGGCGATCGAGCCGGGGATCGAGCGCCTGCGGGTCGAGCAGGCGCTGCGTGAGGCGGTCGACCAGCGAGCCCCAGAGTCCGAGCACGGAGGGCTCGGCGCGGCCGGAGTGTTCGCGGCAAAGCTCCTCGATCGCACGGCGCAGACCGGCGGCTTCGCAACGGACCAGGCGCGGCGGCGAGCCCGGGGGCAGGCCGGGGAGACGCGCCGGCTCGAAATGGATCACCCAATGCAACCGCCACGTGGTGCCGGAGCGGATGCGATACGCGGCGGCCGAGTGCGCCGGCATGAGGTACGCGTGGTCGGCGGGGCAGGGCACCCAAGCATCGTCGAGGGCGACGAGGCCCTCGCCGTGCTCGGTGATGAGGAGGGTCGTGAACGCGGGGTCGTGCCGGACGAAATGATAGCCCGCACGCGCCTCGGTGTGACCGACAACTCGCTGGTGTGGCGCGCCGAAGCCGGGTGCGGCGGAGTCGGAGACGAGCCATTCGCGGGTGGATGCGCCAAGCTGGTGGGTTTCGCGCAGGTTTTCGATCAATGCGCCCATAGTGTTTCGGGACGGAACGGGATATAACACATGTCTCACAACCCCAGTCCACCGACAATTCCCCATGCATCCGAGCGCCGTCCCTCGCCCCCGCATCAGTTTGGTCGACGCGTTGCGCGGCTCGGCGTTGGCGGGCTTGTTCCTGCTACACTGCATCGAACATTTCGAAATGGGTGGTCGTCCGGCGCACTCGCCCGACTGGTTGCAGGCGCTCGACGGCTGGGTGCACACCGGCGCGTTCTTCCTGCTCGGCGGGAAGGCGTACGGGATCTTCGCGGCGATGTTCGGTCTGAGCTTCTTCATCCAGCTCGATGCCGGCGCGCGGCGCGGCGAGGACCTGCGCGGGCGGTTTGTGTGGCGGCTGCTCGTGCTCGCGGCGATCGGTTACATCGACGGGCTGTGGTTCTGCGGCGACATTCTGATGATCATCGCGCTGCTCGGGCTTCCGCTGGTGGCACTCCAGCGCGCGTCGAATCGTGTGCTCGGCTGGCTCGCCGCGATCTTCCTGCTCGGCGTGCCCGGATGGTGGACGGCGGCGCGTGTGCTTTTCGCGGGCGACGTGCCGGCGGGGCCTTCGCATTGGGCGCTGTACGGGAAATACTGCGCGATCTACGCGAACGGCTCGCTGGGCGACGTGCTGGCGGCGAACGCCACCGGCGCGCAGGTGCTGCGGTTCGCGTTCACATTCGAGAGCGGGCGGTACTGGCAGATGTTCGGGTTGTTCCTGATGGGGCTGCTCGTGGGACGCAGCCGCGTGCTGGAAGACTCGGCACGCGCGGGGCGGTTCGGCCGGCGGGCGCTCGCGGTGGGCGTGGTTGCATTCGCCGTGCTCTGGCCGGTCGCGCTCTGGGTCGAGACGCTCGCGCCCGAGGGCGTGGGGCGATACATGGTCGCCCGCGTGACGGGCAGCCTGCTCGGCGACGCGCAGATCACGGTCTGGGCCGGAGCGTTTACGTTGCTCTATTTGACGGCGCGCACCGGCCGCTGGCTGCAACCGCTCGCGGCCTACGGCCGGATGAGTCTGACGGGCTACATGACGCAAGGCCTGTTCTGGGTGCCGCTCTACTACGGCTTCGGGCTCGGCCTCCACGACAAGCTCGGCGCCACGCTCAGCGTGCTCTGCGGCGTACCCTTCCTCGTCGCGCAGATCGCGGTGGCGAACTGGTGGCTGCGGCGCTTCCGCTACGGCCCGCTGGAGTGGTTCTGGCGCGCGTGCACGCTGCGCGATTTCTCGATCCCGCTGCGGCGGGAGTCCGCCGCGCCCGTGCCGGCGCCGCAGCCCGTCGCCGTGGGCGAATGAGTTTCCATCCCCGTCTCCGCTCAACGTTTCCTCCGCCATGTCTACTCTTCGCCGATTGCACCTGCTACTACTGACGCTGGCGCTGCTGCCCGCGCTCCTTCTCGCCGACGTGGCAAACGCCGCGCGCGAGCGCTCGTCGTTCAACGACGGCTGGCGCTTCCATCGCGGCGACGCCCCCGAGATCGCGCCGGGCGCGTACGACTATTTCAAGATCCGCGACTGGCTCCTGCCGACCGGCGCCGACCTGCTTGCCGTGACCGAGGCCAAGCCTGCGCGCCCTGCGGGCGAGTTCGGCGGCGGAGTTTCGTTTGTGAAACCGAACTTCGACGACACGGGCTGGCGCTCGCTGCGGCTGCCGCACGACTGGGCGATCGAGGGACCGTTCCAGCAGGAGCTCTGGGGCGAGACCGGCAAGCTGCCCTACCAGGGGGCCGGCTGGTACCGGAAACATTTCACCGTGCCCGCGGGCGACGTCGGCAAACGCGTCCAGCTCGAGATCGACGGCGCGATGAGCTACTCGGCGGTCTGGCTCAACGGGAAGTTCGTCGGCGGCTGGCCCTACGGCTACAGCTCGTACCAGCTCGACCTCACGCCGTACTTGAACTTCGGCGGCGAAAACGTGCTCGCCGTCCGCCTGGAGAATGTCCCCGAGTCCTCGCGCTGGTACCCGGGCGCCGGGCTCTACCGCAACGTCTGGCTCACGAAGACCGAGGAGGTGCGCGTCCGCCAATGGGGCGTGTTCGTCACCGCGCCGCGGCTCACCGCGGAGTCGGCCACGGTGAACGTCGATGTTTACCTCGAGAATCTCGGCGCGTCGAAGGCCGTGCTCGAGATCGTCACGCGGGTCTTTGAACTCGGCTCCGATGGCCGCCGCGGCGCCGAGCCGGTCGCCGCTTCAATCCCGCAGTCGGTCGAGATCGATCCGGCGCGCAACCGCGAAGGAATGCGCGCCAACCTGCTCGAGATCGCGCAACCGAAGTTCTGGGATCTCGCGCACCCCGCGCGCTATGTCGCGGAGACCGAGGTGCGGCGCGAGGGCGTGGTTGTCGATCGCGTCGAGACGCCCTTCGGCCTGCGCACGATCGCGTACGATGCCGACCGCGGGTTCCTCCTCAATGGCCGGCCCGTGAAGCTTCAGGGCGTTTGCCTGCACCACGACCTCGGCGCGCTCGGCGCGGCGATCAACGTGCGCGCCATCGAGCGCCAGATCGAGATCCTGCAGGCGATGGGCTGCAACGCCCTGCGACTCGCGCACAACCCGCCCTCGCCCGAGATGCTCGAGCTGTGCGACCGCATGGGCATGCTCGTGATGGACGAGGCGTTCGACGCCTGGCATCGCGGCAAGAAGTGGCCCGGCGCGAAGAAGGAGAGCGACGCCGACATCTACTACTACGACTACGCCCGCGCCTTCCCCGACTGGCACGAGCGCGACCTGCGCGCGCTCATCCGCCGCGACCGCAACCACCCGTCGGTGATCATGTGGAGCATCGGCAACGAGATCATCGAGCAGTGGTTCGCCGACGGCTGGAAATACGCCACGCGCCTCGCCGGCATCGTGCGCGAGGAGGACCGCACCCGGCCGGTCACGAGCGCGTTCAACAACGGCGACGCCGGCTACACCGGTTTCCAGACCGCGCTCGATCTCGTCGGTTTCAACTACAAGCCGCACGAGTACCCGAAATTCCACGCCAGCCATCCAACGATCCCCGTCCTCGGCAGCGAGACGGCCGCGATGATCAGCTCGCGCGGCGAGTATTTCTTCCCCGTCACCGACAAGCCCGAGGACGCCCGCGTTGATTTCCAGGTGAGCTCGTACGACGTGTCGACGGAATGGTTTTTCAATGCGCCCGATGTCGAATTCCGCGGGCTCGACGAGGCGCCGTACACGCTCGGCGAGTTCGTCTGGACCGGCTTCGACTACCTAGGCGAACCGACTCCATATAACGGTGACCGCAGCCATCTGCTCAACATCTCCGATCCCGCCGCGAAGGCGCGGCTCGAGAAGCAGCTCGCCGAGCTCGGCCGCGTGCTCGTGCCCTCGCGCAGCAGCTACTTCGGCATCGTCGACCTCGCCGGTTTTCCGAAGGACCGCTACTACCTCTACCAGGCGCGCTGGCGGCCGGAGCTGCCGATGGTGCACATCCTGCCGCACTGGAACTGGCCCGAGCGCGTCGGCCAGGTCACGCCGGTCCGCGTCTATTCCTCGGGCGACGAGGTCGAGCTCTTCCTCAACGGCCGCTCGCTCGGCCGGAAAAAACGCGAGCCGCTCGCGTACCGTTTCTGCTGGGACGACACCGTCTACGCGCCCGGCGAACTGAAGGCCGTCGCCTACAAGGGCGGCAAACCGTGGGCCGAGGCGGTCGTGCGCACGACCGGGCCCGCCGCGCAGCTCGCCCTCGCGCCCGACCGTGCCGCGCTCCGCGCCGACGGCGACGACCTCGTGTTTGTCACGCTCACGGTCGCCGACAGCGAGGGCCGGATGGTGCCGCGCGCGAAACTCCCCGTGCATTTCACCGTCGAGGGCCCGGCCGAGATCATCGCGACCGACAACGGCGACGCCACCAGCCACGAGTCGTTCCAGTCGCCGAGCAAGCGCACCTTCAACGGCCTCGCGCTCGCCATCGTGCGCACGAAGGCCGGCCAGCCCGGCGAGATCGTCGTCCGCGCCACGGCCGAGGGACTCGCTCCCGCCGCGTGCACGGTGCGCAGCCGGTGAACGTTTCCGCCTGCATTTTTCATCCCCTATGAAATTCCGCTCCTGCCTCCTCTGCTCGGCGCTCGCCTTCGCGGCGCCGCTGATCTCCGTCGCCGACGAAACGCTTGCGCTTCCCGGCGATTGGGCGCTCGAAAACAAAGCCGCCGCTTACCAAGTGCTCGGCCCGCGTGAGTTCGAACTCGCGGCGCCGGCGAACACCGATCTGTTCATCGCGCCCGACGGCAATTTCGCGCGCGACCTGTCGCCGCGATTGGTGACGCGGCCGGCGAAAGGGCCGTTCGTGCTCACGGCAAAGATCCGCCCCGGCTTCGGCACGCGTTGGGATGCCGGCGTGCTGGTGCTCGTCAACGATCCGCAGCACTTCATGAAGTTCTGCTTCGAGCAGGACTATCGCGGCACGAATCGCGTCGTGACGGTCGTGTGCAACGGCGTCGGCGACGACTGCAACTCGATGGCCGTG
>DATGXO010000009.1:0-44324 GCA_035298965.1 Opitutaceae bacterium | reverse complement strand
TCTCTCGTCGCACCGCCGCCATCATCGGCGCGTGCGAGCTGCTCTCCGGCGCCGCGGTGCTCGTCACGCTCGGCGCACACTGGGCTGGCGCGGTCGCGCTCGTGACGCTCGTCGCGCTCTACAACTGGCTGCACAAACGCTGGGCGGGCGCCGTCGCGCTGATCGCCGGTTGCCGCGCCGCGCTCGCGCTCACCGTCGCCACGCTGTCCGGCCACACGCCGACACCAGCCGTGCTGGGCTGGGTCACCGCCCTCTGGCTCTACATCGTCGCGCTCAGCGTGTTCGCGCGGCGCGAATACCGGCCCGGCGCGGCCGCGGCTCGTCTCACCCACGCCGTGCGTTGGCTGCTCGCGGGCATACCGTTGGTCGACGCCACGGCGCTTCTCGCTCTCGGCGCTTGGCCGTGGGCGCTTGTTTGTGCTGCGATGATTCCGCTCGGCCGCGGCGCGCAACGCCTGCTCGCCGCCGACTGATCGCCATGCACGCCACGCCGTCCCCGCTCGCCGCCACGCTCCCGGTGCCGTTCGCGCATCGGCTGTTGTTCACGCGCGAAGTTTTTGCTCCGGCGAACTCCACGCTCGCGCAAGTGCTCACCCCGCGCGAACCCGGCGAACGCGTGCGCGCCCTCCTCGTCTGCGACGCCGGCCTGTGCGCCGCGCAACCGGAACTGACGACTCGCGCTGTGGCTTGGTTTTCCCAACACGCCGCCGTCGCCGAACTCGCCGCGCCACCGCTCGTGCTGCCGGCCGGTGAGGCGGCGAAAAACGACTTCGCCGCGCTCGAGCGCCTCTGGACCGCGATCGCCGACGCCGGACTGTGCCGGCATTCGTACATCGTCGCCGTCGGCGGCGGCGCGTTGCTCGATGTTGCCGGCTTCGCCGCGGCGACCGCGCACCGCGGCATCCCGCTCGTGCGATTGCCGACCACGAGCCTCAGCCAGGCCGACAGCGGCGTGGGCGTGAAATGCGGCGTGAACCGTTTCGGCCGGAAAAACTGGCTGGGCGCCTTCGACGTGCCGCACGCGGTGATCAACGACGTCGCGTTTCTCCGCACGCTGCCGCCCCGCGAGCGCCGCGCCGGTCTCGCCGAAGCGGTGAAGGTCGCGCTCATCCGCGACGGCGCGTTTTTCGAATGGCTCGTCGCCAGATCCGACGCGATCGCCGGCGCCGATCTCGCCGTGTACGAACACGCGATCGCCACGAGCGCGCGGCTGCATTTCGAGCACATCGCGAGCGGCGGCGATCCGTTCGAGCGCGGTTCGGCGCGCCCGCTGGATTTCGGCCACTGGGCGGCGCACAAGCTCGAGCAACTCTCCGCGTTTCGCCTCGGCCACGGCGATGCCGTCGCGGTCGGCCTCGCGCTCGATCTCGTGTACGCACGCCGCGCCGGTCTGCTCGACGCCGCGATCGCCGAACGCGCGCTCGCGCTGCTGGAGCGTTTCGAGTTCGCGTTGCACGTCTCCGAACTCGATCTACGCCGCGTCGACGGCCACCGCTGCGTACTCGACGGCCTGCAGGAATTCCGCGAGCACCTCGGCGGCCGCCTGAGCATCCCTATGATCCGCGCGCCCGGCGTGCGGGTCGATCTGCACGCCGTCGACCTCGCCGCCTATGAAGGGGCGGCCGACGAACTCCGGGAACGGAGCGAGGCGCGCCCGGCTGGTCGAAGCGAGTCGGGCGTGAAGCCCGACCTACGGAAAGGCGCCCTTGGCTGAGCGCACCGTCATCCTCGATGTCGTCGGCCTCACGCCGCGCCTGCTCGGCCCGGCGATGCCGCGACTGAGCGAGTTCGCCGCGCGCGCCGGGCTGCAACGGATCCGGCCCGCGTTGCCCGCCGTCACCTGCACCGCGCAGAGCACGTACCTCACCGGCGTGCCTCCCGCACAGCACGGTTGCGTGGCGAACGGCTGGTACGACCGCGCGCTCGCGGAGCATCATTTCTGGAAACAGTCCGACCACCTCGTGCAGGCGCCGAAGCTCTGGGAAACGTGCCGCGCCGCGCGCCCGGGTTTCACCTGCGCGAAGCTCTTCTGGTGGTACAACATGTACTCCAGCGCCGACTGGTCGGTCACGCCGCGCCCGATGTATCCGGCGGACGGGCGCAAAGTCTTCGACATCCACACGCATCCCGCCGACCTGCGCCCGACGCTCAAGCAAGCGCTCGGCGATTTCCCGTTTCCCGCGTTCTGGGGACCGGCGGCGGGCCTTCCATCGTCGCAATGGATCGCGGCGACCGCGCGCTGGATCGAGCAAACACACCGGCCCGACCTGTCGCTCGTTTACCTGCCGCACCTCGACTACAACCTCCAGCGCCTCGGCCCCGACGACCCGCGCTGCGCCGCCGACTGTCGCGCGATCGATGCGCTCGTCGGCGAACTGCTCGACTTCTACGCGGTGCGCGGCGTGCGCCCGGTCGTGCTCTCCGAATACGGCATCGTGCCCGTGCGGCGCTCGATCGCGCTCAACCGCGTGCTCCGCGCCCGCGGCTGGCTCACGGTTAAGGACGAACTCGGGCGCGAACTGCTCGACTGCGGCGCCAGCGCGGCGTTCGCGTTGGCGGATCACCAAGTCGCCCACATCTACGTGCGCGATCCGGCGCTGGTGCCCGCGGTTCGCGACGTCGTCGCGGGCACGCCCGGCGTGGCGCAGGTGCTCGATCGCGCCGGGCAACGCGAACTCGGGCTCGACCACGAACGCAGCGGCGATCTCGTCGCCCTCGCCGAGGAGGATTCGTGGTTCAACTACTACTATTGGGAGGACGACGCGAAGGCGCCGGACTTCGCGCGCTGCGTCGATATCCACCGCAAGTACGGCTACGACCCGGTCGAACTCTTCGTCGACCCGCAGCTCGCATTTCCGAAGCTGCGCATCGCCACGAAACTGCTGCGCAAGAAACTCGGCTTCCGCATGCTGATGGACGTGATCCCGCTCGATCCGTCGCTCGTGAAAGGCTCACACGGCGTCTGCCCGCGCGACGAGCGCGACTGGCCCGTGCTGCTCGGCGCCGGCGCCGCCGAGACACCGCTCACCGCCACCGCCGTGCACGATCGGTTGCTGGAGATCTGCCTGCGGTAAGCGGGCCGGCGAAGCGCGGGCTCTCGGTGGGCCGGGCTTTTCGCCGGACCTCCGTCTCCCCGTAGGTCGGGCTTCACGCGCGACTTCCGCCTCTGCTCACCCCACCGGAAAGTCGGGCGTAAAGCCCGACCCCGACCTACAGTCGGAGGATCGGACGTGAAGTCGGATAGTCGGGCGTAAAGCCCGGCCCACAGGAAATTGCCACGTCAACTATTGGTTGACATGGCCGATTGGCGCGCCGGGCGTTCGCCGCGCGGGTGACGGGCGACCGCTCACGAGTTCACCAATGATCCACCGGGCCCTTGGGAACCGGGATCGACTCGGCGGCGTCCTCCCCTTCGGGCTGCATGAACGACGCGACCATCGGCGCGGGGCGGAACTTCGCGCGCAGCTCGCCGTGCTCGTCGAGAAACTGTTTCCGCCACTCGACGAAGCCGGCGACGGCCGCATCGAAGTCCGCGGTGTTGTTCATCCGTGCGGCGAGTCGTTTGAACTCCCGCGCCGGCCCGAAACGCCGCGCGTACCAGCTCGCCACGCGGCGGAAAAGCACCGTGCCGCGTTCGTCGCCGTGCATCTCGACATAGCGCGCGTGGTGGCGGCGCAGCACTCGCAGCCGTTCGTCGATGGACGGCTCGGGCGAGAGCTCGCCGGTGTCGAGGTAGCGGCGCGTCTGGACGAAAAGCCACGGGTTGTAGAACGCCCCGCGCCCGATGCTCACGCCGGCGCAGCCGGTCTCGTCGAACATCATCTTCGCGGCCTCGGGCGTGGTCACGTCGCCATTGCCGATCACGGGGATGCGCTTCACCGCCTGCACCACAGCGCGGATACCGGCGAGGTTGACGCGTCCGGAAAAGCCCTGCTCGCGCGTGCGGCCATGCACGAACACGGCCGCCACGCCGGCGTCCTCGAGCGCGCGGGCGAGATCCGGCGCAGTGAGGTTTTCGTCGTCCCAGCCGAGGCGCATCTTCGCCGTGACCGGAATCTTCACGGCGTCGACGATGCCGCGCACGAGCGTCGTTGTTCTCTCGATCTCGGTCATCATCGCCGAGCCGCCACCGACCTTGCAGACCTTCTTCACCGGGCAGCCCATGTTGATGTCGATCGAGGCGATGCCGAGCGACTCGAGCATCTGCGCGGCGTCGCGCATCTCTTCCGGCACCGAGCCGAAGATCTGCACGGCGAGCGGAGAGTCGGCGGCGCAGGTCTTGATCATCTCGAAAGCCCGCGGGCGACGCTCGAGCAGCGAGCGGGCGTTGACGAGGTCGGTCGTGCAGAGGTCGAGTCCGCCGAGCTCGCGCAGCGTGAGCCGGAACGGCAGGTTGGTGTAACCCGCCAGCGGCGAGAGGAAGAGATTCGAGCGCAGCTCGAGCGGACCGAAGCGCAACATCGCCGCACGCAACGCCACCGCACCGCCGGTTTCAACCCGGAAGAATCCACCGGAACGTTCTCGATTCGCCGCTGCGCTGTGCCGTACTCGCCGCGAACAAGATGGAACCGTCCGCCTCACCTCACACTGTCGCGCGTGGCATCGTCCATGTCGTCATCGCGTATGTGCTCTGGGGGCTGTTTCCGCTGTTCTGGAAACAACTGCACGATATCGCCGCCACCGAGCTGATCGCCCACCGCGTGGTGTGGTCGTTGGTCTTCGTCGCCGGGCTGACCGTCGTGCAAGGAGCCTGGGCGGAGATCGCGCCCGCGTTGCGCTCGCCGCGGCGGCTCGGGCTGCACGCCCTCAGCGGCGCGCTGCTTTCGATCAACTGGCTCGCCTATGTCTGGGGCGTGAACCACGACCGCGTGCTCGAGACGAGCCTCGGCTATTTCCTCGTGCCGCTGTGCAACGTCGCCATGGGCCGGTTACTGCTCGGCGAACAACTGCACGCGCGCCAATGGTGGGCCGTCGGCCTCGCGGCTGCCGGCGTGGCGCTGCAATTCCGCGGCGTGGGCGGCGTGCCGTGGGTGGCGCTTACCGTCGCTGGAAGTTGGGCACTCTACGGTTTCCTGCGCAAACGCTCCGCGCTCGGCTCGCTCGCCGGGCTCACGCTCGAGACCGCGTTGCTCACGCCGATCGCGGCGGGCTATCTCCTGTTTCTCGCGACGCAGGGCCGCGGCGCGCTCGGCCACGCCGGCGGCTGGCAACAGTTCGGCGTGCTCTGCGCGGGCGTGGTGACCGCCGTGCCGCTGCTGCTCTTCGCCGCGGGCGCGCGTCGCCTGCCGCTCGCGACGGTCGGACTGCTCCAGTACATCGTGCCCTCGCTCACGTTTCTGCTCGGCGTGTTCCTCTACCACGAACCGCTCGCGCCGGCGCGGCTGGCGTCGTTCGCCCTGATCTGGGCCGCGCTGGCGCTGTACTCGGTGGAGACGTGGCGAAAGGCGAAAGCCTGACGGAGCGGCACCTTCTGATCGCATTTGTACGGGCGGCACGCGACCGGGAGTTCGGCGAAACCAGCTCGGCACGAGGACGAATCCATCGTGGCGCTCGACCGCGAGACCTGGATCCGCAAGGTAACACCCCAAACGTGATTGCCACCAGCAAGCACAGGAAGGATCGCATGCCCGCTGGCTGCACGAGGAAAACCGTTGTTGCGGTGGATAGGATCCACGGCCATGTAGCCAGAATCAGATGCGACTCGCCAGCCGAAGCCAATTGCCCTGGAGACCTCTCCGGCAAAGCCGATATTCCGAGTCCACCGCGTTTTGTAGAGCCGGGGCATAGCCGTTCCGCTCTGCATGAGCACGATCCGGCAAAAACGCATTCCACTCCAGATCCGCACTATGAATACATCATTCCCCATGCACCCGCTGCACCGTTCCTCCGACACGGCACCGTCTTTGGCCCGCCCCGGATTCACCAAGATGTGGGCCGCGGCGCTCCTCCTCCTGCTCAGCGCACAGCGGGCTTCGGCTCTGCCCGACTTCCTCAGTTTCACCAACTCCGGTTCATTTGGTGGGTGGACTACGTACGGCACGGCCTCGGCTTCCAACAGCACCGGCACTGTCGTCCTCGGTTCAAATATCTACTATATCACGCCCGCCACCGGCACCTACCTCGCGAGGGTTTCGCCCGGCGGCACAACCGCCAATGTCGACTCGTTGCTGGGCCTCACCAATGGGACGATGAACTCGTTGTTCATGACTGGGCTAGGCTCCAATGAAGCCACCAATTACGGAATTCTCACAGAAACGATCGCCTTGGGCGCCGGCACCTACCAGTTTGCTTGGTCGTTCGGGTGCAACGACTACGCACCCTACAACGACGGCGCGCTGTTCGCGCTCGCCGGCAGCGGCATCAACGAGGTGTCGGTTCTGGCCTCCACTGGCCCAGGCACGCCACAAGCCAGTACGCTCGCTACCGGCAACTATAGCTTCGCGCCATGGGCGACACATGCCTTCACCATCGCCGCGCCAGGCACCTACCAGCTCAGCTTCGCGAGCTACAATTGGCGGGACACGGCCCAAAGCTCGACACTCTATATCGGCAGCACCCCCGGCATGCTCGGGACAATCCCTCCAACGACGATCGACACGGCCGCTTCCAGTTATCCGGCCAGCAACCTGGGCATCTCGCTGATCCCCGCCTTCACCGGCGGCACCCTCGTCGCCGATGTGCCAACTGTTGCCGCAAATTTCACCGTCGATGCGAGCGGCGGCACGATCGAATCCTCCGGCAACTCGCCTTCCGTCTTCTCCGGTGTGATCTCCGATTCCGGTACCGACACCGGCGCCATCGCCATCACGACCGACGGAGCAGGTGGCTCCATTATCTTCACCGGCGCCAACACCTACACCGGCTCAACATCCATCGCCGCCGGCGCCACCCTCCAGCTCAGCGATGCTGGCAACCTTGCCTCCCAGACCGTCCTGATCGCCAACGGCGGCACGTTGATCGACTCCAACGGCGGCCTCGCCTCCACCGCCGCAGTGACCACCCATGGATTGTTTTCTCTTGGGGCCAGTGAATCCATCGGATCCCTCTCCGGCTCGGGCTCCGTCGATCTCTCCGCCAACTCCCTTTCCGTCGGCTCCGGGTCCTTCTCCGGCGCCATCGGCGGCACGGGCGACCTCCACGCATCCGGTCCCGGCACTCTCGCTCTCTCCGGCGCCAACACCTACACCGGCACGACTTCCATCGCCGCCGGCGCGATCCTCCAGCTTACCGGCAGCGGCAGTCTCGCATCGCCGACAATCACCATCGCCGCCGGCGGCACTCTCGCCGATGACAACGGCGGCCTCGTTTCGACCGCTGCGGTCACCAATGCCGGTCAGTTCGTCCTTGGCGCCAGCCAAGCCATCTCCAGTATCAGCAGCACCGGCACCGTCAGCCTCGGCAGCGGCACTCTTGCCGTGGGAAGCGGCAGCATCAGGGGCAGTACCTCCGGTTCCGGCAGTCTGCAGAAGACCGGCACCGGCACGCTCACCCTGGACGGCACCAACACCTTCACCGGCGCTACCAGCGTGAGCCAAGGCCAGCTCGTTCTCAACGGCTCGGTCACTGGCAACGTCACTGTCGGCGCCGCCGGCACGCTCACGGGCTCCGGCCGAATCGGGGGCTCGCTGTCCTCCGCGGGCATCGTTTCTCCCGGCAATTCCCCCGGCATCCTTACCGTCGGCGGCAACTACACCGAGGCTGGCACCCTGCGCGTCGAAATCGACGGCACCGCCGGCGCTGGCGCGAACCCCGGCGGCCACGACCAGATCGCAGTCGGCGGCACCGCTACGCTCCAGTCCGGCAGCACCCTCCAGCTCACCCGCACCAACACTTTCGAACCCACCTGGGGCCAGCGCTTCCGGGTCATCGACGCCTCCGGCGGTATCGGCGGCGCATTCTCCACGCTCGACCGTTCTGCTTTCTCGACACAGCTCTTCTTCGACTACGGCACCGGACAGGTGTACGGCACGGGATTGTCAGCGGGCGTCCCCGTCAGCCGGTTCGTCGGCACCAGCGCCAACCGCGGCGCCGTCCTGGGCGCCGTCCTTCACGACGCCCTCGCCACCGATTCCACCGGCCAGCTCTCGTTCCTCGACTCCCGCACCGTCAGCGGGTCATTCCTCAAGTCGCTGTTCGACAGCTCAGCCCCGCTCACCGTGCTCGACGTGCTCTCCCCGGTCGCCTACTCCGGCACCGCCGACTACGCCCTGCAGGTCACGCGCAACTTCAGCCGCGATATCCACTACGTTTCCACGCTCGCGAGCGCCAACGGCTGGACCCTCGCGGCCGGCTACACCGGCTACCGCAACGGCCTCTCCAAGGCCGCGGCCGACGACACCAACACCGACCTGCGCAGCAACGCCGCCGTCGTCGATGTCGGCCGCAAACTCGGCGAGCGTCTCACGATCGGCGGCTTCTTCGCCGCCGACGACGGCGCCATCCGCGCACGCCGGTTCACCTCCGATGTGACCGGTCAAGCCATCGGGCTCCACCTGAGCTGGCAACCGTGGACCGAGCGCCGCCTCTCTCTCGAAGGTGGAGCCAGCTATGGCAGCTACGACTTCGACAACCGCCGCGCTACGACCCTCGGCACCGCCATCGCGAAAACCAATGCCGAAGTCTACGACCTCTGGGGACGCGCCAAGGCGGGGATCTATCACACCGAACGTCTCGACCTCTCCGCCTTCACCGGCATCGCCCATACCCATGCGACCGTTTCGCACTCTTGGGAACGCGGTGTCGGCGACGCCCTCACTGTAGGCAAGATCAAGGATGAGCTCGTGATCGGTGACATCGGCGCGGAACTCTCGCTCGCGCTCGGTTCCCGAATCCAGCTAGTCGGCGAAGCCGCTTACGAGCACAACTTCCAGGAACCTCGCCGCGAGGTCTTCGCCCGCTTCGCCAGCTCCGCGTCGTTGTTCCGCGTGACCGCCCACGGTTTCGACGAAGACGCCGTGCGCGGTGGTCTGCGCGTGGAATATGCCTTGAGCGACCGCACCAAGCTCTCGGCCCATTACTCCGCCGCGGTCTCCAGCAACTCCGAAGCCGCGCAGACTTTCGGCGCAAAGCTGCAGTACCGCTTCTGAGCCGCGACTCTCCGATACAAGCTTCCATCGGGGCCGGTCTGAAAGGACCGGCCCTTTTTTGTCGGGAACGCCACACCCCAAAACGAAAAGGCGCACCGCGCAAAACGGTGCGCCTTGGAATCTGTAGCCGTCCGCGGCGAGGCCGGTCTTCCGATTGCCCGTGGAGCTGCGCGAGAGCAGCTCGGACCCGGTGTCGCCGGCCGTCGGTAACACAAAGGCGGACGGCTCGGAGAGCCGTCCCTACCTCTGCATTCAACATTCTGCGGTCCGCCTTAGCGCGCAGCGCGTGCTCAGCCCAGCACGGCCACGATCTTCGAGTTGTGCCGGATCTTCTCCGTCGGGACGACTTCGCCGGTCACCGCGACGCCGTCGATCGTGAGCGACTTGATCCCGTGGCAGACGCCATTCGGGTTCTGCACTTCGATCTTCACGCGCTTGCCGCGGAAGGTGCGCGTCATCTTGAAGCCGGGCCAGGCCTTCGGGATGCACGGGGCGATGCGCAGGCCCTCGACCTCCGGGCGCACGCCGAGCACCCAGTGCGTGGCCGAGTAGTAGGCCCACGAGGCCGTGCCGGAGAGCCACGGTACGCGCGAGGCGCCGAGGTTCACGTTGTATTTCGAGTACGTCGTCTGGCAGTGCACGTACGGCTCGATCTGGCGGACCTCCGCGCGGTCGTTGTACGCGGCCGGCATGAAGGCGCGGTAGTACTCCCACGCCTGGTCGCCGTTGCCCTGCAGGATCTCGGCGATCACGCCCCAGCTCTGGGTGTGCGAGAAGATGCCGGCGTTCTCCTTGATGCCCGCGTTGAACAGCGTGGCCTTCATGATCTCCGGATCGGCCTTGATGAACGGCGGATCGCATAGCGCGACGCCGAACGGCGTGGCGCAGCGCTCCTTCATCGTCTTGAGCGCCTGCGTTGCCTGCGCGGGCGTGGCGGCGCCGGACATGACGGCCCACACCTGCGTGTTCATATAAACCTGACCTTCGGCGAAGTTCTTCGTGCCGTAAACGGTGCCGTCCTGGCCGATGGCCCAGATGAACCACTCGCCATCCCAGCACACGGCCTGGATCTTCGCGTCGAGCTTGGCCAACTCGGCGCGCGCCCACGCGGCTTCCTCCGGCTTGCCGAGCTTGTCCGCGATCCCCGCGTACACGTCGAGGCCGAGGCGGACCTGGAACGCCACGAAGACCGACTCGCCCTTGTAGCCGAGGCGGATGCAGTCGTTCCAGTCGGCGGCGAGGCCGCAGGGCAGGCCGTTGCGGCCGGTGCGCTCGAGGTTGAACTCGAGGGCGCGGCGCAGGTGGCCAAACACGGTCGCCTCGCCCTGATCGGCGTACGGGAGGACCTTGTTGTAGAAACCGAGGTCGCCGATCTCGGCCACGAAGGCCGGGATGGCGTTGAAGAACCACAGGCAGTCGTCGGAACGGTATTCGTGATCCGGCGGCGGCGGCTCCTGGCCCGGCTGGTGCGAGAACGGCTTGATCACCGGGATCGCGCCGCCGTTGGCGAGCTGGCCGGTGAGCATGAGCTCGAGGCGGCCCTGCACGCCGTCCTTCAGCAACGGGATCGCGCCGAGCATGTCCTGCACGGTGTCGCGGAAGCCGAGGCCGTCGCGCTCGCCGTTGTAGACGAGCGAGGCCGAGCGCGACCATGCGTAGGTGATGAGCGCGTTGTAGGCGTTCCACACGTTCACCATCGAGTTGAACTCCGCGTCCGGCGTCTCGACCTGGAGGTTGGCCAGCGGTGCGTGTTTCTCCGCGACGAGCTTCTGGAACTCCTCCTCGCAACGCGCGCTGTTGCCGAACTCCGCCACGGTCGCCTTGCCGTGGCTGCCCACGGTACCCAGGCCGAGCATGACGATGATCTCGCGGCTCTCGCCGGGGGCCAGCGTCACATCGCCCTGGAGACCGCCGACGACGTTGTCGCCCTCGGCGAGGAAGTTGGAGCACTTGCCGTTAACGACGACATCCGGCGCCGCGTAGCCGCCGTAGGTGCCGCAGAAACGCTCACGCGTCGTCTCGTAGCCGGCGAGCGGCGTGCCGGTGAGGGCCATCCAGGTGCGGTTGCAGCCGGTGAGGTCCTTGCCGTCGAAGTCGTAGTTGGGGTTACATGTCACGCCGAGGATGCCGTCCTCGAGCGTGGCGCGGGTGATGAAGAGCGAGTACTGGAGGTTGACCAGGTCCTGCGAGGTGTTCCAGAGGTTGGCGAACTCGCAGTAGGTGAAGACCGAGAGCTTGCGCTCCTTCTTGGTCTTGTTGGTCAGCTTCAGGCGCCAGTATTCGAAGGTCTGGCCCTTCGGCACGAAGTAGGTCGCCTCGCTGGCGATGCCGGCGTAGCGGCTCTGGATGATCGTGTAGCCCATGCCGTGGCGGCAGGTGGACTTGTACTTCGCGAGCGGCTTGGCCACGGGCTGCCACGCGGCCGACCAGAAATCGCCGTCCTCCTGGTCGCGGATGTAGAGCAGACGACCCGGCAGATCGAGCGGGGTGCTGTTGAACCGCATGCGCAGGAAACGCCCGGTGGCGCCGCTCTTGTAGAACGAGTAGCCGCCAGCGTGGTTGGTGATGATCGCGCCGTACTCGGTCGAGCCGAGGTAGTTGGACCATGGGCGCGGGGTGTCCGGGCGCGTGATCACGTATTCGCGGGCTTTGTCGTCGAAATGGCCGTATTGCATGGAAGGGAGGTACTGAAAGAGCGGAGCATCGGGCTGGCGCCGGTCGGCTGTCCACCCGGAAGGCGGAACTGCGAGCCCAGCCGCTGTCGCCGAGCGCCGAGGTAATGCGTCGACGGGTCGATTAGTCGCACGCCGCATCAACCAACAATTTCCCTGCGGCTACCGCTGTACCTCGCCCGTGTGATTTGATGCGACGAGCTGCAATTCAGCTAACGAATAGACCGAGAAAAGCGGTGGTTCGGAGCCACTCAGGTCGTCTTTCTTCAAGCGCAGACCGACGATCCTTCCAACCCTCACCATCTGCTCGTCAGGCCAATCCGTCGTGGGAAGAAACACGGAGAGTAACCGGATCTTGTTCGATTCTGGCAAGATCACCCGAATATCCAAGCGGTGGAAATCATACTCCGACATACCGTCAGTCGTCCAGGCACGCCTAGCCATCGCAACGAACGCAACGATCTCTGCAACGGAATCAACGTTAGTGTGCGAGCGCGAGGGCGTGGTCGTGCAACCAGCAAAGGCACCAAAAATGAAAATTAGCAGAAGAGGCCGCATGAACAGTCTTCTCCACCCCAACCGAGTAGAGCTTTCAAGGTGAGAGAAATCCCACGGAGGTTCAACAGAGCCGAGCATTGCTGGACGCCGCCCGACCGGGCTGGCCGTTCGCCCGCTCCGCGGAACTGAGGGCGGCGGGGTTCACGGCCGGCGAACGTAGTGCCCGGTCCGGGGCCAACAAGGCTTTTGTCGCGCCGGAGAGGAGTCGGGAGCGCAGGAGATACAAGACAGACAGGAGCGCTGGCGGCCGGCAACGGCGGCGACGAGACGCCTTCCCCGCCGCGCCAAACAGACTCGGCCGAGCCACCCCGGGGCATCGCCGGCCCAGCACGGAACGCGGTACCTCCCGTCCTGTGCTGCGCTTTCGCGGCTCCGTGCTCGCTTGGCCGCGCGTGGAACGGCATCGCTTCCGCGTTTCGGTACGCCGCCGAGGCTTTGAGCCGCTCCGTTGCAGCTCCGAGCCTCGACGTCGCAGCCATGAGCTGCGCCTGCGCAGCATTTTTCTTCAACCACGGAGCGAATTTCTCGACGCCTGCCGCTCGCAGCTTCATCGGTGCGGCGTGTTGCTTCGCTGTTGGAGCTCTTCGGTTTGATGGCGCAGCTTGTTGCCGCGTGGCTTCAGCTCAAAGCCGCGCCTGTGCAGCTGTTTACTTCAACATCGCAGCAAATAGCTTCGCCGCCGGAGCTCGGAGGTTCATCGCCCGTGCCCGGATCTCGGAAGACGCTCAGAACGAGAGCAGTTTCCGGCATTGGAAATGGCACGGCCCGCCATCCAGAGCATCGGACCGGGTCAGCGACGCCGGCTACAGCGGACCAAACCGCGGCGGAGTCGAACCGCTCCGGCCGAGCCCGAGGGGCATCTATCGGCTTTGGGACCGGAGTCGGCGACCTCGGCGCAACTGCGAACGCTGGTCGCCGCTAAGCGTCGGCGGGGTTGGGGGCCGGGGCGGGCTTGCGGCGGGCGAAGCGTTGCGCGGCGGTGGCACGGAGAGTGTCGAGTCCGGCGTGGTCGCCACCGACCTTCAGGAAGCCGTAGGCGGTGCGCGCCTGGCCGTAGAGATCGGAACCGAGTGCGAGCACGGTGTCGTTGAAGAGTTCGTTGAGCTGCGTGAGCTGCACGGCGATGGGCGCCAGCTCCTGCCAGAGCGCATGGTCCTGCTCAAAGGCCGCGAGGTCGAAACTCGGCGGCACGAGCTGCGAGTTGGCCTTTGCCATCTCGAGGATGCGGACGACGAAGGGATAGGTGCTCGGTCCCATCTTCGGCAGGTCGCGGCGCTGGGCAGGGGTGAGGTTGACCAGATACGGCAACTTCTGGCGGGCGGTAGCGAGGGCGGCTTTCACGGCGGCGGCCGCGGCGGGATCGGGTTTGGCGGAGACGAGGTTGTTCTGGGGCATGGCGCGAACAGGGGGTGGTACAAGCGGTCCCGCCCGAGCGACCCATCCGACCGGCCGGGACGGTCGCTGTTCTGCGCCAGGTGTCCGGTTATGTCGATACCGGAGTCGCGGTCGCAGGGCGATCGCGGCGGACAGCTTCGGGCTGGGCAGGGGCTGCGGACCGGTTATTGCTCCGCCCTCGTCCATGCCTCCGCCCGGTGTCCTCCTTGTCCTCGGCTCGCCCAACGACGCGCACGGCAATCTCCACAGCGTCGCCCTCGAACGCTGCCGCCGCGCGCTGCGCCTGCACCGCGACAACCCGGCGTGGCCGCTGCTGCTCACCGGCGGTTTCGGCGAACACTTCAACACCACCGCCCTGCCCCACGCCGCCTACCTGCGCCGCTGGCTCGAGGAACACGGCGTGCCCGCCGCCGCGTTTCTCCCGTACGCGGAAAGCCGCAACACGCTCGAAGACGCCTCGCTCGCGAAACCCATCCTGCTCGCCACCGGCGCGCGCTGCGCCGTCGTCGTCACCTCCGATTATCACGCGGACCGCGCACGCTTCGTTTTCGAACGCGAGTTCGCCGGCACCGGGGTGACGCTCTGCTTCGTCGCCACCGAGACCGATGAGTCCGCCTGCCGCCTCGACCTCGTCGCACTCAAACACCACGAAGTCGCCGCGCTCGCGCGGTTGCGCTCGGCGAGCGGCGTGCCGAGCCGCGGCATGCCGTGATGTTGGTCGTGTCGCCCGCGCAGTGCGGCAGAGCTAGTACGCCGTGCACCGCGTCCGTTGCAGGCCCCGGGATAACGCACATGGTAAGCGCTGGCCGGACACTCTCCCCATCCGTCCGCGCGCTCCATGGAAAGACGTCCAGCGCTTTTCGTCTTCGGTCGTTACCGACGCAGTCTCGCTCCCCTGGCGTTGGCTGTCCTCGGCGCGTTGCACGCGCAAACACAACCGGGGGCCTCGCCGACCTACAACGGCGACGACCTGCGCATCCGCGAGGTGTTCACCAGCCATTTGCCGCAGACCCTGCGGGCAGGCGGGTTGCGCTTCTCGGTCCATCCGCACCTGGGCGATTTCAATATCCGTGACTACCTGCGCGTCACCACGGGCGTCCGTTACGGACTGACCTCCCGCTGGGAAAGCAGCATCGAGGCGGAGGGCTATCTCAGTCACGGATTCGGCGATGTCGGTTTCTTCAAGAGGATCGGATTCTCCACGCTCGGCTTCGGCACCAAGTACAACCTCGGCGAGCAACCCATCCCAAGCTGGAACACCGCCATCGGTTTCGATTTCGCCACACCCGTCGGGCAACCGCCCGCCGATCTCACCGACGGCATGCGGCACTATCACCCCTATCTCGTGGCCTCTCGCCGCCTCACCGCGCATCCGGACATCCGCGTCTTCTGGGGCGCCGGAGTGGATCTCGTCCAACACACCGACCGCCCTCGCAAACTGCAGGACAACCAGCTCGACGACAACGCCACCGTGCTCAGCGCCGGCGCCGTGTGGGATCGCCGGAGCGTGCACTACACCTTCGAGATGTCGTGGGCGTCGACCCGCGTGCTCGGGCACGGGCAGGACGACACGCTTACCCTTCGGCCGGGAATCATCTGGGAAGTGCCGTGGTTCAGCTCCCGCCATCCGGGGCGGAATATCCTCCTCGGCGCCGCGCTGCGCGCCGGTTTCGGCCCCGACGGGACAGATCTCGGTGTCGGCGCCAAGCTACGCATCAACTTCGATCCCAAGCAGGGTCGGCGTAAACCCGAGACAACGCCGGAGCACTGACCACCGGCTCGGGTCACGCCGCGCCGCCGAACCGGATTTCGAACGCGCAACGTCCGTCGCCCAGCAACGCCGATTCCTTCAGATCGCACGCGACCGCGCGCCGCGTCACGAGCGTGAACATCTGCCGGATCGAGCCCACCGAGCAGCGGCACGCCGCGGCCGGCACGGTGCCTTTGCCCATCAAGGGGCAGGCGCAGTCTCCGCCGGGCACCGCAAACGCGAGTTTCACCACGCCGCGCTCGCGATCGTGTGCGACCTGCGCGTGCCAGCGTTTCTCGACCTCGGCGAGGAAGCCGTCGAGATCGCCGGCGAATTTGCCCGCGAATCCGGAGCTGCCGCAGAAACGGCCGACCTCCTCCATGATCCCGGCAAACGTCGCCGCATCGACCTGCGTCGCGACGGTGCTGACGAGCTTCGCGTAACGCTGCCGGCCGAAGCCGATACGCCAGTCCTCCTGCGGCGGTTGCGCAGCGGACGGTGCGGACTCTTCGGCGACAAGACTGGCGACAGCGCAGGAACACAGGCCCGCGGCGCAGGCGGATTTCAGGAAATCGCGACGTTCCATGATTGGGGTCCTCGGGGTTCGGGGTTTGCGGTCGATACCGTAAACCCCGCGCCAAGTCGAATCCCGTCGGGCCGCACCGCCGCATTACTGCGGGCGGGCCGGACTGGCGATTGGGGTGGACCGCATGGCCCTCAATGCGGTCGCGCGTGCGAGCAGCGGGCCGGCCGAAGCTGCTCGCGAGAGCAGCTCCACGCGTCGGCAGGATTGATCCGTTTCACGGTCGGCTCAGAAAACGCATCAGCGCGTCCGGCACCGTCGTATCGGTGCGCCACTGCGCGCGCGGGTTCACCTTCGCCAGGCGGCCGAAGGGGCCGCCGAGCGCCATCGGCACCGCCACACGATAGCGCGCCGCCGGATCGATCTGCGCCTCGTCGACCGCCGGCTGGAAGCCCACCCAGGTGTCGACCTCCTCCGAAGCCGAACGCATCGCGCGGTGAGCGGCGAGCAACTCGGCACCGCTGAACTCGAATAGGTCGACCGTGTGTCCATAGAACAACGGCTCGAGATCGGCGACGCGGGTCACGCCAGGCGCGACCGGCACGCTGCCGAGATTCGGGAGATGCCCCGCTACTGCGAAATCGGTGCCCGTGGCGCGGCGCACGGCTTCCGCGATCCGGCGGCCGAGCGCGGCCTGCGTCTCGGGTTGTGTCGTGATCACCGGCGAGGTTTCACGAACGGCGAGCCAACGCCAGCGGCTGTCGAAACTGCGCGTCGCCACCAATTGGAGGCCGGTCGAGTGCGTCACGAGCAGATCGGCGCCGATGAAGAGCGGCGAACAGAGCGCGGGCACGGTGGCGTCGGCGCGGTAGCCGGCGGCCTCCGTTGAGGCGACCCAGAACACGAGCCGGCCGGGCGCGACCGGGTTGAAGTGCATCAGCCCGAGCGTGCGTTGCGCGGCCGGCAGGGTGACGCCGTCGGAGCAGACGATCGCGTCCCCCGTGAGGCGCACCGGCAACTGCGCCGCGATGCGCGCCACGACCGCGTTCTCGGCCGCGGTGCCGATGAGCACGAGGTTGCTGCGGACGAGATCGGCGTCGGTCACGGCAGTGTCGGCTTTGAGGGCGAGTCGGCCGAAGAGGTTCTGCCGGTGCGGCACGTTGTCGCGCGGATCGAACTCCCCGCTGTCGCCCATCCAGGCGGTGTTGGGGCTCTTGCTGGCCGCCTCGGCGGCGGTGCGCAGCGCGGCGTTGGTCGCGGCGTCGCCGCCAGTCCCGTACACGATGAGCAGCGGCGAACCGTCGTAGACCTGGATCGGGCCGCCGGGGGTGTGCAGGCGCGCGGGCGCGGGTTCCGCCGGCGCGCCGGGGCCTTCGAGCACGAGCGTGGCGGGCAGCGGCGCGGGGATCTCGCGCGGCACGGCGCCGTTGATCACGACGCGCAGCGCGAGCGCGGGATTGAACGGCGACTCCGTGAAGCGGAGACGCAGCCGGGCGACATTGTCGAGCTCGACGAAGAGCGTGTTGCCGTCGCCCGCCGTGGCGACGAAGCGCGCCGGCCGCGGCTCGGCGCCCCATTCCGCGATCTCCGCCCACCAGCACCGCTGCGCCGCGCCGTCGTAGGCCGTGAAATCGAGCCGCCGCACGGTGCGCGAGTCGGGCCGCACCTGCCATTGCTGCCACGCGGCGGCGCGCGCATTGCCCGCGGCATAATCCCATACGGCATGGCCGTAACCGGTCGTCTCGTCGAAGATCGCCCGACCACCGCGGCGGCGGAGTTCGGCCAGCGGCCCGCGTGCTTGGTTGATCGGCACGACCGGATCGTCGTCGCTGTGCGTGGCGTAGATGGGGAACGTGAGCAGGTTGCCGATCGGCTCCTGCTGCACGTAACCGCACGTGATCGTGCCGGACGCGAAGCGGTGAGGGAAACGCGCGCCGAGCTTGAACGTCGCGCCGCCACCCATGCTGCCGCCGCCGAGATGGATGCGGTCGGGATCGATGCGCCAATGAGCCTCGATGTAGTCGATCACGTGGAGCACGTCAGCCTGCGAGAGGCCCACATACCAGCCGCCGCGCGCACGACCGAGCACGGCGACTTCGAACGAGCCCGCGTGCGCCGCCATGCCGGCGGAGTGGTTGAGGTGATCGCCGGTGTAGCCGTGCATCGCGACCGAGAGCGGCGCCGGGCGCGCCGGATCGTAGTCGGTCGGGATCATGAGCTTGAACGGTTGGCCGGTGCCATCCACGGGCGACTCGTACGCCCACTCCTGCACGCCGCGCAGTTTGCCGAGCAGTGCCGGATCGACCGCGATGCGGCGCGTCCAGTCGTCGAGCCGCGCGATCTTCTCGCGCGCTGCGGCGCTGTCCGCGCCCGAGCGGGCGACGGCGTTTTCCGCCTCAACGCGGAGGAACTTCAACCAACCGCGGTACGCCGCGAGTTCGGGCCGGGCGAGCGCCGCATCCGCGGCGGAAACCGCCGACGGGAGCGCAACCACGGCGGGCTGCGGCGCGGGCTGCGCGGAGGCGCACAGCGCCGCCACGAGGGGAAGGAGCACCAAGGGGATTTTCATGGTGCGCCGACCGTTGGCCCGATCGCGCGACCGCGCAACTCTCCCCCGACCTCCGTGGCGGAGGCTGCATTACGCGCCCGTCGGGTTTCAGCGCACGAGCGCTTTGCCTCATCGTCGCCAACCTCGTGCAGAACGCGTTCGCGGCGACCCCGGTCTGACGACGCGTCACCGTCGAGCTGCAGAGTGTCGCGCGGTTCTCCGGCTCAGCGTCGTCGATCAAGTTCCCGGAATCCCGGAGCCGGTACGCACCCAACTCTTCGTGCCGGGGCGCAGCGGACGGCAGGGCGGCTCGGGGCTTGGACTCGCAATCAGCCAATTGCTCGCGCGGCAGATCGGCGCGGAGCTTGTCCTCGCCAACACGGGGCCGGAGGGGACGGCGTTTCAATTGCAGCTCCCGCTGGATCGGGACGAGCGCGGCGCTTCCGGAGTTGCCAGCGCGGGGGGCGGCTCGCGATAAGTTGCGGCTTTATGAGCAACTGTCCCTGCGGTTCCGGTAAAGCCTTCGACTCCTGCTGCGGCCCGATCCTCGCCGGCGCGCCCGCGCCCACGGCCGAGGCGTTGATGCGCTCGCGTTACGCGGCCTATGTGAAACGCGATTACGCGCACCTCGAGCGCTCCCTCAGCACCGAGCAGCGCAAGGATTACTCGGCCGATGAAGCGAAGCGCTGGGCGGAGTCCTCCGAGTGGCTCGGGCTCACCGTGCTGCGCACGGAGAAAGGCGGCGAGGGCGACGAGCAGGGGCTGGTGGAGTTCACCGCGCGTTTTCGTGCGGAGGGCAAGGAGCACGAGCACGTGGAGATGGCGCTCTTCGGTCGCGAAGAGGGCAAGTGGGTCTACGTCGGCCAGGTCGCGCCGAAAGGCCAGACGGTGAAACGCGAGCAGCCCAAGACCGGTCGCAACGACCCGTGCCCCTGCGGCAGCGGGAAAAAATACAAGAAGTGCTGCGGGGTGTAAGGCCGCCACCATCGGTTGCGACCGCGCGGACCACTCTTCCTTCGCCCAAAAGTAAAACGCCGCCCCAATGAGGAGGCGGCGTTTCGATTTGCGAAGGCCGACGCCGGCTTCACCATTCGCGTTCCAAGCGAACGTAGACGAACGCCTTCTCGGGATTATGGATATCGGCGTTCCAACCCGTCGACGAATGGCGGTCGAATGGCGGATCACGGTCGAAGATGTTGCGCGCTCCAAGCGTGACCTTGAGGTTCCGCCACCCTGCATACGATATCTGCGGGTTGACGAGCAGTTGGTTGCCGATGCGACCCTGCTTGTCGTAATTCAAGAACGTGCCCACGTGTTCGACGAAGATGGCCGCGCTCCAATTTCCCCGGCGCCAGTCCACCGAGTAGGTGCTGCGCCATTGGGGCAGGTTGTAGGTACCGGCCAATTCGCTCGCCTCGTCCCCGCCCGTGTAAACATATTGCGACATGAAGGTCGCCGCTACGTTGAAACGGAAGTCGCCGGCATTCTTCGTGTGTAGATCGTAGCGGAGATCGAAATCGAAGCCCCGATAGGTCAGTTTGTCGACGTTGGCGTATGTATCATTGATGTAATTGATCACGCCGACCGCGTCGCCGCCGGTGGGCGGATTGCGCACGACCGCTCCGGGAAGCTGGTCTTCGAGCGAGAGGATCAGATCGGGCCCGAGTTGGGCGATGAGATCCTTCTGCTTGAATTGAAACCAGTCGACGGCCACCGAGAAACCCTTGAGGGCGCCGATCGGCTCGATCTGGAAGCCGGCGTAGATGGTATCGGTGATTTCGGGCTGAAGATCAGGGTTGCCACCGGAACGCGTCTGAATCTGCCGCGGAGCATCGTTCGGTCGCTTCGGATCGGCCACCGGTGAGTCCGAGAACTGCGTGACTTGGCGCGTGTAGAGATACGAGAGGTTCGGGGCGAGGAACGACTGGCTGAACGAAGAGCGGAAGCGCAGCCACTGCATCGGCTTGTAGGAAAGCGCGAACTTGGGCTTCGTCGTGGACCCGAAGTCGGAGTAGTGCTCGAAACGGGCGGCCACCTGCGCTTCCAGTCCCTTGATGATCGGAATGCCCAACTCCGCGTAGAAGGCGTACACCTTGCGGTCACCCGCCACCGACGACCCCTCGGCACCGCCGACAATATTGCCCATCTCATTGTCCGTCGTCTTGAGGCTCTTGAAATCCTCCGAGCGGGCCTCACCACCCAATGCCAAACCCAGCGGACCGGCAGGAAGCTCGAACAACGTACCGCTCGCTTTCAAATCCCACAGCTTCAGCGAGAAGGTGGAGGAATTGGGATTGTCGCCCACGTACGACGCCGTCACGCGGGGGTCCTCGGGGCCGAAGGGGTTGGCGTAGAGTGTCGATCCGTCGATCAAAACACCGTTCAATGCCTGCTGATAGAGATCGTCGAACACCGATCCTTGATTGAGATTCTTCGCGCGGTTCCGGGTGTAGAGAGCGCCCGACTCCCAGCTCCAGTCGTTCAACTCGGGGATCTTTCCTTCAAGACCGACGAGGATCCGAGGAGTGTCCGAGGTAACCGCGTTCACGCGGTTTCCCGAGTGCACCAACCGGGCATACCACTCGTCCTGCAAATCCTCCCCGAACGGGTTGTTGGGATTGGTCGCCGGAATGTTCAAGGTATCGGTATCCGGACCCGTGCCGTGCTCGTTGTAACTGAATACTGGGCTCGGCGCGGCGGCGATCCGACTCTGCTCGCGCCGGAACGAGAGTTCAACGAAGGCCGAAAGGTTGTTGGTCAGCTCCTGTGAAAGGTGCGAATAAAACCCGTAGTTACGGGTCCAAGGCATGAGGTCGGTCGCCGATTGGAAGTTGTAGGTTCCATGGCTCACATCGGCCACGGCGAAGTCCGCCAGTGTCGGGTTCTCCTTCGGCGTGTTCAGCGTGTAGTAATCGTCGAGACTGGGAACATACACCAGACCGGGATAGCCGGCGTAGCTGCGCAGATCCGATCCACCGCGGTAGGTGTTGTCGGCGTTCGCCGAGAAGGAGAACTCCCGATCCTGAATCGAATTCGTGCCCTTCCAATCGAAGGTCAACACCAGCGATGTTTTCCCAACCTGCCTGCCGTAGACGACCGAGAAGTATTTATCGAGTGCGTTGGTCCCGAGGTGGCTGCCAAGCTCGATCGTGGAGTTCACACCGCTGTAGTTTCGCTTCAGCTTGACGTCGATGACGCCCGAGACTGCGTCGGAACCGTAGAGCGCGGAACCGCCATCCTTGAGGACCTCGATCGATTCGACCGCAGCAACAGGGATGCTGTTCATGTCGAACATCGTTTGCAGTCCGTCGAAGCCGGGAGTGCTCAACGGCGCGGCACGGCGGCCGTTCAAGAGCACCAAGACGTTGTTGTTCCCGAGCCCGCGTATATTGACGGTCGAAGCGCCCGGTGTGAAGCTGTTGTTCGAAGCGGCAGCCTGCAACGAACTGCCGCTGATCATCGGCAGTGTGCGCAAGGCTTCACCGATGTTCGAATAGCCCGCGAGCCGGAAGTCGGATTGCCGGATCGCAACCACGGGATTGGGCCCCTCCGCGTCGATCCGCTTGATGCGCGAGCCGACGACTTCGAATTTTTCGAGGACGACGACCTCATCGGCAATGGCGGATGCCGCGGACTCGGAAGCGGGCGCGGGGTCTGCGGCGGCTTGCGCGCGCAGAATTGCGGTTGGAAACAAGGGCGAAAGAGTGCCGCACACGAGTGCGAGCACTCGCCCCGAATTGCGGAGCATAGGCGTGTTCATGGTTTCTCCAGGGCTAGTTTGCAGGATGGCCCGCACACGGCAGGGGCCGGTCGGAACTGACGAGCACGAACCAATGCGGCCAGCCGAACTCGTAAATACCCAACATGCATCGCCCCATCGGATGGATTACCGAAAGACTCTTCCGAAAAATCCCTAGCGTCCTCCAGACCCGCAGGTCTCGCTACGCGGTAAAGCCCGCTCCTGTGAACGGTATTGCGAGATCGCGTCCTGAAAAGAAAGGAGTCCGGGGAGTGATCGGACTCCCGTGCGATCTAGGCGCCCACGCCTAAGGCTCGGAGGACCTACTGTGCGGGCGCCTCAGTGCCCTTGCTTTCGCCGTTCGGCCTCTGTCCGGCAAAGCCTACGCGCAGAAACTCCTCCACCGCGCGGTAGAAACGGAGGCGACTGGATTCATTGCGGAAACCGTGGCCTTCATCCTCCTCACGGAAAATCGTGTAGTTCTTGTGGTGTTTCTTGAGCTCGCGCTCCAGCCTGCGCCAGTGCTCGATATCGACACGGGGGTCGTTTTCCCCGTAGGCGTTCAGGAGTGGAACACGGATCCGCTCTACAAACTCCACAGGAGAGCGCGCTTTGAGGTCGTCCGAATCGCTGCCAATCCATGCCTTGGCCCATTCCCTGAAGCCGCGACCGCGTTCGTAGGTCTTCGGATCGACCTGGATTCGCAGATCCGAAACACCGACGTAGTTCACCCCGAGACAATATTTCTCCGGAGTGTAGACCAAACCGGCCAACACGGCGTAACCACCATAGCTCGCGCCAACGATTCCCACCTTGTCGGGCGTAGTCAGTTTTTGGGCAATGGCCCAGTCGACAGCATCGGTGAGGTCATCCTGCATGGTGCGGCCCCATTGCTTCATGCCGGCGCGCATGAACTTCTCCCCGTAACCGCCAGAACCGCGGTAGTTCACCTGCATCACGGTGTAACCGCGGCTAGCATAGAACTGGGATTCGTCATCATACTCCCAGTCGTCCCGGATGCCGAACGGGCCGCCGTGAGGGTGCACGATCAGTGGATTCGGCTGCTTCTCCCGCCCAAGCGGAATGGTAAGGTAGCCTTGGATCTTCAATCCATCACGCGCTGTAAAGGTGAACGGATGGCGTCCAGCCATCCTTGATGGATCGATCTTGGGGTAGATCTTCCCGAGAGCCACCAAGCGGTTCTTGGTCGCATCATAGAAATAATAGGCACCCGGATTACGGTCGCTCCGCACCAACACCACGAACTTGGTTTCACTGCGGTCATGGTCGGTGATGCGGACATATTCCCCTCGGAATGTCGCACTCAACGACGCGTACATCTGTCCCCATTTCTGCGAGAACCACTCCGAATGCGGGTACTGGTCGGAGTACTGAACTCCGACCAGCTCACCTCCGTCAGTCATAATCGCCCCATCGATCTCGCCGGCAGGCGGCTCGAACAGCACCTTGCCCGGCTTGCCTGTCGCCATGTCGAGCTCAAGGAGTGCCCCGCGGTCGTAGGTATCCAGTGATCGATTGATTGCGATCAGTCGCGTGCCATCGGCAGTGAGGCCGATGGCGGACCAAGGATCGTGCGCAGCATCCGTGCGCGCCACTTCGACGTAGCGGCTGGAGCCGGTGAGCCGCAACTCGATGGTTTTCACCGCGCCGGACTGGCGCTCGCGACCAAAGACCAGGCCGGTCCGGCTATCCACGAGGAGGCCGAGATCGGTGAGACCTACCGCTTCCACCAGCTCACGGCGGCCGTTGCGAACGTTGAGACGATACACGCCAGGATCGCCCACTGGCACGAAACGCCCGGTATGGTCTCGCTCCGCTCCATAGCCAAAGATCAGCACGTTCTCCGGATCATCCGGCAATCGGGAGGCGACACCGGCGCCAACAGCACCATCAAAACCGCGGTATTTCCGAATAGACTCGCTCAGATCGACCAGACCGCTGCCGTCGGCCTTGATCGATCGCATCGCCATCGACTCGTTGCCGCCGGCCTCGCCGCCGAACACGATGCGGTCAGCCTTCCAGAAGGCGTACTCGACATCGTAGTCATTCGGCACAAACACGATCTTGGCCTCGCCGGTGGTCAAATCGAACGTCGCGATGCAACGCTTGCGGCTTTCACCACGGACCAGCATCAGCAGCCGGCTGCCGTCTTCCGAGAGGCGCGGCGAAATCATCGCTGGCGCCTCGAAGAAATTCTCGAGCGGGATCGGCGCCTCTTCGGCCGCCGCAAATCCCGCGATGCCCATGAACACAAAACTACTCGCCAATATCGTGCGCATGAGAAATCGATACAGAAACGGCCCCATCCCAGGCAAGCCACGAAAGGACGAGCGGTCACAACTCGCGTCGGACGGCAAGTTCAGCGCCATCCGTCTAGCCCAATAAGAAAGGGCCGGCGCATGCCGGCCCTTGTGATTGGCGAATCAATTCCGCCGTGCTAATCAAAATCTCTTGCGGGCAAAGAATGTCCAGACTCGGCCATACGTGGCCGAGCTGCCATACGCACCCTGATCGTAGCCGGCATCAGAATTTACGACCAGTGACATCGGCGGCTTGCGGTTCGAAACATTATCCACACCAATGCGGACCTCAAAACCATCGAGCCATTTCGACCAGCGATCGTCGAATTTGTAACCGACGTAAAGATCGAGCGAGGGATAGCCAGCGACACGTTCCTGCCGCTCGCCGCTGTAGTATTCCCAAACCGGCGGGAAATAGCTGACACCGAGCCCAGCGAGGTAGTTATTACGAGAATAATCGAGGCGTGAGTAGAGCTGATAACGTGGAATCGTTCCGTTACTCTCGGAAGTCAATCCGACCGTCTCAAACCCGTCGACTTTGTAGCTACGATACCAAAGACCAGAGATTGACGCATTGAGGTTGCCGAAGCCGACAAAGTCCCGCGAATAGTTGACCTTAAGGTCCATGCCGTCCTGCGTGGCCTCACCGGCGTTGATCAGCTGGTTCATCACATAAATCCTGTTGATATTCGTACCAGAGATTTGACCGGGGCCCGTCGGATGCGGGCCGGCGAACGAGTTGAACGAGACGAGGTTCACGTACTCGGAATTGGCGCCGTTGAGCTCAACATCCTGCAGGATGTTGCGGCTACCGATGCTCGTGATGAAATCGGTCTCCTTGGACCAAAAATAGCCGGCTTCGACCATGAGGCCTTTGATGGCACGGGGTGTCCAAACTGAACCTAAGTTGTACATCTTGCCGTTGCGCGGCTTGAGGTTCGGATTGGAGGGCGTTCCCGAGTTCGCCTGACGAAGGTTTTTGATGATCGGCTGCGATGGATTGGCCGGATTGTACGTGGCGAAGCCGGTCAACGAAGATGTATAACCAACACCGGTCGGTCCGTAGAGATTGTACAGATCGGGAGCAGTGAAGGATTTTCCGAACGAGGCGCGGATCGCGAACTGATCGTCGAATGGCAGGTAGCGCAGCGACACCTTCGGAACAAGCGGATCCTCAGTGCTGTGGACATAGTTCTCGTAACGGCCGGCCGCGTTGAGTTCCAAGGTATAGAGGCCGGGGATCTTCTGATCCTTACCTACGATCGGGGCGCGCACTTCAATAAACTCGGAAGCGATCTTTCGGCTGGTCGAGAACGGATTCTGGGAGGTCGCGCCTTCCCAGCGCGCGGGCTTGCCAAAGAGCGAAGCTCCAGTGAGCGGATTAACCACCGAGCGATCGCTTACCAGATAACTGCCCAAATCAGGCGTGGCCGAGAGCGTCTCACGCCGGAACTCGAACCCTGCGGCAAACTGCACGGCACCACCAGGCAGGGTGAGGTACGGCACGTTGCCGCTCACGCGAGCATCGTAGGTAAATAGAGAACTGAGGTTCTTAGACGTCGCCACGCCGAAGACATTGGCCTGCGTGGCCGCAGCGTCCTGATTTCGGGCGAACATGTTGATCTTGCCGCCGAAGATCGCATCGGCGAGCGCCTCGCGATCAAGGACGTTGCGATTGAAGTAATGTTGATCGACATAGTTGTAGTCGATCGCGGTCTCGTACTGGAGATTATCGGTGATATCACCCTTCAAACCGACCACAGCACGGTAAGAATCCGTGTTGCTGTAGTATTGACGGGGGTGAGAAACCAACCGATTGGCCGGCCAAAGCACCTCACTGGACGGATTCTGCGGGTCTTCGGGATCGCCATAGACAGAGTACAAGCCGATCGGCTGCGCCGCGAGTTGGTAGAACGTTTTGGTGCGCGCAAACATCAGGTCACCAAACAGCTCGTGGTGTGAAGCCAGCTTCTGGCGGATCTCCGCCACCAAGGCCTTCCGCTCGTTGCTCATCATGAGCGTGACGTACGGCGAGAGGTTGAAATAGGACGCCACAAGGTCGCCGGTTTCATCCGGCCCGAGGTAATATCCCTCGGCTGCCAATTCAGCGATGGATTTGTCGCTCTTGGCTGGCGGAGCATCCATACCGGGCTTCAGAAGATAAAGGTAACCAACGTCGGAATCATCGCTGACAACGCCCGGGAAGTTCACCGTCTTTCCCGTCTGGTCTTGCGTGAACGAGCGGTCCTTCTGGAAGAGAGGATCTGACTTCTGCCACTCGGCGCTGATCGTGACGGAGGTGCCCGTTTTGGAATTGGCTAGACCAGCAGTGAAGCTCACCGCGCGGTCCTCCCATGTATTCCCGTCGACACCCTTCGCATAAGAGTAGCGCGCCGAGGTTTCAGCGCCTTTGTAGTCCTTCTTGAGGATGACGTTCACCACCCCCGCCACGGCATCCGAACCGTAGGTCGCGGAGGCGCCATCAGTAAGGATCTCCACGCGCTCGACCGCTGAGACTGGAATCGCATTCACATCGACGAAGTTGAATCCGCCGGTCGCGGCCACCGGCGCAAACGCCGCTCGGCGTCCATTGATCAACACCAGCGTGGCGGTGTTACGAAGCAGGACCTGGCGCCCACCGTTTGTGCTGCCGCCTGCAATATTGGAGTTCGAGGAACCGATATTTCCGTTGCCCACGAACTGCGGAACCGTCTTGCGCATCACCTCAAGAAGGTCTCCGGATGCGCCGGAAGCCACGATATCGGCGGCGCTGATCACCGTGACAGGATTCGCCGGCAGATCTGAAGCGTAAGGGATGTAGGAACCAGTTACTTCGAACTTATCCAGAACGACGACATCCGGGTCCGTCGTTGAGGGCGTTTCGGGGGTCGCTGGTGTGGTAGGTACGGTGTCCGCAGCTGCTTGCGCGTGCAGAACAGCCGTTAGGAACAAGGGCGAGATGGCGCCGCACGCGAGTGCGAGCATCCGCCCCGACTGACGAATCGTGGGCATGTTCATTGTTTCTCCAGTGCTGGTTTGTACGAAGGCCCGTAAACGGAGTGGGCCGATTGGGGACCGACGAGCACGAAACAAGCCAGCTCTTCTGCTTTCGTAAATGCCAAAAAATCAAGCGGCTTGCCGTTTTCCAGTTCCCCGGATGGATCCCCGGAGATTGTAGACTAAGCCGTGCCGGAGATATTACCAAGGGGAGGCGAGGTTGCTCATCAGGCAGCAACGTCGAGAAACCGTGGGCCGCCAAGGATTCGCGATACTGCACCGGAAATCAGTCGCGGGCCGCGGCGACAAATCTCCGCTGTGGGAATCCGCTCTGGCGCAAAACGCGACCTGAAGCTCCGCCTCAATATCCCGCGCCCCGGGTGCGAGTTGCAACGCGCAGCAGGCGGTTGTTCGAGGTGATGAAGAGCAGCGTCCCGCCCGCTCCGCCGAAGCTGCAGTTTGCCGTCGGCCCGGTGGTCAAAATCGTCCCGAGGTGTTTTCCCTCCGCTGACAGAATCAGCACTCCACCCGGTCCTGTGGCCCAGAGATTTCCCGATGTGTCCACCTTCAGGCCGTCCATCAAGCCCGCCCGGCCTCCATTCCGTAGCGGTGTCCCATCGAACAAGACCCGCACCGGCCCTACGCTGCCGTCGGCGTGCAGCTCGAAGGCCGCCACGAACGTCCGCTCGCCGGAGTTGGCGACGTACAGCGTCTTCTCGTCCGGCGACAAGGCGATGCCGTTGGGCCGGTCCAGCTCGCGACTCAGCAACGTGACCGCGCCGTCGCACGCACGGCGGAACACGCCGCTGAAGCCGAGTTCGGATGTGGCGTTGCGGGCGAGTCCGTACGGCGGATCGGTGAAGAAAAGGTTACCAGCGTGATCGAAGCAGAGATCGTTCGGGCTGTTGAACCGTTTCCCTTCGAAACGCTCCGCGAGCACTTCAAAGCTTTTTCCATCGGCTCCCAGCCGCGCGACTCGCCGATCACCATGTTGGCAGAGTACCAACCGGCCAGCCGCATCAAGTGCGAGGCCGTTGGCGCCCTCGCCTGATGAACCCGCCACCGTTCCGGTGTCGCCGCTCGGAGCGAGGTAGACCTCCGCCCCGCTCGCCTCGCGCCAGCGATAGACGGTGTTCGCGGGCACATCGCTAAACAACAGATCGCCCGTGGCCGGCCGCCACACCGGCCCTTCCGACCAGCGGAAATTCTCCGCCAGCACTTCGATGGGCGCATCCGCCGCCAGCACCGCATCGAGCGCCGGATCGAGTCGCTCGATCGAGCCGATCGTCGGATAAGGCGACGCCTCGCACCGTATCGCGGCCGGTTCGGCTGCCGACGCGAGGCCGCAGCAGGCAAGGAGGAGGACTGAAACTAGTGGGCGCTTCATGTCGCGATCTTTTGACGGCGCGAAGCAATTGGCGAGCCCACGAACGCCGCGAACGAACGCCGACCGCTCCGCCGCTGTGGATCTCACGATTTCCGCTTCGCTGCGCGCTTGCCAGCCGCCGCCGTTTCTTTCCGAATCACCGCACCCCAACCCCACAATTGCCCATGCCCACTTGGGTCTTCCTCGCCGGCGGCGCCGCCGCCCTCCTGTCTGTCGCCTTGATCATATCGTGCTGGCGTCGCTGCTGCGCACGCAAGCGCTCGCTCCGCCAATCTCCGGAGAACACCATCGTCCACTCCGAGCACCGCGCCTCGGGCTACTCCCACCGCAGCCTGATCACGCAGCTCGGCGGCATCGCGCGCAGCGTCGAGCTCACCGTCACCGATGATCGGTTACTGGTCGATGTCGCCTACCCTTTCGCGCTCGTCGCAGAACAGGTCGATCTCTGCCACCGCATCGCGCTCGACTCGATCGAGCGGGTCGCCGCGCGACGAGTCCCGCACGGCCTCGAGTGCATCATCACCTTCCGCAACCAGGGCGGCGCGCGCCAGCAGCTCTCGCTCTTCCCGGAATCGCCCGACCGCTTCCTGCGCGCGTTGCACTCTCCTGCGCCGGAGTTCGTGAACTAGGCCGCACGTTTCACTCTCCCGATCGAGGGGAAATCGGGGCGCCGTAGCGACACTCGCCAAGTGGCGATCCGCCACACGGAGTCGAAAACCTCGGCGGCTTCCGTTGCGAGTGAAACACCGGACCTAAGCCGGCCGCACCACCCTTGTCGGCATCTCGGGCGGCAACGGCAGACGCGGCCCGCCCTGCACCAACCGGTGACTCACCGGTCGCCGCTGGTCGACCGTGAGCGACGGCAACTCCGGGAGCACCGCCCGCGGCAGCCGGGCCAATAATTCCTGCGCCTTCTCCCGCAGCTTGTCCCAGCGGACGCCGAGCGCGCGCTGCGCTTCGGGCGAGTTAGGGTGCGGCAGCGGCCGGCGACCGTGACGCCGCCCGCCACGCGCCCGCACTTCTCGCTCCACGCGCGCCGCGGCCTCGTTTCCCGAGGCAGACGCGGCTTCCGTTTCGAGCTGCGCGGCCCCCGCAATCTTCAACGGCTCCGCCGCCGCGAGTTGTTTGAGGAGACTGCGCCACTCGATCAACAACCGGTCGAGATCGCCGCGCCCGGCCTGCTCCGCCTCCGCCATCGCCTCGCGCGCGGTGGCCCCGTGCGCCACCACTTCGCGCACGATCTCCGCCGCGCCGCTGCCGTAGTTCGGCGGCACGCCACGCACGAGGAAACCCTCGGCTTCGCTGCGCCGGTAGGTCCGCTCGCACACGGCCGCGAGCCGGCCGAGCCAACGCGGATTCGTTCCCGAGAAACGGTCGCTCGCGAACAGGTTCGCCAAGTCGAAGACGAGATCGTCGAGCGCGTAACGCGGATCCTCCAACGCTGCGGCGACCGCCAAGCCCTCCGGTCCGGCGAACGCCGCCACGATCTCCCCGCGCGGCGTCAACCGCAGCTCGCGGTCGAGCACGCCGAGCCGTTGCCATTGCCAGAACAACGTGGGCTCGGGCGAGAGCGCGAGGCACACGCGCTGCCACGGGCAGGTTCGGCAGAGCTCCGCCGGGTTCCGCTCGCGGCGCACCAGCCGCGCCCGTCCCGTATCCGTACGTAAACGGCACGGGAAAACGTCCGGCGCGTGTTCCGCCGAGTCCTCGATGCCGAACACGATCGGCTCCTCCGTAAAGAACCGGCCGGCCGAGTTCGCCGCGATTTCCGCCGCGGAGCGCCCGGCGCGAAACTCACGGAGCAACACCGCCCACGGCAGCGGCGCCGCGCGGCGGAGCTTCTCCGCATGCGCTCGCGCCATCCGCGGCGATTTCTGGCTCGTGAGCACGTAGCCGGTGTCGTCCAGCCCGCGGCGACCAGCCCGGCCGATCATCTGCAGCAGCTCGCTCGGCTCGATCTCGTGCTCGATGTTGTCGTGACGGTAATGGCTCGCCGTGACCATCACCGAGCGAAGCGAGAAGTTGATCCCCGCGCTCAGGCCGAGCGTCGCAACCACAGCGCGCAGTTGCCCGGCCTTCGCGAGCGGCTCGATCACGCCGGCACGTTGCGCGTAGGTGAGCCCGCTGTGGTGGAACGCGACCCTCGCCCGCACGAGCTTCGCCAGTTGCGGCCCGAGCGCCTGCTCCTGCTCCGGCGTGAGTGTGAGCGGGTCGGGCTGCGGCAACTCGCGCGCGAACTGCCGCGCCAGCCGTTCCGCCTCCTGTCGTTGCGGCGCAAACACCAACACGGGTCCGAGCCCCTCGCGGAGCGCACCCGCCAGCCGCCGCGACCAGAAGCCCTGGATCTCCGCCGGCAGCCCGCGCGTGAGGTCGTCGACCTCGATCTCCTCCAACGGCACCGGGCGCTCGCGATGCCGGATCAGCTCCACCGTGCGGCCGAGCCGCCGCAGCCAGGTGGCGACGTCGTTCGGGTTCGCCACGGAGCCGCTGAGAAGCAGCAACTGCACGGAGCGGGGCAGCGCCGCGAGCACGCCTTCATAGTGGTTCCCGCGATGCGGGTCGCTCAGCCACTGATACTCATCGACCGCGAGAAAACTCCAGCGGCCGCCTTCGCGCAGCTGCGTCTGGACCGCCTCGAGTGTCGCGACCACCACCGGCGATTCCGGCGCGATCGTGAGGTCTCCCGTCACGATGCCGACCTTCCAGCCGCGCGCGCGCCACTCGGCGTATTTGTCGTTGGCGAGGGCGCGCGTGGGCACGGTGTAGATTGCCGGCCGCGCGAAACTCGTCGCCTCGGCAAACTTTTCGAAGACGAACGTCTTCCCCGCGCCCGTCGGCGCGTCGAGGATCACGTCGCGGCCGGCCTTGAGCGCCGTGATGCCCTGCGCCTGCCAGCCGTCCGGCAGCACGAGGCGTTGCAGGCTTTCGAGTCCGCGGGCATTCACGGGCCGAAGCAAACGGCCGCGCCGCGCCCCGTCAACGGGCGCGCGCGGCCTCCGCGTCATCAACCGCGGTCGCTGCCGCCTTCGGCATCGTCGGCGAAGCCATCGTAGTTTTCGACAACCTCGCTGGCCCAGTCGTCGTACGCCTCGGCCGGAAGATCGAGCGCCACGCCTGCGCGCCGAAGCGCGCCCTCGAGTGGCCGGACAAACTCGGCATCCATTTCCTCGATTCTGAAATCGATCTCGAGCCCGGACACGCCGCGCGCGAACGCGATCGAGTCGGCCAGCTCCATCAGGTCCTCGTCGGTGAACAGCTCCTCAAGCTGCGCCTGCGAGCCTTCGAGCGCGGTGAGCTCCGCCCAGTTGCGCCCGCGGGTGGCATCCGGTTGGCAAAGGGTCACGGCGCCGTGCAGGCGAGCGCGGCGAACCCGCACGGCGAAACAGCGGAGCGTCGCGTAGGCGCACGCCAAGTTGGCGAGGCGCGCGTGCTGCACGAGGCGTTGATGAATGGCGAGCAGCATGGAAATCTTCATGGGAAGTCGCTCCTGAATTCCGGCGTTGATGGTGCGTGTCCTGCCGGCACATCCCCACCGCGAGGTGGAGTCGCACCGGCCCGTTCTCCTCGAGGAACAGCGCGCGGCATGCCAGCGCACCGCTCCTGCGCTTCTTCGCTCAATCTACCGCAGTCAGCTGAAACCGAACCTTTCGAACTTTCGGGATGCGGCCGTCTCGACCTGCCGCAACCTAGCCGTAGGGACGGCCGCTCAGAAAAGGAACCCTGTCTTCAGACATGACCGGCGAGGCCGGCCCTACTGCTCAATCGGACAAAACAACGTGGGCCTGAGCGGGAGTTTTGCGAACCGGCCGCCATTTTTTCCCGCCGCTCCGGACTTGGAAATGGCACCACAGCCGGCCATTGCTGTCGCACCGCGGTCCTCCTCCCGCCCAATGCACCCTCGCCCCTTCGCCCTCTGCCTCTGGCTGGCGTCGTTCTGCTTGCTGCCCGCCCGCGCCGATGCCGATCCGGCGCGACGATTGCAGGGTGAAATCGTCGGCGCCCGCTGGGCCGCGCTGGTTCCGGAAAACTGGAACGGCCGCCTCCTGATCGAAGCGCCCGACCGCCGCCACGCGCCGGCACCGCTCGTGGCCGCGCTCGATGAGACCGAGCCCGACCACGCGGCGCTGCTCGCGGCAGGCTGGGCGCTCGCGACCACCAGCTATCGCCGCACTGGGCCGATCCTGATCGATGCAATCGAGGACCTGCGCGCGCTGCGCGAACACCTCGCCTCCGAACTCGGCTCATCGCCGCTGACGATCATCGCGGGCGACGGCATGGGCGGCCTCATCGCGGTGCTCATGGCCGAGCGGCACTCCGACGAGTTCCATGCCTTCCTCGCGCGCGACCCGCAGCTCGAGCTGCGCGATCCGCGCGCGCTGCGTCTGAAAAGCGACGGCCAACCGCGCGGCCCGATCCTCTTCCTCTTCGGCGTCGGCACCGCACGCAGCGTGATCGATTACCACGACCGGGCGCGCGCCTCCGCGAACGCCGAGAGCGTGGTGCCCGTCCTGTGGTTCCAGCCCACGCCCGGCGCCGACGATCCCGACGCGCGCCCCGTCCCGCTCGCCGAAGCCGTCGATGTGCTTACCAACTGGGCACAAACCCACCGCGCCCCGCCCGCCCGGCTCGAATACCTGCCCGTGGCCGAAGATCTTCCACCCGTCGCGCCCGAGGCGCGGAGCACGCCCGCGCCGGCTGTGGAAGCGCCGCCGTTGCCGGACGAGCCGCCACCCACAGTGCCGGTCGAGTAGGTGCTCCGCGGCGCGGGAACTGGGGAGCGGCTCAAACGTTCTCCGCGAGCTGTTGCGCGTGTTTGCCGAGCTTGCGGAGCAGTGCGGCCAGTTGCGCCTGCTCGCCAGGTTCAAGGCCGCCCATCACGCCCGCGAGGTTCCTGAAATGCACGCGCAGGGCCTGCCGCGCCCGCTCGCGTCCGCAATCCGTGAGCTCGACGAGCGCAACGCGCTTGTCCGCCGGATCCGCCGTGCGGCGCACCCAGCCCTGCTTCACGGCCCGGTCCACCGCAGTCGTGATCGAGCCGCTCGTGAGCAGCAGTTTCCGGCCAAGCGTGTTCACCGGCAGCGCACCCTTCGCGTAGAGCGCCTCGAGCAGCGCGAAGTCGCTGTCCGACGCGAACCCCAACTCCCGAATACTGCGCCGGTCGTGCGCCTCCACGGCGTAGAATGCCTTCCACAAAATCAGGTACAGGCGCTCGGGTGTGATCGGCGGCGGGCTGGGCACGGCAAGGAGGGATGCGGCCGATTACCTCGATGTCAAGATATCGGCCACCACCTACAATCTCCGGCTCGCCACGCGCTCGACCCACACCACCTCGCACGAACCGCCGCCCGAGTCCTCGCGGCTCGTCGAACTGCGCCAATGCGAGCCGTCGGCACTGCGCACCTCGACCAGATAGCCCGCGATCTCGACAAGCTCGTGCCGGCGAACCGCCAACAACTCGACGCGCACCTGATCATTGGCCGGGATCAGGTTCATGTTCGCCGACGAGCGGATGATCGTCTCGGGCGCGATCGGCGGCTCGCCCGACCACCGATATTGGTACCAGCGGTGATCCTGCGAAATCCGCAGCGCATTGATCGTGGCCGCCTCGGCCATCGGTCCCCAGCCGAGCGCCAGGTCGATCGGAGAGAGCTTCGCGCCGCGATCGAAGTAGTAGCGCTCGCGCGAGAGCACCACCGCCTGAGCCTCGAAGCGCGCCAACGGCGTGAACATGCAACCGTGCGCCGCCCACGGCGCCGGGAGGCGATCCGCGTTCTGCGTGACCACCGTCGCCGGCCGCCCCGCCCAGCGCGCCGCGGGTTGCGGGCGCGCGCAGAACCAGACGCCGAACAACAATAACGCGCAGGCGAGCAGCCGTTTCATGCGATCAGCAGGCCGGCGCTCAGCCTTGGCGCGGTGCGACTCCGCTCGCCTGCACCGCGCACGCCGCAGACGGAGCCTTGTCCGCCGGCGAGAGAGCGGCGCCGGCGCGCTGCGCACCCACTCGGCCGACGAGCAGATCGAGCTCCTGCACCGTGTCCAGCAACCCGGTACCCTGTGCGCTCATCTCTTGCGCGGCAGCGGCGGTCTCCTCGGAGCTGGCCGCTCCGGCTTGGGTGATCTTGTCCATCTGGGCGATCGCTTGGTTGAGCTGACGCAGGCTCTCATCCTGCTCCGAGTTGGCGGACGCCATTTGCGCCACCAGCTCGCTCACTTTCGCGACGTGCCCGTGGATCGTCTGCAGCAACTCGCCAACCCTGCCCGAGATCGCGGCACCGCGCGCGCTCACCGCGTTTGCCGCCTCGATCTTGCCCGCGGAATCGCGGGCGGCCGTGGCGCTGCGCTGCGCGAGGCTGCGGACCTCCTCGGCGACGACGGAAAAACCGGCGCCAGCCTCGCCCGCGCGGGCGGCTTCGACCGCGGCGTTCAGAGCGAGGATGTTCGTCTGGGAGGCGATCTCGTCGATCGTGCGGATGATCCGCGTGATCTCGTCGCTCGAGGAGCGGATCGCCTCCATCGCTTCGGCCAGTTCGCGCGCGCTCGTCGCACCCGCCTCCGCCGCGGCGCGGGCGGCGCCCGCCAACTCGCGTGTGGCGGCCGCATGCTCGACGTTACGCTTGGCGGTGGCGGACATGACCTCGAGCGAGGCGCTGGTCTCCTCCAACGAGGCGGCCTGCGCGCTCGCGCCCTCCGCGAGGCTGCGGCTCGATTCGGAAACGGTCCGCGCGGTGGCGGCGGAGTTTTCCGCGCCGGTCGTCAACGCCTCGGCGATGCGCCGCAGCGCGCGGGAAAGCCTTCGCCCCAGAATCGAGGATACGAGCACACCGGCCGCCACGCAGACGAGCACGCCGGCGAACACGATCGTCGTGCCCTGCTTGAGGGCGTCGACGACTCCGCCGGCAGAACGTTCCGTCTCGGCATTGCCCTCATCCACCAAGGCGGAGGTGGCGCTCAAGAGTGCCGCGCCGGCGCCGGTCCAGGCGCGGGCGTGCTCGGTTTCGCGGCCGAGCAGCGCGGAGAGGTCGTTGGCGGCGGTGAGAAACGTGGTCGCGGCGGCGCGGAGGTCGCGCAGCTGCGCCGCGCGGGCCGGATCGTGGGCCAGCGGTTCCGCCTCGGCGATCTTCGCCAGCAGTTCCTCCACCGCTGCGCCTCCTTCCGCGACCATCGCAAGGTCACGATCGAACAACGCCACGCTCGTATGGCGATGCGCGTCGCGCGTGAGGGAGGCGATCTCGCCCCACGCGGCGGAGCGGGCGAGCTGGTTGGCGGTGTTCTCCGCCGGTGCGCCGCGATCGGCGGCAGGCGGGTTGCGCTCGGTTTCCAAGAGCGCGTCGACGTGTCCCAGCACGTCGTCGCAGCCCGATTCGAAGCGCGAGCGGGCGGTGTTGAACTGGACGCGGAGCGTTTTGGCCGCGTCGGCGAACTCGACGTAGCTGCGGAGACTCTCCGCCAAGGTCTGGAGCGCGGGCTCGCTTCCGCGAAGCTCGGGGCGCTGCGTGACGAGTTCACCCAGGGCGGCGGTGTCGCGCTCGACGGCGGCAAGCGCCTCGCGGCCCTTCTCCCACGCACCAGCACGGTACGCGTAGATGTGGTAGATGAACTGTAGGCGAGCGGCGGTGACATCGCGCTCGATCCGCTGCGCCAGCGCTGATTGCCGGACGTACGCGTCGCGCACCGCGAGAGCGCGGGCGGAGCCGGCACGCATGCTCCAAACCGTCAACGCGCCGGAGAGGGCCAGGAGCGTCAACACGGCGCCGAAACCCAGCGCGAGTCGCCGACCGAAGGTCATTGTTTTCATCTGTGGACCGGTTGCCGCATCGTTCCCGGCACAAGAAAGCCGGGCTCCAATCATCGGTCGGTGGCCCGGCGGCTTGATCGCGTTTCGCCTCACGGCCGGGCCGTGTGCGGAGGGGACCGGAGGCGCGCGATCGGCAGGCCTCCGGTTCGAATCATTCCTTGGCGAGTCCGCGCACGAATCCCACCAACGCCTGCATCTCCTCGGGGGAGAGTTTCTCGGCGTAGGGGTTCATGGTCATCTTGCCGGCGGCGTCCTTCTTGCCGTCACGGATGATCGTCAGCGCCTCCTCGTCAGTGAACGCCTTCTGCGTGTCCTTCTTGGAATAGTCCTTCAGCTTCAGCTTCTGTCCGATCTTGGTGCTGCCGGAGCCGTCGGCGGCGTGGCACTTGGCGCAGTGGAGGTCCCAGTTCTCCTGGGGCGTGGCGGCGCCGAGCGAGGCCGCGAGGCCGAAGACGGAGATGCCGAGTAGAGCGGTGGTGGTCAGTTTCATGGTGTTGTCGACAGTACTGGTTCGAGGTGGTTTCGCAGCTCAGAGCGCGTGCTCCAACGACAGGTAGGCCATCGGGCCGCGGAAGTTCGTGAAGCCGCCGGTGGTGACGTTCTGCCGGTCGAAGTAGCCGACCTTGAGCGTGCCGCGGAGGCGGTCGGTGAAGGCGTGCTTCACAGCGACGGCGACGCTGGATTCCTTGGCCTCGGCGCCGTACGGCACGCTGACCACCATCGACGACTGATAATTGTCGGCGCGGTAGAACGCGGCCTGAAGCTCGAGGTTGGTCGACGGGCCGACGGCGAAACCGGAAACGAAGCTGGCGTTCCAGTAGTTGTTGTCGGCGTTGCGGAGCACGGCGTTGGCGGCGCCTCCAGCGCTCGGGTACGCGGTGCGCAGCGTGGCGAAGACGACGTTGAGGTTGGCCTGGAAGTAGAGCTGCTTGGTGGGCGCCCAGTCGATGGTCTCGCCGATGAGGTGGTTGCGCGAGTCCATCGAGTCGTAGTAGCCGACGCCGGCATAGTGAGTGGCGTCGGTCTGGTCGGCGCGCACATCGGCCTCGCCGACCTGCTGCACGTAGCGCGTGGTGAACGTGAGGCCCGGCAACGGCCGCAGGATGCCGGAAACCTTCCAGCCGCGGTAGCGGTAGCCGACGATGTACGCATCGGTGCTCGCGATGTCGGCAAACGAGTTCCGGTGATCGCGGTAGAAGAGCTCGCTGCGCAGCGTGAGCGCCGAGCAGGCGTTCCAGTTCGCGCCGATCTTGTAGTGGCCGTGGTTCTCGCCGGTGTTGTCCTCGGCGGTGATCGGGGCGCCGGCGATCACGGTGCCGGCGGTGCCGGAGCCGGAGGTGGTGACAGCGCCGTTGTACGCCGTCTCGTCGCCGGAGACGTGCCGGTAGTCGAAGTTCGCGTAGAGGCTGAGGTTCTTGATGCCGGAATAGCGGACATCGATCTCGGGGGTCCACGCGGTCTCGTTGGTCTCGCTGGTGTTGTTGGTGAAGACCGGCACGTTCGAGACCGCTCCGGTGCCGAGCACGACTTTCGTGTTGATATAGTCGGCCTGCATGCGGGCCTCGGAGCTCGAGTCCTCGCCCTTGAGGGCGAGCGTGACGAACAACGCCTTCACCGGCTCGACTCGCACGCCGCAGTTCGCGGAGAGGATCTTCTCGGTGGCGTGGCCATCGCGCGAGGTGAACGAGTACGGCGGGCGACTGGGGCTGCCGCTCGTGCCGACGCTGAACGCGCCGACCGCGCTCACCTTGCCGGTGGCGGTCATGATGTCGGTGGTCAGCTCACGGTCGGTGCCGAGATCGGCGGAGATGGTCTGGTGGCGCACGCCGCCAAAGACCGAGAGGCGGTCGGTGAGGCGCGTCTCGAATTCCCCCGACACTGTGGTGGAGTAGCTCTCGACGGACTGCTCATCGAAGCCGTAGATGGCGTTGTTCGCCTGCTCGGGCGCGATGAGGATGTTCGGCGAAGAAGCGGAGGTGGGGATCGCTGGATACGGTTTCACCTCGCCGGGATAACGATTGATCCAGCGCGTGTCGGTGTTGTCCGTCTCGGCGCGCACGATCGAGATCACGAAGCTGGTCTTCCCGATCGTGTGGCTGACGGAGGCCAGGTAGGTGCGCAGCCGCTCGTTGAGCTCGATGTACGAGGGAACGAGCTTCCGGTTCGAGGAGTACGGGTTGAGCGCGCTCTTGTTCCAGATCGGGACTCCGGTGAAATCGGTGTCGCCCCAGATCGTGGAATCCTTCTCGCCGGTGCGCCGCTCGTCGCTGAAACGCAGTTGGAAAACCGGCGCGTTCGGGCGGGCGATCTTGACCTCGGCCCAGAGGTTGCCGCGGTCGGTGTGCAGCTCTTCCTGCGCGAGCGGTTGCCAGTAGGAATTGTGCGGGAAGAAACCGCCGATGCCGTCGTAGAAGGTGCGGAACCGCTTGTAGCCGACCTCGACGGAGCCGACCTCGTTGCGGGTGAGATTCACCTTCGCGAGGTAATCGCCGTCGCCGAACAGCGCGCGGCCGTCGATGGTGAGCGCGGTGTTGGGATCGAGATCGCGCGAGAGGTGCAGGTCCTCGATGCCGGCGCTGCCGTCGGGGCTTGTCTGCCGGCGGGTCGCGTAAGCGGCGTCGTTGCCGGTGATCGCGGCGGATTGGCCGGAGACCTTGATGTAGCTCGAATACGCCTGAAACGGATCGGTCTCCGAATCGGCCGCGCTCAGGCGCCCCGCGGTGGCGGCGAACCCGAGGCAGGTGAAAAGGCAGGCGCTACGACGCAGTGAAAAAGGAAATGCGTTCATGGGCGGCGGGGTTCGGGGTTAGTAGCGCAGGGGCTTGCTGGAGTTGGAGCCGTGCACGGCCTCGTGGCAGCCGGACACCCAGCAGGTGCCGTTCTGGAGACGCGTGCGGTGGTCCTCCCCACCGACGACGATCTTGCCGTCGCCCACAAAGCCCGGCTGGCCGGTGGCCGTGTTCTTGAGCGTGGCCGGATGCTCGAGGTGGCAGCGCAGGCAGAGGTTCGCGTCGCGCGCGACGAGCATCTTCTGGTTCACGGAGCCGTGCGGGTTGTGGCACGAGGTGCAGCCCTCGACCATGGCGTTGTGTTTGAACACATACGGTCCAGCCTGCGCGGTGTGGCACTTGGTGCAGGTCTGATTCTCGTTGCCGAGCGCCGCGGCGGAGTTGTCGATCGCGCGGCCCTTGTGGGGATTGTGGCAATCGGTGCACGAGACCTTGCCGGCGATCACCGGATGCGCGTGCGGCAGGTTGAACTCGCCGCGTTTGTCGAGGTGGCATTGGAAACACGTCTCGGGCTCTTTGCCGGGATTCACGATGAACACGCCGCGGCCGCCGCCGGCCTGCACGTGCTTGCTGCCCGCGCCGTGACACGATTCGCAGGACGGATCGACGCCCTGCGCGCCCGCAATCGAGAGGTTGGCGTGCGTGGCGTGTTTGAACCCGTCCACCGTTTCGCTGTGGCAGGTCGCGCACTCTGCGCTCCCGACATACGTCGCGCCGGCAATCGTCGTCGGTGCGACGACGGTGCGGGTGACGCTGGTGCAGGCGAGGAACAGGACAGACCAGGCGAGGACGGCTCCGAAGAGCCAGACGTTGCTGAACTGAGGCCGGCGCAGAATCTTCATGCGGAGATCCGAGTTGCAGGCGGACAAGACGCGGGACCGGTGGGAGCGGGCGCGCAGCCGACTTGGGTTAGTCGAGGGGTACGGGGAATAAGTTAACCCCGCCATTATCGGCGCAACCACCTCGTTCCGCTCCGCATCAATTGGCGAGCACCTCCTGTCTATTGCCCGCGAAAAACGCGCCCGGCCCCGCCCGCCCGTTTCGTTTCTGATCCGAAAAGACCCCCGAGCTGTCACACTTCGCTCAGCGCTACGTCGCCGGCTGCGCGGGGAGAACCGTCTCGGCGCGCGGCGCCCTTCGCGGCATCCCGTGGCATCGATGAATGAGCGTTCCCCCGCGCTCATCGCCGCGCGGGGGAACGCTCAACACCCGGCCCTGTCGGGCGAACAAGGCGCCGAGCGCGCGCACGTTGGCGAAGGCCAGATCGGCATCGAGGCGGCCCAACTCCTGCCGGATCGCCTCGACCGGTGCGGACAGGCCGGGGATTCATGCGTACCACCAGAAACGACTCCGGCATCGGAGCATCGTTGAATGGGAAATACATCTCGGGCCCCGCCGGGCGCTCCGTCCGCTGCCGCACGTCCTCAACCACCCCGATGACCTCGGCCGACCACGACGCCCCTGCTTGTGCTGGCCGAAGGTGCCGACCCACGGGAACATGCCCTGGCCAGTAGCGCCGGGCCATCGCGCGATTGATCACCACGACCTGCCCTTGACGGGACTCGTCGGCCCGCGTGAACCGACGCCCCTGAATCACCGCGCGTCCCGCCGCGCCCCGAGCGCCATCCGCAACGCCATCTCCGGCTGCCGTGTGATGCCGCGCGCGAGCATCATCCCCGCCACGTTCTGGGCGGCGAGCACCAGCAACGTCCAGCCCGCGGCGAGCAACGCGGAGACGCGCAGGGCCGGCAGGCCGCCAAGCTCGGTGGCGAGCGGCGACGATCAAAGGGTCTTGTACGGATCCCGCGTCGGGTCCGCCGCCACGATCTGCCGCGCCGCCGCGAGCTCCTCGGTCAACTGACCGGAAGAGACACCGGGCTTGAGCCGCGCGATGGCGCCGAGCCAGTAGCTCCCGCCGCCGCATTCCCCACGCCGAAGAGGAACCAGGCTCCACAAGCCGAGCGACTTGTCGCACTTCCATAGCGACAGCCAGGCGAAGCCCTCGGGCATCACCCCGACGATCGTGTGGTCTCGTCCGTCGAGGCGACCGAGCGGCCGATGCAGGCGGGATCGGCGGCGAAGCGCTGTGTCCAGAGTTCGTTGCTGAGAATCACCGCGGCCGTACTCTCGCCCGCCTCGTCCTCGGGCAGGAACCACCGGCCATGCAGCGGCTGCACCCCCACTGCCCGGAACAGGCCAGCCGTACAAAGCGCACCCTCGACCGCCTCCGCACGTTCGCCGCCAAGATTGAACCGGCGCACGCTAAACGCACCCAGCTCCGCAAAGCACTTGGCGCGCTCCGGTAACTCGAAGAGGTCGGGAATCGTGAGCGGCGTGAACGAAAGCTCCTCGCCGATATTCTTGCGCCAGACCGACACCAACCGTCCAGGATCCGGATAGGGCAGCGGATCGCGCAGCAGCCCGTTGACCAGGCTGAAGAGCGACGCAGTCGCCGCGATGCCGGCCCCGAGCGTGAAGATCGCCACCACCGAGAATCTGGGGTCCTTGCGCAGCATGCGCGCGGCGAGAAGGAAGGCTTTCCCGAACTGCTCCAGCCAGACCCACCCGCGCAGTTCGCGGCAGCGCTCCTGCACCTGCGCCACACCGCCGAACTGCCGCAGCGCCGCGTACCGCGCCTCCTCGGCATCCATTCCGCAGGCACGGTTTTGATGCCTCCTGCATCTCGAGATGCGCCGCCATTTCCTCCGCCATCTCGCGCTCACGCCGGACGTGCCCGAAGAGCGAGCCGAGCCGCACAAGGATATGTCTCAGCGTTTTCATTCCGCGTTCCGAATTGCGAATTCAGCCATCCTCAGGACGCGTCTTTCAGCACGAGATTGATCGCGCCGGAGAGCTTCGCCCAGTTCTCGGTTTCGGCGACGAGCCGCCCTCAAATCAAACGCTCCGACGCCGAGCCGGCGTCCGCCCGCCCATCACCATGCATTCAATCTAGAAACGGCTTTTCAGACAGGTCACAGCGGCAGAAGAGAAGCGGACCGAGCACACAGAGAGGTGTTTGATACGGCGGAGCCGCGCTTCATGGCACTCACCCGAATCGTGGGTTCTCCGGGGGTATTTTGTCCGAACTCTCTGTGCTCTCTTGCCTTACCTCTGTGGCCTCTGTGCCCAAATTCTGTTGGCAAGTTAAGTCCGCCCGAGCCCGGCCGTCACCGACGGCATTGCTGCATCCGGCATGTCAACTATTCGTTAACATGCCGGTCTTGCCGCCGCTCCGGAGGGAAGAAGCCGAGTGTGACGCATGGCTCATGGCGGCACCGCTCGGAAGACGGCGGCCGCCCACCAGCGGGGCGCGCGAGACGTAGCGCGCTACTTCGTCGGCTTCGTCAGGCCGCCCTTGTCGGCGGCGCCGGCGTTGGCGCGCGCGGCGGCGGCGTCCTTGGCCATCTCGGCGACGGTCTTCGTCTTCAACCGCACGGCGCCGCGCGTCTCGTGTAATTTCACGCGCGTGCCTCGTTTCACGTGGTCGGCGAGACGTTTCTTCGCGGCCGGAATGACGGCATTGTACTGAGGCAACCATTTCGCGCCGGCGACGAGCATCTCGTCGGCCATCTGCCAGACCTCCTCGGGGTTGCAGACGGCGCCGACCAGCGGGTCGTGCAACATCGCCTGCTTGAGCAGCGTCACATCGCCGTGCACCGCGGCCTCCATGCCCATGAGCTGGACGTTGGCGGAGACGGAGCACGTCGCGGCGCACGCGGCCGGCAGCGGGCCCACGACCGGCATCTGCACACCGTTGCGGTCGACATAGCCGGGGATCTCGATGCAGCAGCCGTCCGGAAGGTTCGGAATGTGGCCGCGGTTGATGACGTTGAAATGGCCGCGGTACGGCCGCCCGGTGACGAGCGACTCGATGATCCAGGAGGCGTGTTCCTCGGAGCGGTTCTGCGGCCCGATCTTCGGCGGCTCCTCGCGCATCCAGTTCGGGTAATCCGTGCGGAACCAGTCGCGCGCCTCGGTGCACACGCGCAAGTAGCCGCCCGTCTCGCCATGGATCCAGAACGACGGATCGATCCACTGCGCGATCTCTTCGGTGCGTTTGCGGTACCACGGGAGGTACTCGCTGAGGTGGCCGTTGGACTCGGTCGAGTAGTAGCCGAAGCGGTCGAGCACATCGAGGCGCACCTTCTCGGCCTTAGCGAGGTGCGGCACCTCGCGCATGATCTGCGGCAGCAGCGGCACCATGTCGTGCCCGCGGAAGGCGACTTTGACGAACCACGTCTGGTGGTTGAGGCCGGCGGCGGTTGCCTCCACTTCGTGGCGACTGAGGCCGATCTTCTCCGCGCCCTCGGCGCCCCAGAGCGTGAACGGCGTGAAGCCCGGCGAAACGTAGTCCCTCGGCAGCAGTCCCTCGCGCTTCGCCCACCGCTCGATCGCCCACGCGATCTGGCAATGCGCCCCCTGCACGCCGTGGCAGAGGCCGAGCGTCGGCACCTTGCCGTATTTGTCGCAGGCGAGCGTGTTCATCGCCATCGGGTTCGAGTAGTTCAGGAAGAGCGCGCCGGGCTTGGCCACTTCGCGGATGTCGCGGCAGAAATCCAGCAGCGCCGGGATCGTGCGCTGTGCGTACATCAGGCCGCCGGCGCAGATCGTGTCGCCCACGCATTGGTCGACGCCGTATTTGAGCGGAATCTCCACGTCCGTGCGGAACGCCTCCAACCCGCCCTGCCGGATCATGCAGATCACGTAGTCGGCACCCGCGATCGCGCGGCGACGATCAGTCGTGACCGTGATCTTCGCCGGGAG
>DATGXO010000008.1:0-29692 GCA_035298965.1 Opitutaceae bacterium | reverse complement strand
TGGATCCGCCAGGCCATCACCCGCTCCATCGCCGACCAGGCCCGCACCATCCGCATCCCGGTCCACATGATCGAGACCTTGAACAAGGTCATGCAGGTGCAGAAGCAGCTCCTCCAGGAATTCGGCCACGAGCCCACGCCGGAAGAGGTCGCCGACGAGATAAACCTGCCCGTCGAACGCGTGCAGCAGATCATGAAGATGGCCCAGCAGCCCATCTCGCTGCAGTCGCCCGTCGGCGACGGCGACGACACCAGCTTCGGCGACTTCATCGAGGACAAGTCCGCGGAGAACCCGTACGACATGACCGCGTACTCGCTGCTCCGCGAGAAGATCATCGACGTGCTCGACACTCTCACCGAGCGCGAACGCCGCGTGCTCTCCCTGCGCTTCGGCCTGGTCGACGGCTACAGCCGCACGCTCGAGGAGGTCGGTCGCCAGTTCAAGGTCACCCGCGAGCGTATCCGCCAGATCGAGGCAAAGGCGCTCCGCAAGATGCGCCACCCCACCCGCCTGCGCCAGCTCCACGGCTTCTTCGACGCCGAACTCGGCGAAAACCCCGAGCTGCTCCTCAAGAAGCTCACCGGCGGCGGCAAGGGCGAGAAGTGATCGCCGCCCGTTAGGGAAATACTCTCAGCCTCCACGGCGGACCTTCACCGGTCCGCCGTTTTTTGTGCTCCGCCGTCATGATGCCGATCAGGCATGAGGGAGAGCGGAAGGAAGCATTTCCGGCGAATCCGTGCGGCAAATATACTGCGGACATGACTCCGCAACCGAATGGCACGCCGCCTTCCGCCGACCATCCCTCCGCCGTGGCAACAAGCCTGCGCGAACGGATCCGCGACCGCTGGGGCCGCGACTACATCCTGCAGGGCACGGTCGGGCCCACCTGCCGCGAGTTCACCGTCCTCACCACCTCCGAGCGACCCATCGGCCACCTCGTGCTCGACCTCGACGGCGACACGGGCGAGCTGCGCAACCTCCACATTGCTGATGAAGCGTCCCCCCGGCTTCCGCCGTGGCTCAGGCGCGCGCTCGTGCGCTTCCTGCCGAACTGGAGCACGACAGGCCACCGTGGACGCGGACTCGGAGCCTTGCTCGTCATCTACGCGCTCCGAAGCGCCTGCGATCTGAAGCTGCGCGCCGTCCTCGCCGCCGCCCCACTGCCCGCCGATGTGCAGAATCTCCTGCGCGATCTCGGCTTCGTCCTGCGCGACGGCCCGGCCGGCGTCAGCGCCACGTATCAGATCGCGAGTCTCCGCTCCCGATGATCATACGCGACACCCTCGTCTTTCGCACCCTGCTCGCGATCGCGCGTCAACGCGACGACTACGACGAGCCGCGCAGCCACGCGTTGCTCGAGCTCCTCGCCACCGCCGACGCGGTGCGCGCCGATCTTCGCTGCCGCCTCCACGCGATCGCGCTGAGCGAGTCGCAGTTCGCCACGCTCGTCGTGCTCCGCGCGCTCGATCCCGAAGCCGTGCTGCCCACCACGCTCGCGCAACACGTCGGCGCCAGCCGCGCCACCATGACCGCTGTGCTCGACCACCTGCTCGCCCGCGCGTTGATCGTCCGCAACCGCAGCCACGAGGATCGGCGCAACTACCTCATCACCCTCACCGACGCCGGCCGCGCGCTCGCCGACGAAGCGGAAACGGCCCTCCTGCGCGGCTGCGCCGAACTCTCCCGCACCCTCGGGGGCCCCGCGCCGCGCGCCCTCCTGGCCCTCTGCGAAAGACTCACTCCACACACCGCCCGCGTCGTCTCTGCCGACTCCGCCACCATCCTGCCATGACCAAACGTACGTTGCTCACTGCCGTCATCGCGCTCGCCGTCCTTGGCGCGATTTTCGGCTACAAAATACTCTCCATTCGCCGCCAGATGGCGGCCCACGCCGCGCTAGTCGTGCCCCCCGCCACCGTCAGCGCGGCCGCGGTCACCGAGCAGACATGGCCAAACTCCCTCGTCGCCGTCGGTTCGCTCGCCAGCTACCGCGGCGTGATCGTGCGCAACGAGCTCGAGGGTCTCGTCCGCGAAGTGGTCGCCGTTTCCGGAGCCACCGTCTCCCTGGGCGATGCTCTCGTGGTCCTCGATACCGATAGCGAGCAAGCGCAACTCCGCGGGCTCGAAGCACAGTTGCGGCTTTCCGAGCTCAACCTGGTCCGCGCCCGCGAACTGCGCACCAGCGACACGAACACCGAGAACGACCTCGACACCGCGGAAGCCACCGCGGCGCAGGCCCGGGCCGCCGTGGAGCAACTGCGCGTCACGATCGCCAAGAAGCGCATCGTCGCCCCGTTCGCCGGCCGCCTCGGCATAGTGCAAGTTCACCCCGGTCAGGTGCTCGCGAAAAGCGAGGCGCTCGTCGTCCTCGAGAGCATCGATCCGATCCATCTCGATTTCTCGCTCCCCCAACAGGATCTCGCTCGCGTCGCCACCGGACAAGAGGTCCGGTTCGCAGTCGACGCGTTTCCCGGCCGCACGTTCACCGCCACGATCACGGCGATCAGCCCGCGCGTGACCGACGCCACCCGCACCGTCGACCTCCGCGCCACGCTAGCCAACACCGACGCCGTACTCCGCCCCGGCATGTACGCCCGCGCCGAGGTGGTCCTGCCGTCCACGCCCAAGGCGAAGGTGCTCCCGGCGGCCGCCATCGTCCGCAATCCGTATGGCGACACCGTCTATGTCATCACCGATTCCGTCGTGCAGCAGCGCTTCGTCAAAACAGGTCCGCAACGCGGCGACCTCCTCCAGATCCTCGACGGCCTCGAGGCAGGCGAACGGGTCGTCACCTCCGGTCAGATCAAGCTACGCAACGGCAGCGCCGTGCGTATTGACAACTCCACCGCTCCAGCCGCTGACCCGGCGCCGAAGCCGTCCGAGAGCTGAGCCGAGGATCTCCTCATGCGTTTCACCGATCTCTTCATCCGCCGCCCAATCCTGGCGACGGTGGTCAACCTCTTCCTGCTGCTCGGCGGCTGGCTCTGCTTCAAGGCCATGGTCATCCGCCAGTACCCGGAGACCAACAACGCCGTCGTCACGGTCACCACGGCGTACCCAGGCGCCAGCGCCGATCTCATCCGCGGTTTCATCACCACGCCCCTCGAGCGCGAAATCGCCTCGGCCGACGGCATCGACTTCCTCGAATCCGTCAGCGCGCCGAACACCTCGATCATCACCGCCAAGCTCCGGCTCAACTACGATCCCAACGACGCTCTCACCCAGATCACCTCGAAGGTGAATCGCGTGCGCAGCGAGTTGCCCGCCGCCGCCGAGGACCCGGTCTTCGATGTCTCCGTCGGCGAGACCACCGCGTCGCTCTACCTGAGCTTCTCCAGCGAAACCATGGAGGCCAACCAGATCACCGATTACCTCGTCCGCGTGGTGCAGCCCAAGCTCGCCACCGTCGAGGGCGTGCAGAAGGCCGAGCTTCTCGGCGGCCGCACGTTCGCCATGCGCATCTGGCTGAAAGACGACCGCATGGCCGCGCTCGGCCTCTCCCCCGCCGCCGTCCGCGCTCGTCTCGCGGCGCAGAACTACCTCTCCGCTGTCGGCCAGACCAAGGGCAACATGATCACGGTCAACCTCACAGCGAAGACCGATCTCCACACCGCGGACGAGTTCCGCGAGATGGTCGTCCTCGAGAAGGAAGGCCGCATCGTCCGCCTCGGCGACATCGCCGAGGTCGCGCTCGGTGCCGAGAGCTACGACACCAACATCTCCTTCAACGGATCCACCGGCATTTTCATCGATATCAGCGTTCTTCCGACCGCGAACTCGGTCGATGTCATCAAGCGGGTGCACTCCGTCTGGCCGAGCATCACCAGCCAGTTCCCCTCCGGCTTGAAGGGCACGGTCATCTACGACGCCACCGAGTTCATCAACCTCTCCATCGACGAGGTCACCCACACGCTCATCGAGGCGATGATCATCGTCATCGTCGTCATCTACCTCTTCCTCGGCTCGTTCCGTTCGGTGGTGATTCCGATCATCGCGATCCCGCTCTCGCTCGTCGGCGGCGGCATCATCATGCTCGCCTTCGGTTTCTCCATCAACCTCCTCACCCTGCTGGCGATGGTGCTCGCGATCGGTCTGGTGGTCGACGACGCCATCGTCGTGGTGGAAAACATCCACCGTCACATCGAAGAGGGCCTGACGCCCTTCGATGCGGCGATCAAGGGAGCCCACGAACTCGTCGGCCCGGTGATCGCCATGACGATCACCCTCGCCGCGGTGTACGCACCGATCGGCCTGCAATCCGGCATCACCGGAGCGCTCTTCCGCGAGTTCGCCTTCACCCTCGCCGGCTCCGTCGTCGTCTCCGGCTTCGTCGCCCTGACGCTCACGCCGATGCTCAGCTCGAAGATGCTGAGGCATAATCCGAACCGCAAAGGCTTCGAAGCCCTCCTCGAGCGCGGTTTCGAGAAGCTGCGTCGCTTCTACGAACAGCTCCTCGAACGCGTCCTCGCCAACCGGCCGGCCGTCGTCCTCCTCACGGCGCTGATCTTCGCCAGCATCATCCCGTTCTTCAAGATGAGCCAAAGCGAGCTCGCGCCGACCGAGGACCGCGGCTTCGTGCTCGGCCTCATCAGCGGTTCCCCGAACGCCACCCTCGAGCAGACGGAGCGCCATACCGCGCAGCTGCAGCCGATGCTCACCCGGTCGTTTCCTGAGGTCGGCACCAACTTCCTGATCCTCGGCTTCGATCCCACCTCCAACCTGCCGACCGCCTCCGGCGGCATGGCCGGGCTGGTGCTCAAACCATGGGACCAGCGCACCCGCGGCGCGGTCGCCCTCGCCAACGAGCTCAACGAAGCGGCAGGCGCCATCTCAGGCGTGAAATTTGCCGCCGTGCTGCCTTCTTCGTTACCGGGCGCCTCCGGCGGCCTGCCCGTGCAATACGTCGTCAGCTCCACCCAGAGCCACGCGCGCGTCGTCGAGGTCGCCGAGGAGCTGATGCAGCGCGCCCTCGCCAGCGGCATGTTCGTCTATGCCGACAACGGCCTGAAGTACGACCAGCCCCAGGCCGACATCGTCATCGACAAGGAGAAGGCGGCCACGCTCGGCATCGACATGCAGGCGCTCGGCGCCGACCTCGGCTCCATGCTCGGCGGCGGCTACGTCAACCGGTTCTCCATCGACGGCCGTGCCTACAAGGTCACCCCGCAGGTCACCCGCGCCTCGCGCCTGACCACCGAGCAGCTGTCGGGCTACTACATCGGCACCGGCAGCGGCAAACTGGTCCCGCTCTCCACGATCGCCTCCATCGAGCACACGACCACCCCGCGCAATCTCACCCGCTTCCAGCAGCTCAACTGCGCCACCATCGGCCTCGTGCCGCGCCCCGGCGTGACGCTCGGCGACGCCCTCACCTGGCTCAACAACGAGGCCCGCCAGGTGTTCCCCGAAGGTTTCACCGCCGACTACAAGGGCGAGCTCCGCCAGTACGTCCAGGAAGGCAGCTCGCTCCTCGCGACCTTCGCCCTCGCGATCGTCGTCATCTTCCTCGTCCTGGCCGCCCAGTACGAGAGCTGGCGCGATCCGTTGATCGTCATGCTGGCCGTGCCGCTCTCCCTAGCCGGCGCGCTCGTGTTCCTGTTCCTCGGCTTCGCCACGATCAATATCTACACGCAGGTCGGCCTCATCACCTTGGTCGGCCTCATCACCAAGCACGGTATCCTGATGGTGGACTTCGCCAACGGCCTGCAGGAGCAGGGTCGTTCGGTGCGCGAAGCGATCGAGCACGCCGCCGGAGTCCGCCTGCGCCCGATCCTCATGACCACCGCCGCGATGGTGCTCGGCGTGCTCCCGCTGGTCTTCGCCAAGGGCGCCGGCGCCGAGTCGCGCTACAGCATGGGCCTGGTCATCGCGACCGGCATGTCCATCGGCACGTTCTTCACCCTCTTCGTGGTGCCTGTGTTCTACACGTTCATCGCGGAAAACCGCCGGCCGCGCACCACCCTCGCCACCGCGCCCACCACGGCAAAACACTGATCTCTCCATGTCCTTCTCTTTCTCCCCGTCGCCTCGGCGCGTCCGCGCCCTGGCCCTCGGCTTCGCGCTCGCCGCGTTGGCCGCACATGCGGCCGACGGCCCCGCGCTCCCGCAACCGCTCACGCTCGATGCGGCGCTGACCTACGGCGCAACCCACAATCCCACGCTCCTTCGCGTGCGCGAACAGATCCGCGAGCAGACGGGCGTATTCATTGAAACCAACGCCCGGCGCTTGCCCTCCCTCGCCGCCTCCGGCGAATACGCCCGCCGCGACCGCGAACTGCTCACGCTGCCGACGTACGACAGCGACTCGTGGACCATCCAGGTCACCGCGAGCCAGGTGCTCTACGCCGGCGGCGGCATCCGGGCCGGCACCCGGGCAGCCCGCGAACAGGTCGAAGCCGCCCGCCTCGCCTACGAGGCGCAGCTCAACGACACCCTTCTCGCGATCCGCGAAAACTTCGCCGCCGTGCTGCTCGATCGCGAGTTGATCGACGTGCACGAGGAGGCGATCGCGGTGTTGGAGAACGAGCTCGCCAACGCCCGCGCGCGCCGCGAGGCCGGCACCGGCTCCGAGTTCGAGGTGATCCGCGCCAATGTCGCCGTCGCCAACGCCAAGCCCGGACTCATCCAGGCGCGCAACACCTACCGCATCGCGCAGGATAGACTCCGCCAGATGCTGGGGGCCCCCGCCGCATCCGGCGGCGATCCGACCGAACTCGGTGTCGAAGGCTCCCTGGTCGACCGAAACGCCGCCCCGTCGCTCGAGAGCGCGCTCGACGCCGCCAGCTTGCGGCGGCCCGAACTGCTCCGGCAGAAGCACCTCGTGGTCGCCGCCGAACGCGGCATCACCGTCGCCCGCGCCGCTTACCAACCCACCCTGTCCGCATATGCCGGTTACGCGTGGACCGCGTCTCCGCTCTCCGCCCGGTACTCCGACCGGCTCGACGGCTGGACTGCCGGCGTGAAATCCGACTGGGCGGTCTTCGATGGTCGCGCGACCGCCGGCAAGGTCCGCCAGGCCCGCTCCCGCGCCGAGCAGGCGCGACTTGCGACACAGGAGCTCGGCCTCGCGATCGACGTCGAGGTACGGCAGGCCCACTCGACTGTCCTCGAAGCGGTCGAGTTGCTCGATGCCTCGGAGAAAACCGTCGGACAGGCGGAGGAAAGCCTTCGTCTCGCCCGCGCTCGCCAGCAGGCCGGCACCGCGACGCAACTCGACGTGCTCGCCGCCCAATCCGCCCTCACCGAGGCCCGCGCCACGCGTTCACAAGCCCGCTACGGCCATGTCGTCGCGTTAGCCGCGCTGCGCCGCGCGATCGGCGAGTCCAACTGAAAACCGGCGTTGCGGCCACAGCACTTGGCACACGCGTTTTCTCGCGCCATGTCGCGTCTGCTGCTCGTCTCGGCCTTCGCCCTGTTCGCCGCCGCGTCGCCCATGGTGGCGCAAGTCCGCGACGAACGCGACGGCGCCCGCCGGCAGGGCGAACCCGCCCAGCTGGCTGTCGGCTACGCCATGGCCGGAATCGCCGACCGGAAACAGCTCCACAGCGGCTTCCTCGAATGGCGCGGGCGTCCGTTCTGGCAGGGGCTTGCGCCCTACGTCTTCGGCAGCTGGCGCCGGACCGGCGCCAATTACCTCGGCGTGGGACTGGTCTACGGGATCGACCTCGCCCCGCGCTGGCGCCTCAGCGTCTCGAGCGGTCCGGGGTATTTCGAGCGCGACGGCGATCTCGACCTCGGCTCGCGGCTCGAGTTCGCCTCGACGTTCGAGATCGCGTACCGGTTTTCCGGCGCCAGACGGTTGGCCTGCGGTATCGGCCACGTCTCCAACGCCGGCGCCGGCCGCATCAACCCCGGCTCGGAATTCATCAGGCTGTCGCTGCAGCTTCCCCTTTGGCCCGGCTCCGTCAGCCGTTGGGCCCCCGCAAGCCCCCGCCGAGGGGCGCGCACTTGTCGCCCGCGGCGCACGTTTGCTAGATTCCGCAGATGGAACTCCGCCATCTCCGCTACTTCTCGTGCGTCGCGGAGTGTCTGAATTTCACTCGCGCGTCGGAGAAACTCCGGGTCGCCCAGCCCGCGCTCAGTCGCCAGATCCGGGCGCTCGAGGATGAGCTCGGCACGCAGCTGTTCGACCGCAACCGTCAACGCGTCATCCTCACCGACGCCGGCCGCCTGCTCTTCGCGCACGCGCAGAAGATCCTCGCGCAGGTCGACCTCGCCACGCTCGCCGTGCGCGATGTGGCCAACGGCGCCGAGGGCGAACTGCGCATCGGCCAGGACTGGCGTCTCCCGGCCGTGCTCGCTTCGCAGGCGATCGCCGAATTCCGCCGACGTTTCCCCCGGGTGGCGGTCGTCGTGCGCGACCTGCCGATGAGCGAACAACTCAGCGCGCTCAACGCCCACAAGATTCACCTGGGCTTCATCGCCACCGATCTCGTCGGCCCCGACCCCCAGCTCGCCTCCCAGCCGGTGCTGCACAGCGAGCTCGTCGCCATCGTGCCGCTCGATCACCCGCTCGCGCGCCGGCCCACGGCGAAACTGGCCGAGTTGCGCGACTCGGAATGGATCAGCATCGATACCCCCGACGCTGGTTACCGCACGTTCCTGCTGCAGGTCTGCCGCAACGCCGGCTTCACACCGCGCTTCAGCCGCGCACTGGCCACGCAGGCGCCCGCGTTGGTCGGTCTCGTCGCTGCGGGCATGGGCATCGCCCTGGTGCCGCGGTTGATCCTGCCGCCCACGCCGCTCCCTATCGCCGTGCTCGCCACCGATTGCGATCCCCTCGAAATCCACGCGGTGTGGCACCGCGACGGCATCTCGCCGCTCCTGCGCAATTTCGTCGCGATCCTCGGCGAACTCCCGCGCTGAATCGCTGCGCCAACCCTCCGGGTTTCCCCCTTTACTCGCCTAACCCCGGGCGTACGTTGCGGCCATGTTCGGCTCCCTACCCGCTCTTCCGCTCGCGCTCTTCGGCCTCGGCGCCGGTGAGATGATCGTCATCCTCTGCGTTCTGCTCCTGCTCTTCGGAGCCAAGCGCCTGCCTGATCTCGCGCGTGGTCTCGGCAAATCCCTCTCGGAATTCAAGAAGGCCTCCAAGGAAGCGGAAAACGAGATCCGTCAGTCCATCGAGGAACAGCCGAAAACGCCCCCGCCGACCAAGCCCTCCGGCAACATCCCGCCCGCGGCGAACAGTTGAGGCGCAGCGCGGTTTCCCTCAAACGGTCTGCGAACCGGCGACACGCGTCGCCGGTTTTTTATTTCCGCGGCTTCTTCAGCGCGCCTTTCCCGCACCCGCAGCCGCCCTCATCGCACGCGCTCCCGCGTCGCCGCCCGAGCCAGCGCCACAGCAGATAGCCGAGCGCAGCGCCCACCACGGCGAGCGCGAGCAAAGTCTGGGTTGATTGGTCCATCACGAGTCCTCCTGCTCCCGGCTCAGTGGAACCCGAGCGCGAGCCCGATGTTCCGCACGGCGAAGCAGACCACCCACGCGGTCGTCGTCATATAGCCGATCTGGAGCAGCGGCCAACGCCACGACCCCGTCTCGCGACGCACCACCACGATCGTGCTCACGCACTGCATCGCGAACACGTAGAAGACCATCAGAGTGAAGCACACCAGCGGCGTGAAAAGCTCCCGCCCGTCCGGCCAGCGCGCCGCGAGCAACGCCTGCCGTAGTGGAACCGTCGAGTCCTCCTGGTTCTCGTCGACGTTGAAGATCACCGCCATCGAGCTCACGAACACCTCGCGCGCGGCAAACGACGTGATCAGTCCCACGCCGATCTGCCAGTCGAAGCCCAGCGGCCGTATTGCCGGCTCGATCGCGTGCCCGATCCGCCCCGCGTAGCTCTGCGCCACCTGCTCGGCCGCATTGGCATCGGGGTGGCGGGGAAACGTCGTGAGCGCCCACAGCACGATCGAGATCGCGAGGATCACCGTGCCGGCCTTCCGCAGAAACATGAACGCCCGCTCGCCCATGTGCAGCGCCACCGAGAGCAGCGATGGCAACCGGTACGGCGGCAACTCGAGGATCATCATAGCGGCCTCGCCGCGCAGCAGCGTGCGCTTGAACAACCATGCGAACAGAAACGCCCCGCCCGTCCCGAGCGCAAACATCGCGAACATCAGCCCCACCTTCGTCAGCACCGGCACGCGTTCCTCTGGCACGATCGCCGCGATGAGCAGCAGGTACACCGGCAGCCGCGCCGAACACGTCATCAGCGGCGCCACCAGAATCGTCACCAGCCGGTCCTTCCGCGACTCGATCGTACGCGTCGCCATGATTCCGGGAATCGCGCATGCGTACGAGCTGAGCAGCGGGATGAACGACTTTCCGTCCAGCCCGACGCGGCTCATCAGCCGGTCCATCATGAACGCCGCGCGCGCCATGTAGCCGGTCTGCTCCAGCAGCCCGATGAAGAAGAACAGGATCAGGATCTGCGGCAGGAAAACCAGGATACCACCCACGCCCGCGATCACGCCGTCGGTCAGCAGGTCGCGCAGGTCGCCGGGCGCCATCGCGCCGCGCACCGTGTCCGCCAGCCACGAGACGCCGCCGTCGATCCAGCCCATCGGGTACTCGGCGAGCGTGAAGATCGAGAGAAACATCGCCGCCATCACCGCCACGAGCGTCACCCAGCCCCAGACCGGGTGCACCACCACCGCGTCGATCCGGTCCGAGAGCGACGGTCCCTCCTCGACCTGCGCGGTGTCCACGACCTCGCGCACGATCGCACCCACCGCCTCGTAACGCGCCGCCACAAGCGAGCCGCGCCAGTCGAAATCCGCCGCGCGCCAGCGCGCCTCCCACCGATCCACGACCGCCAGCACCGCCGGCGCCACCGGCACGCCCGCGGTTTCCACCGCGGTCCGGTCGCTGAGCAACAACAACGCCTCCGCGCGCGCCGGAGCCGCCTCGCTGCGCTCCTCGCGCTCGATCACGGCCACGAGTTCCTCGAGCGCCGGCACGATCTCCGCCGGAGTCGTCCACAGCGGCTCGGCCCGAGGCGCGAGATCGGTGCGGCTCATCGCAACCCGCAGCTCGGTCAACCCCACGCCGGCGTTCGCCTGGCAGGTCACGACCGGCACGCCAAGCCGACGCGCGAGCGCATCGACATCGATCCGCAGACCGTTGGCGACCGCGAGATCCATCATGTTCAACACGACGATCACCGGCAGCCCGAGGTCGAGGATCTGCGAGACGAGGTAGAGGTTCCGCTCGAGGTTCGTCGCGTCGACAATGCACACCACGCGGTCCGGCCGCGGCGTGTCGGCGCGGCGGCCGAGCAGCACATCGCGCATCACCGCCTCGTCCGGCGAACGCGCGGCCAGGCTGTACGCGCCCGGCAGGTCGATGATCTGCATCCGGCGACCGTGCTGGGAAAAGCACTCGCCGATCTTCTTCTCGACGGTCACGCCGGGATAGTTGCCCACCTTCTGGCGCAGGCCGGTGAGCGCGTTGAAGAGCGTGCTCTTGCCGCAGTTCGGGTTGCCGACAAAGGCGAAGACGGGTTCGGCCATGGCGTGGGGAAAATCGTGTTACGACCGCACCGCCGTCGCAGCGGCGCGCGTGCGCGCTAGCCGGTCGGCGGCGGACACTCCACCTCGATCGCCGCCGCCTCGGCGCGCCGCACGGAGAGGTTATAGCCACGCACCTGGATCTCGAGCGGATCGCCGAGCGGGGCCACCCGCAGCAGTTTCACGTTGGTGCCCGGCAGCACGCCCATCTCGCGCAGGCGCAGAAAAACGCCGCCGCCCGACGGAATCCGCCGGATCACCGCCAACGTACCGGGAGCGAGATCGGAGAGCGTCGCAGCCATCGCACGTTTCAGCGGGCGCCCGCCGCGATCGGCTGCACGTGGATCAACTGCGCGAGCTCCGCGCTGATCGCCAGCTTGGTGCCGCACACTTCGCACATGACCGTCGAACGCCCGGAGATCTTCTTCACTCGCGCCGCTTCGCAGAAACCCAGTTCGCGCAGCCGGTGGTTGATCGCCTCCTTGCCGCCGAGCCGGAAAATTTCCGCCTGCACACCCGGAGCGAGCAGGCACAGCGGGAGTGTTTGCGGGCAGGCGGCGGTCGGGTTCGTGGACATGACAGTGTTCTTATCGGCAGACTGAGACTCGTTCTCAAACGAAATCTTCCGCATTCTTTGAGCTGCCGCTGTGCCAGCTGCGATTGCTCTCGTCCTCTGGTTGTAAACGACTTCCGCCACGTGAACGTGTGGAGGCGCCCGCAGCCTCGGCTGGAAAACCACCGAGATAGGACGCGCCGGCCGTCGCGTTCATCCGATTCGGGCCATCCGGCAACCTTCCCGCGACGGCAGCGTCGAACACACGGCCGCCGTCGTTCAGCGCGAAAGAATCAGGATCGCATCGGCCCGCTCCACGCGAAATCCGCGCAGCGCGCCACCGCTCACTTCCGCCGCCTGCTCCGTCTCCGCGCCGTTCTCCAGATCCAGAATTCGGAGCCAATACGCGCCGTCGGCCATGCCCCCGATGTGCAGATCCGTCGCCGTCCCGAGGCCGGCCGCCTCCGCTGTCACGCGCACCAACGCGAAGCCCGGCCCCGCCAGCGCGTGCGCGCGAATCGCTTTGCCCAAGCCGGGGATCGCCACGTGGTCGATCTGCACCCAATCGGGCCCCGTGCACTCGAGCCCGACGACGTGCGCCCCGGCGCCGAGCGCGAGCCGCACCGGCGCAGGCGCGGGCTGATGCGCGCGTCCACCGGTTGGTGACACCACCACGTTTTGGGCCGCCGGCCAACTCACCTGCGTCGCCTCGCGGCCGTCGATCGTGACACGCAACCCGGCCCCGCGGCCAGAAAGCGACGTGAACACAACCTCCAGTTCGCCCGCTTCCGCCAAAGTGAACGCGAACTCGACCGGTCCTCGCGTGAGCTCCGCATTCTCGCCGGAGCGCGGCTGCAGGTACGAGGACCACAACTCCAGTTTCTCCGGCGCGGCATCCTCCGGCAGCTCGAAGCGATAGCGTTCCGTCGCCTCCCAGCCCCTTCCGGGTGCCAGCCGCAGCGGCGCCGCCGGCGCGCCGGTGATCGTCACGACCGCCGGCCGCAGCCCGTCCCGCCCGGGCAGTTGCGACCATGCCAGCACTCGCGCCGCGCGGGCGAACTCCGGTTCCAGCTTCAGCGCCAGCACGCGGTCCCAGAACCAGTATTGCGCCGCGCCCGCGTGGCCGGAGAGCACACCGGCCCAGATGCCGTCGCGCACGACGAGGTGTTCGTCGGCGTTCTGCTCCCACGTTCCCCGTCCGAATTCGCCGTAGAACCACGGCTTGCCCGGCTGCGGCGGCACGCCCGCGATTCCGCTGAAAACATCCCGCGGATACGCGTGCGGTTGGTAATAGTCCATCGCGCGGTAGGGCTCCGGGTGCCCGCGCGCCGCGCTGGTCGTCACCAGATGCCGGTACGGATCGAGCAGGCGCAGGAACGCCGCCATCTCCGCATGCCAGCCGATCACGGTCGGCCAATCGCCGTCGATCTGCGCAGCGTCGACCCACTCGACCTCGTTGAACAGCTCCCACGCCATGATCGCCGGCGAGTGCCCCCAGCGCGCCACGGCGTACCGCAGCCAGCGCTTCTGGTACTCCTTCGCCGTCGCGTCGGTGAAGAACTGTTGCGGCCGGTCGAGGAAACCGCCGTTCGCGCGATTCCACGGATGGCCCGCCCAGTTCGAGTCGTTGCGCGTGCTGACGAGCCCGTGGTGGAACAACACGAACTGCAGCCGCACGCCCGCGTTTTCCGCGGCGCCGACGATCCCATCCCAGCGCGTCATCACCTCCGGCACCATCTCGCCGAGCGGCGGATTCGGTCGGTCGTGCCCGATAAACGGATTCTTGCCGTCCCACGCGCACGCCCAGACGCGCGCCCAGTTCAGCCCGTTTGCACCCATCCGGGCGAGGTGCTCCGTGAGCGGCGGCTGCCCCTCGGCATGCCACGCCAAATTGTAGCCCAGAGGGAAGAAACACTCGCCCGAATCCAATCGAAACCGCTCGCTCTCCACGCGCACGAAGCCGTCGCGTAGTCGCGCGCGCTCCGCCACGTGCACCTCCTGCGCCGGCACGCCGACCTCCGCACCGTTGCGCACCAGTGTGGCGCGGAAGTCGCCCGGCTCGCCGGTCGTGAGCCACGCCCGCCAGTGCCCGGCGTCGTAGAACGCCAGCCGCTCCTCGCGCCGCCCGTCCGCCGCGGCGAAGACGACGCGCACGTCGTTCGTCCGAAAATCGTACGGATTGCCGTTCGCCTCGGCCGGGAAACTCGCCTGCACCGGGCCGAACCAGTTCGCCGCCACCGCGGCCGAAAACGCGAGAAGGGGAATCATGGTCGCACAGTTCGGCGCGCCCCGGCCGGAAACCAAACGCAATCTTCGCCGATTCATCGAAGCCGCGTTTTCGTCGTCCCCGCCACGGCCGGCACCTCCATCATCCATCGCCCGTCAGCCGTTCTTCCCCGGCGTGCCCACATGGCCAATGCGCGACCTTGCGGTCCGCCGCGGACTTCCCATGCTCGGACCCGTGAACGTTGCGGGCTTACCCTGCCGCACGCCGTTTCCGGAGCTCGTCGCCACCCTCGGCGCGCCCCGCCGTCTCGCGTTGCCCGTCCGCCGCTTCACAACCGTCCCCCGCGGTTTCTCGACCCCAATCGCAAACGCTCCGCAGCACACATCATGATCCTCGACTACTACCACGTGGATGCCTTCGCCGATCGTGTCTTTACCGGGAATCCCGCCGGCGTCGTCCCACTGAAACGCTGGCTACCCGCGGCCGTGCTCCAGTCGCTCGCCACCGAGAACGGACACCCCGAGACGGCGTTCTTCGTCCCACGCGGCAACGGCTTCCACCTGCGCTGGTTCACCCCGAAGGTCGAAGTCGAGCTCTGCGGCCACGCCACGCTCGCCGCCGCCCACGTGCTCTGGACGCATCTCGCGCACGCCGAGGACCCGATCCGTTTCGAGACACTCAGCGGCCCCGTATCCGTTTCCCGGGAATCCGGTCGCCTCATGCTCGACTTCCCCGCCCGCCCGCCGCAGCCCTCCGACAACCCGCAGGCGCTCGCCGAGGCGCTCGGCGCGAAACCGTTCCAGGTCTGGAAGGCGGGCAACTACCTCGCGGTCTTCCGCCGCGAAGAGGAGCTCCGCGCTCTCGCGCCCGACTTCGCCAAATTCGGCCCGCTCGACGCCTTCGGCGTGATCGCCACCGCGCCGGGCAAGAGTGTCGATTTCGTCTCCCGTTTCTTCGCGCCCAAGGCCGGCATCAACGAGGACCCCGTGACCGGCAGCGCGCATTGCACCCTCGCGCCCTACTGGTCGAAACGGCTCGGCAAACCGCGCCTGCGCGCGGAGCAGCTCTCCGCGCGCGGCGGCCGGCTCTGGTGCGAAGTTGACGGCGACCGCGTAAAGATCGCCGGCCACGCCGTCACCTACCTGCGGGGACAGATCGAGGTCTGAGCGAAACGGTCGAGAGACGAGAGCCCGAAAATCCAACACGGCGCCCGATCACGCGGGCCGCCGATTCCATCACTCCGCTGGTTCGGCTCTCCGCCCTCGACGCTCGTCGTTCGACCGATTTGCCCCCCCCGCTCAGCGTTTCTCCGCCCAACGGCCGTCGGCGTCCTGGATCAACAGGCCGCGGGCGCTGGCGTTCGCGATCTGCTTGGCGCGCGCCTTGCCGACCGTGTCGGCGGTCGTCTCGCTGCGTTTCGCGATCGCCTCGTACACCGCCGCGCGGTCGCGGTTCTCCGCCTCGACCAACTGCGTCTCCTCCGGCGTGGCCTTGCCGCGCACTTCGAGGAAACCGGCGTTGTTCTCGCCCACCACGAGGCGGCGCCGCAGGTCGTCGATCGCTGGGAGGCGTTGCGCCATTTGCTGCTTGAGCTCGGTCGGTTGCGCCGAGACGACGGGCGCCGTCGCGCCGAGCAGCGCGACGACGGCCAGGGAAAGGATCAATCGGGTGTTCATGGCTGGGCGGTCGGGGTTTGCAGGGTCGTGGACTTCTGGTCGAGGTCGCCGAAGAAATCTTCGAGCGCCTTCTCCACGCGGACGTTCACGTCGACGGTGATGTGAATCGGCTTCACCTCGACCGTCGTGTACACGCAGCCGGCGAAACCGGCCGCGGCCAACGCGAGGAGCGCCGCGCACAGGGAGTTTTTCATGGGTGGCAGGTTGGAAACTTGGATCCGCGGGGACAATGGTTGTTTCAGAAATGCTCGGACTACATCTGCCTCACTCATCGCGCGGAGTTCCAGCCTGAGATCGACAGCATGCGACCCCATTTCAGGAAATGCGCCAGCGGCGCGTTCACGTTCACATCGAGGCTCACCGGCATCCGCTGCTCGCCACCGCTCGGCACGCCGATCACGCGGATGCGTGCGGACCGACCGGATTCATCCTTCGGGTACGTGTCGATCTGCAGGCGGTCGAAGATCAGGTCCATCATCGATTCCTCGACTTGCCGCAACGCCTTGTACTCCATCCCGCCCGGCTTCCGTCCGGAGGTGAGCAGCCGCAGATCGCGCGTGAAATGCATGCGCCCCATCTCGCCGGGCGTGAGCCGCAGATAACCCGTGCCCACGCCGAGCCGCCCGTCGCTCCAGTGCAGCGGGATCGAGCCGTCCATCGCGCCCTCGGCCTCCGCGGGCACGTTCTCGGTGAGCTCCAGCAACTGCTCGAGCCGCACGCCGTTCAGATTCAGCCGCGTCTCAAGTTCCGGCCGCCGCAGCTCGAACGCGAAGGGCGTGCACTCGATCTGGCCGCCGAGCCCGCCGGTCGCGAACCGGCTCACCGCCAGCCGTCCCGCCGCGTCCAAGCCGAACGTCGCGCTGCCGTTGACCAGCTCCATCCCGTCGAAACTCGCCCACGCGTAGGTGAGAGTCTGTTCCGGCTCGGTGCGCCACTGCGGGCCGCTCCACGCGAGCCGCCCGCGCAGCCCCTCTACCGCCGCCTCGCGCGCCGTCCAGCGCACGCCGAGATCCTTCAGCAACACATCGCCGCCGAAGCTCCATTCGCCGTTCGCAAAACGATTCCGGCCGCTCAACCCAAGCCCACCGGTGATCTCGAAACCGCGCAGCGCCGGCCACCAGCGCGCTAGCGGTTCCTTGCCGCTCAACGTCACCGGGTCGAAGCCAAACGTGCCCTCTGCCTCGATACCGTCCGCCCAGCGCACCACCTGCTCCGTCTCCGCATTGAGGGCGAACTCCGGCAACGTGCCGGCGAGCCGCAACGTGCCGCCTTCCAGCCCGAACGCCGCATCGGCGCTCACGCTCGTCGCCCGCCGGCCCGTGCCGTCGGTCAACTCCGCCGCGGTCGCGCTGATCGTCGCGCCTCCGCTCTCGTGCAGCTCCGCGCCGCGCGTCCGCATCTGCAGCGCCATACCGGTCGCGCACCACTCGCCTTCGCCGCGCCGCAGGATCGTGTCGTTGGCCTGCAAATCGTAGTCGCCCGCCCACAGCAGCTCGCGCCACAACCGCGCGACCGGCTCCCGTGTCCAGCGTTCCACGCCAGCGAGCCACACCCGCGGCCAGCGGAGGTTGAACGACGCTTCCGGCGCCAGCACCGACCAGCCGCCCTGCCGCGCCAGCACCTCGTGCGCAGCCAGCGATGCTCGCCCGGATACGTGCGAGCGGTCGAGATTCACCACCGCGTCGCCCCCGAGCACCGCCTCGAAACGTCCGCCGGAAAACGCGAACGTGCGCCGCATCGCCGGCAACGCGAGCTCGAGCCGCACCGCTTCCGCTCCGGCGTCGAGCACACCGCTCAGGTCGATTTTCGCCGCGACCATCGCCGGCTCGCAGCGCCACTCCGCGCCCGGCGCGCCGAGCAACCGGCCGAGTTCGAGCGCACCTTGGCCCCGCGCCACGATGCGCGGATGTCCCTCGCGCCAGCCGCCGAGCGTCGCCTCCCACGCCGCCGCCTGCAACCGGTACGGCCCGTCGAGCTCCAACGACTCGAGCGAGAGTCCAAGCTCGGCGCCGTTCCAGCGGGCGCGCAACTCCGCCGGCGCACTCAACCGCCAATCCCGCCACTCGCCGCGCGCAACCCGCAAAACCGCCTCGGCCGTCGCGGGACCAGTCGGCGCGAACGCGTCGCGCACCGTCGCCTCGCCGCCGAGATCGAGCGCCACGCCAGCGCCCTTCAACGTGCCGTCCTGAAAAACCACACGCATCGCCTCCGGCCGCACCGTGATTTCCGGCGCGAGCAATTCCGCCCGCCAGCCGTTCTCGCTCCAGCCAACGCGCTCCGGCGTCACGTCGAGTTGCCACGCGGTTTCATTCTCAAAACTGCCCTGCACCTTCGCTGCGCCACAGTCGATCGTGCGCGCCCCCTCGCGCCAGATGAGCGCCGGCAACTCCGCGTCGCCGCGCACCGCCGTCCAACGGCCCGACGCAAATCGCGCCGTTCCCGAAATCCGGATTCGACCAGCCGGCTCCGCCTGCGCCGCCGGCAGCGGCGCACCGACCAGACCGACCAACACAGTGCGCCAACGCTCCGCCTCGAAACTCCCGTCCTGCACCGCAAACTCCATGTCACCGGAACCAACCGAGCGCCGCAGCGTCACCCGACCGGAAAACGCCGGCCCCTCGGCCGCGAGCCGCACCCGCAGTTCCGCGACATCCGCCGAGAGCGAACCCGCGAACGGCACCTCGACCCGCGCCGCGCCGTTGCGCACCATCAACCGCGCCGCCTCGATGTCGATCTCGCCCGCGGGCAGACCTCCGTCGCTCGTCGGCAGCGCCCTCGCCAACTCCGCCCACCGCGCCAGATCGAGCTCCGCGCTCAACCCGCGCAGCACCACGCGCGGCGCCAGCCGTCCGGTCAACACCCGCCAGCCTAGCTCCGCGCGCGCCTCGTCGAGCTGCACGTGCAGTCCCGGCAGATCGAAGCTCACCGGCCCGGCGACCGCGCTCCGCCACGACAACTCGCGGAGCCGCGTCGTCTCGGTGCCCACGCCTGCCGCGCGCAATTCGGCCAGCAGCCGGCGCTCGATCCAGCGGTTCAGTGGCGGCAGGTGCCCCGTCGCCGCCACGCCGCCGAGCACGGCGACGAGCAGCACGAGCACCGCGAGCCAGCTCAGGAAATTTCGCCGCGATCTTCTCATCCGCAATTGGTCCGCGGATCGAACTGCCCCCCCCCGCCCGTTGCGAGAGGAAACGCGCCCCGCCGCCTCCCGCCCGCAGTCTTACGTTTCCTTCGCGCTTCGGCCTCCGCGCTCCCGCATGGCCGACCGCAGCCCCACCGACCCGATACAGTCCGCTTGACACTGCATTAGTGCCATAATACACCAACCACATCGCCACACGCCTGCGCCCCTTCCGTTCCTGATTTCCTGAGTTCCAGATTCTCCGCCGTCTTCCGTCCAATCCGTCCTCCGCCCAATCGAAAATCGGAATCCGAAATCGAAAATCCCCATGCCCCCCCTGCTCTCCATCGATCTCCACAACGGCGTGCCCGCCTACCGGCAGATCATGGACCAGATCAAACTCCAGATCGCCACTGGCCTGCTTGCACCCGGCACCGAGCTCCCCTCGACGCGCGCCCTCTCCGCCGAACTCGCGCTCAACCCGATGACGATCAGCAAGGCCTACAGCCTCCTCGAGCGCGACAACGTCCTCGAACGCCGCCGCGGCCAGACCCTCATCGTCCGCGAGCGTCCCGCCGCCGCGCAGCAGACCGCCCGCCTTGAACCGCTTCGCCAACAACTCACCGCCGCCGCCCACCTCGCCAAGCAGCTCGATGTCCCGCCCGCCCAAGCCGTGAAACTCTTCCGCGAACTCCTCGAGTCCTGAGTACGCGAGAAGCCGCCATCGCACCGCCTCACTCGCCGTCGCCACCAGGTTCTCACGCCCCGCCACATCCTCCTGAAATTCAACTCTGCCTTCCACGCTCCACCTCAAACCTCTCACCCCTCGCCTTTCGCCTCCCTCCGCCGCTCATCCTCAAGCTCCGCGCCTCTCACCTTTCGCCTCCTTCCTCCCATGCCCTCGCCCGCCTTCGCCCCTGCCCCGACCGCTTCCGCCGCCAACACCGCCGATGCCTCCCCGGTCGTCTTCCGCTCCATCACCCAGCGGTTCGGCAAACACACCGCATTGACCGACGTCTCCCTCGCCCTCCCCGCCGGCCGCATCATCGGCCTGCTCGGCCGCAACGGCGCCGGCAAGACCACGCTCCTCCACATCGCCGCCGGCCTGCTCCCGCCCACCGCCGGCGACTGCACCACGCTCGGCACGCCGTGTGGAAAACTGGACACGCCGCAGCTCACGCGCCTCGGCCTCGTCCAGCAGGAAGGCCGTTACCTCGAGTGGATGACCGTCCGGCAGCACCTCGATTTCAACGCGTCGTTCTACCCGCGCTGGGACCGCGACCTCGAGAAACGCCTCCTCGAGGCCCTCGAACTCGACCCCAAGCGCAAGATCGTCCAGCTCAGCCCCGGCGACCGCCAGAAGGTCGGCATCCTCCTCGGCACCTGCCACCGCCCCGCGCTCCTGCTCCTCGACGAGCCCATCAGCTCGCTCGACCCCATCGTGCGCAAACGCCTGCTCGACTTCCTCCTCGAGCTCCTCCGCGACGACGGCACCACGGTCGTGATCTCGTCACACATCCTCAACGACGTGGAAAAGATCGTCGACTGGATCGTCGCCCTCGAAGCCGGGGAACTCGTGGAAAACTCGCCGTTCGACCTCCTCCAGGAGAGCTACGCCGAGTGGACGCTCACCTCCGCCAACGGCGCGCTCCCCGCCACCTTCGCCGAGCCCTTCGTCCTCAGCCGCCAGGGCGACGCCCGCCAAGCCGTGCTCCGCGTGCGCACCGCCGATCCCGAAGCCGCCGCCCGTTTCGCCGCCACGCACCACGCCGAGCTCCGCACCCGCCCGCTCAACCTCGACGAGATGTTCCCGCTCCTCACCGACCAGCGCCGCCGCCGCGCCTGACCGGCCTCGTGGCATGGGTCTCCAGACCCATGTGCCGACTCCGCTTCCCGGACACGGGTCAGGAGACCCGTGCCACACGACGCCGCAACAGACTCACCGCCCGCACCGCCTGATGCACACCCCGCCTCGCGCCCACCCATGACTCTCCGCGCCTACCTCACGCTGCTCCGACCGTGGAAGACACTGCCGCTCGGCCTTATCTACAGTTACTGTTTCGGACTGTTTTTCCTCCGCAATCTCGGTAACTGCACCGCCCAAGAAGCGATCGCGATCGCCTGTGTGATTGTCTGCCCGCTTGTGTTCGGCGACCTGTTGGCTGGCCCCGCACATGAATTGATGAACAGCAGCCTTCAACCGCTGCTGCCCAACGCCCGCCACGCACTCCGCTTCCGCCATCTCCAAGCGCTCACCGCCACCGCAATGGCTCTCGTGGTGGGAAGCTTCCTTGCTCCGGAGTATCCGCTGCCCGCACGCCTGGGGCTGATCATCGGCGGGCTCGCGCTCCCGCTGCTCAATACGCGTCGCGTTATCTGGCCTTACTTGCTGCTGCCACTGTTGATCGCGCCACTCTTTGCGCCCAGCACGCGCGACCTGTTGCTCGCTGCGTGCCAGACTGCCCCTTGGCTGTTCCTCAGTTTGGGCCTCCTGTGCGGCGCCCTCTGCATAGGGCGCGTCTTCTCCGCCGCCTTCGCGCGCGAGTATTGGCGCGCACCCGCGGTCCTTTCGGTCCAGACACTCGCCCCCTTCTACGACACCACGGTGATCCAGCGACGCCGCGAGGACGAGGAGCGGCGCGCCATCGCGAAAGGGCGTCGCCCCACGCGGGAATGGGCGACCGACTCCGTCGGCACATCATTGCGCGACTGGGCACGCGTCATTCGTCACGCGCGCTTCGGTGGTGCGTCGTGGATATGGAGCGGCCCCGGCACCGTCGTTTTCGGCGCACTGCCCATCCTTATTAATCTCGCGTTGCCGGTCGTCTTCGGAATTCGAGGCGATAAGGGGTACCATTCCCTCCCGGAGCTTTGCCGCCAAGTGCTCGCAGCCGCCCAGGGAGCCGCCTGCTCCGAATCTCCGGTACGCTTCGCGTTCCAGTCGCTCCCATGCACTTCAATGATGGTCGCCATGTATGCCGCGTCGGTATCGGCGTTGCAAACTACCCGGTTTCCGATCTCGCGACGGCGGCTGGCCGATTGCCTCTTCGCTGAAATCCTGCGGATCAGTGGTCTCTGCTGTGCCGGTTTCGCCCTCGGGACTCTTGGCCCTATCATCGGTGCCGCGCTTTTCACCCAATCCCCGATCGAGTTCGCCCTCTTCAGCCGAGCGCTCAGGCATCTCCTCATTCTGCCAACCGTCGCCCTGCTCGGTGTAGCGACCATCTACGTTGCCGTCCGCTATCGGTGGATAGCCTCCTTCGGCGGATATCTCCTCTCTGCCGCTGTTTCCGGTACCCTCGGCGGTCTCGCCATGGCTATCGCCGAGAGCCGGCTTGGCGTATTCATCTGGCTCCCGAGCCTGTTGCTCTCCGCTTGGCTCGCACGAGCCGCCGTCCGCCGGTACTACGCCACCAACGACCTCAACCGCCTGATGCCGTGGGCAGCCCGTTTCGCCGGTCGCACCGCCTGACGCAAACACCCCACCTCGCGCCCACCCATGACTCTCCGCGCCTATCTCACACTCCTCCGCCCGGTGCGCACGTTGCTCTTCGCCGCCTTCCATGGCTGGGCGATGGGCTTCAATCTGCTCAAGGCATTCGGCGGTCGGCCGACTCAGGAGGCGTGGTTCCTCACCAGCGCCGTTCTCGGTCCGGTCGTCCTCGGTGCGTTTCTGCTCGGACCGTTGCATGAAGTCATGCACCGCAGTTTCGCCGCGCAGGTTCCCGGACTTCGCACCACTTTCCGGCGCTGGCACCTCGTCACCTGCGGTCTCGCCGCTGTATCCTTTTTCTGCGGCGCTGCCGCTCTCGATTTCCCCTTTCCGCCCGCCGCCAGCGCCGGGCTCATCCTCGCCGGTCTCTCGGCTCCGCTGCTCAACCGGCGCCGCAGCATCGGCTGGGGCGCGCTGCTGGGCATGGGCGGTTACGTGACGCTGGTCGCCGTCCTCGCACTGCCCTCCCGCACGCTGCTATTGGAGGCCGGCCGCGCCTTCCCGTGGGCGTTCCTCGTCGCGGGCATTGCGTTCGCCGCGTTCTGTTTCCGCCGCGGGTTCTCCGCAGAAGGTGTCCGCGAACGAAGCCGCGGCCCGATGCTGTTCTGCTGCACGCAGACCAGCTACCCACTTGTCGGCACCGGCGGCTTCGCCGTGATGCGCGAGATGCAGGCCGAAAACGGCCGACTGCTCGCCGCGCGCAAAGCCAACCGCACCGGCCGCAACTGGAAGGTCGCCGCCGTCGGCTCCTCTCTGCGGGAGTGGGCCGCCGTCGTCCACCACTGCCGTTTCGGCGGCAGCAGCCGCGGGCAGATCGCCCTCGGTATGATGATCCTCGGGGCCGCTCCGCTCTTCACGTTCGCCGTGCTCCAGTTCTTCATCAGCCGCGCCGAACCGAGCCACTCAAGCACGCTTTCGGAATTGTGCGCGCAACTTGCCGCCGCCTTCCGCCCGGGTGCCGCGCCGGATCTGCTTTCCACGGTGCTCTACCTGTGCGCGCTGCTCTTCGGTCTCGCGGGCGCAACCGGCTTCACCGCCGCCGTGGTTCTCGCGCCCTTTCCGCTGCCCCTCTCTCGGCTGCGGCTGACCCAGAGCACGCTGCTTGTGGCCCTGCGGCTGACCGGCCTCATCGCCGCGGCCTTTCTCGCCGAGTTGGGTGTGCTCGGCATCGGCGCGACGCTGCTGGCCGGGCAACCGCTCAACGTGAGCGTCCTCGCCCGTCCGCTCGCCGCGACTCTCGTCCTGATCCCAGCCGCGCTGTTGATTCAGGCCTTCGTCTATCGCGTGGCCCGGCACTACTGGCTCCTGATCGCGGGCATCCTGGTCCCGGCCTTCGTCGGCTCGGCCGTCGCCGCCGCCCTCGCCACGAAACTCGGCGCCCGCGCGGCTCCGTACTCGCCCGCGGTCCTCCTTGACCGCGTCCTCACGCCGGCCGGCGCCGCCATCTTTCTCGGCCTGATCGCCTTCGCCGCCGCGTTCCACTGGCTCTCCCTCCGGCGCCACTTCCGCACATGCGACCTCTCACGTCCCATTCTCCAAGTCGCCCCCGGCCGCAGCTCTTGAGCCGCCTCCCATTCCCCACACCTCAACCACAACAAAAACACATAGAAACTCCGCTATGAAACGTCTCCTCCTCGCCGTCGCCCTCGTCTGCGCGCCCGCCTTCGCGGCCGACACTCCGCCCAGCGATGCCTCCATCGCCGAACTGCTCAACCTCGCCGATGCCCCGAAGCTGATCGACGGCATGATGAGTCAGGTCGACGGCATGATCCAGCAGAGCATCGACCAGTCGCTCCATGGCCAGCAGGTCACGCCCGAGCAAAAGGCGGCGATCGACAAATACAAAGCCAAGTCCGTCGCCATCATGCACGAGGAGCTCGCGTGGACCAAGTTGGAGCCGCTCTACACCCGCATCTACCGCGAGTCGCTCACCCAGGAGGAAGTCGACGGCATCATCGCCATCTACAAGACGCCCGCCGGCCAGGCCATGGTGAAGAAACTCCCGCTCGTCATGCAGAAGGTAATGGCTGAGATGCCCGCGATGATGAATCCGCTGATGCAGAAACTCCAGGCCGCCGCCCAGGAGTTCGCCGCCGAGATGCAGGCGGCCGAAGTCGCCAAGGCCCTGCCCGCGAAGTAACCAGCCCCCGCAATTCCGCTCCCCTTACCGCCCCGGTCGGCTCAGCCACCGGGGCTTTCTCGTGTCACCTGCGCTGCGAGTCCCGGTCGCCTGCGCACACGGCGCCGCCGCGTTTCGCTTCTGCCGGCGCTCTCCAGCATTCATCCCGCTGCATTCGTCGCGGGTGGCGCCGCACCCGTTGACTCAGCCCCGGGCAACCCGCATACCGACGCCTCCGCGACCCGCCTCCACTACCATGGAAAAGCCGCAGCTCCTGCTCGAATTCGAGAAACCGATCCGTGACCTCGAGAAACAACTCGCCCACCTGCGCGAGCTGTCGCTCAAGAACAAGGTCGACGCCTCCGCCGACTTCGCCGCCATCGAGGCGAAGATCGACGCCACGAAACGGGCCGTCTACAGCAACCTCACGTCCTGGCAGCGCGTCCAGATCGCGCGGCATCCGAAACGTCCGTACGCGCTCGACTACATCGGCGCCCTCTTCACCGGTTTCCAGGAGTTGCACGGCGACCGGCAGTTCAACGACGACCGCGCGCTGATCGGCGGCACCGCCACGTTCCAAGGCCGCCCCGTCATGATCGTCGCCCAGCAGAAGGGCCGCGACACGAAGGAGAACCTCGAGCGCAACTTCGGCATGCCCAACCCCGAAGGCTACCGCAAGGCGCTGCGCCTGATGCGCCTCGCCGAGAAATTCGGTCTGCCGCTCATCACCTTCATCGACACCCCCGGAGCGTTTCCCGGCGTCGGCGCCGAGGAGCGCCACGTGGCCGAGGCGATCGCGGTGAACATCCGCGAGATGGCCGTCCTGCGCACGCCGAGCATCGCCGTCGTGATCGGCGAAGGCGGCTCCGGCGGCGCGCTCGGCATCGGCGTGACCGACCGCGTGCTCGTTTTCGAGAACAGCTACTACTCCGTCATTTCGCCCGAGGGCTGCGCCGCGATTCTGTGGAAAGATCGCGCCGCCGCGCCGCAGGCCGCCGAGGCGCTCAAGCTCAACGCCGCCGAACTCGCTGGCATGGGCGTCGCCCACGAGATCCTCACGGAGCCGCTCGGCGGCGCGCACTACGATCCCGCCGCCGCCGCGCAGACGCTCGCCGCCGCCCTGCAACGCCACCTCGACGCGATCACCGCACTCCCGCTCGAAACGTTGCTCGACCAGCGCTACCAGAACTACCGCCACCTCGGCCGTTTCGCCGAGGCGGCGGTGTAGAGCCAACAGCGCCGCTCACTACTTCGCCGCCTGCGCGGCGAAACCGAGGTTCGTCGGCTTCTCGGGCAACCGACCCTGGCTATCGGTCACGGCGATTTCCCGCCCGGCCTCCGCGAAGGCCAGCGCGCTCACCCACGCCTGGCCAGTATCCATCAGAAAGAACCCGAAGTTGAGCGTCGCCGCCGCCTCGGGCACCTCGAGCACGATCTCCGCCGGCGTCCAGTCCTTCGTGCCGGTCACGGGCTGACGCTGCATGTTGTCGAACGCGAGCGACTTTCCGTCCGCCCCGTCCACGCGCAACCAGAGGCACGCGCCACCGGCGGCGTCGCGCGTTTTCAGCAAGCCCGAGAAGCGCACGCGTTTCCCGCGAAACGCCGCGGCATCGCAGCTCTGCATCATGCCGCCGAACGTGTTTGTCGTCTCGGCGATCGATTTCACGTAGGCACTCGGCGCCGGCTTGCCCTGAGTGGCGTCCGTGCCGACGACGTATTTCTCCACCGCGTTGCCGTTCTCCCACCAGCCGGCGGGTGCCGTCGTGGTGACCTGGGCACCGGCGCCCGCTGTCGGCTGCTCCGCCCGCAGCTCCCGCGTGGCCGCCAGCGCCACGACAGCAGCGACCAACGCCATTCCGGACAAGGTCCGCCCCAGTGAAGGGGTTCGATATTTCGCGATCATGAGGATTCTCCGTTTCAGTTGTTTTCGTGTTTCGAAAACCCCGAGAGCCGCCGAGGTGCCGGTTCGTCCGCCTGCCGCTCCCAGGACCTTGAGGAGGGAGGCTCCATACGCGGACGGCTCTGCAGAACACGTCCGTTGCATGACAAATTCATCGCAGGCGATCTCGCAGTCGGCGCGGGCGGTACGCATCGCCAACCACACCAGCGGATTCCACCAGTGGAGACCGCGCACGAGCGCGAACAACTCCTGCGCCCACAGATCGCCGCGGCGCCAGTGCGCCAGCTCATGGCGGATCACATCGCGCAGCGCCGATTCGCCGACCTGTTCCGCGAGCTCCGCCGGCAGCCACAACGTCGGCCGCAGCAATCCGCTGATCGCCGGGACCGGCACGCGCGGCGACGTGCACACCGACGGCACCCGGCATCCCGCCGCAGCGCACTCTTCGTCGATGAGCGCGCGCACGTCGGCACTCATGGGCTTCTCGCCCTGCCTCCAACGGCGCAGCTGTCGGTGCACCGCGATCGCCTGCACCGTCAGGAATACGATTGCTCCGCCCAGCCAAAACACGCCGAGCAACTCCGTCGCGGCGAATCCGCGCGGCGCAGCAGTTGCTGTCGGCACGATCGCGCCACCGCGCGATGTCGGCCGCGGAGTCGCAACATCCGTCGCGTTCCCCTGCGACTGTGCGAACGCGGTGGCGGCCATCGGCTCGGCGGCGACCCAGTTGAACGGGCTCCATTTCGTGGGCACGCCGAGCGGAAGCACGAGCCGCAGTCCCACCGCCACCCAACCGAGGAACAGCCACCGCGCCGGCACCCGCCCGGCCACCAGAGCACGGAGCACGAAGAACACCGCCACGAGGCATGACCCGCGCCACGCGAGCTCGAGCGCCAGCGACCAGACCTGCGCGCCGATGCCGTTCATCGCCGGCCTTTCTTCGCCTTCAACAACGTCTCTAGTTCACGAATCTCGTCGGGTGTGAGATCCGCGCGCTCGCAGAAATGCAGCACGAGATCGCCCGCCGCGCCGCGGAAGACGCGTTCGAGGAACGAATCGCCCTCGTTCGCGATGCATTCCTCGCGGGTGAGCTCGGGTCGGTAGAGATTCGCCTTCCCCTGTCGCGTCGCGCTCACCGCGCCCTTTTCAAGGAGCCGCGCCAGAAACGTGTTCACCGTCTTCTGGGCCCATTCGGTGTCGGGCGGCAGCGCGGTCATGACCTCGGGCGCGGTCAGCGGACTGCGCGTCCAAAGCACGTTCATGATTTCCCATTCCGAAGCGGAGATGCGTGGCGCCATGGCAGGATAGACTACAACTGTAGGCAGTTGTTCCTACATTTGTAGGCATTGTCAATGCCACGTCCTGCTCGCTCTCACGCGTTCACGCTGGCACCCCTCCGTCTCATGATCTTCGTCATGCCCGGCATGGGCGCCGACCATCGGATGTACGCGGCGCCCGCATGGCACACGTTGCCGGATGCGCGCTTTCTCGATTGGCCGGCTTACCGCGGCGAAAACTCGATTGGTGCCATCGCGACGCGAGTGATCGCCGAAGCGGAGATCCACGACGGCGACACCGTGATCGGTTCCTCGCTCGGCGGCATCGTCGCCTGCGAAATCGCCAATCGGCTCCAACTCCGCTCGCTCGTGCTCATCGGCAGTGCGCAGTCGCCGAGCGAAATCGCTCCGCTGCTGGCGGTCCTACACCCTCTCGCAGCGATCGCGCCGCTGGAGATTGTCCGTTTCTCGGCGGGGAAATTGCCCGGCGAACTCAGTGCGATGTTCGCGGAAAGCCAGACGAGTTTCATCCGCGCGATGTGCCATGCGATCTTCGTCTGGTCCGGACTCGAGTCTTCGCGCATCCGGCCCCTGCGCATTCACGGCCGGAGCGATCACGTGATCCCACCGCCGGCCAACGCGAACCTGTTGCTCTATGCCGGCCACCTGCTCGCGATGACCCGCGCTGATGAATGCGTCGCGTTTCTTCAGAGCCGGCGCCCGTGGGACGCACCGAGGGCGTAGTCGTTCCATTCGTCTTACCCGACGCACATCTCCCCCGTCGCGATCATCTCCAGCATCGCGCAGCGGCTGGCGGGGAGCGGCAGATCGATGCGCGCGCGGCGACGCGACGATTCGTACGTGGCGAAGATCAACTCCGTCGCCCGGAGCGCACGCGAGCTGTCGAGCTGCGCCACGCCGTCGTGCTCCAGGCTGTGTATCAGGTCGGCGATGCCGCGGTGGATCGCCCGGTCGTCGTGGATGCTCTCGCCGGTGTCGACGGCCTCCAGTTCGCCCGCGCCGGCGCGGCGCACGCGCAGCCAAGGCGCCGCGTTGAGGATCTCCATCTCGCCGCGCTCGCCGACGAGCCGCAGCAGGCAGCCGTTCTCCTCGTGGTCCTTGCCGAAGCGGTAGACGCCGCGCACGCCGTTCTTGAAACGCACCTCTGTGAAACCGTGGCCCGCCTGGAGCGCGCCGAACACCGTCTGCGCGTCGCGCAGGTCGATTTGGCCGAGCACCCAGTCGGCGGGCGAGTCGTCGTTGAAGAAAAACATCATGTCGAACACGTGCGAGCCGGTGTCGGCCGCATCGCGCCACGCGCCCTCCATCCGCCGCAACGCGCCGATCTCGCCGGCCTCGAGCAACGCCTTCGCGCGGAGGAGAGGCAGGTTGAAGCGCCGCTGGTGGTTGATGCCGAGCAGCACACCGTGCGCGCGGCAGACGTCGTGCATCCGCAGCGCGGCGTCCCAGTGGATGTCCATCGGCTTCTCGCAGAGGACGAGCTTCGGGCGAAACTCCGCCACGCGGCACACGACGTCAGCGTGCTGCAGCGGCCAAAGGCAGACGCTCACGATATCCGGCCGCTCCGTCTCCATCATCCGCGCATAGTCGTCATAGACCTTGGCGCGCGGGTTGTGCACGGCGACGAACTCCGCACCGCGCGCCGGCGTGCGATCGTAAACCGCCACAAGTTCGCAACGCACGGTCGCCGCGTAGCCCGCCATATGCCGATGCGCCATGCCGAAACCGGTCGCGCCCTCCGCGCGCCACGGCCGGCCGCAGCCGATCAACGCCACTTTGTACCTCGGTGCGCTCGCG
>DATGXO010000007.1:0-7916 GCA_035298965.1 Opitutaceae bacterium | reverse complement strand
GACGTGTTTTTCCAGCGCCTGCGCGAAGGCCTCAACCCCGCCGCCGCCGACACCATGCCCGGCCCATACGGCTACGCGGGTTTCTGGGTCCGCGTCGGAGCGAAGTTCATCGACGGCATCATCGTCACTGTCGTGACGCAGATCGCTAACGGACTCCTAGGAATACTGTTCTTTTCCCGATTCATCTGGATGGGCCAACCGGCACCATCTCACAACATGGGACTGTTCTTTGCCTACACTGCGGCAACGTTCCTAGTCAATTTGACCATCGGTTTGGGGTTCAGCTGGTTCTTCCTCGCGAAGTACCAAGCAACTCCGGGCAAGCTGGCGTTGGGATTGAAGGTCGTACGCGCCGATGGCTCCCGCTTGCGCTCGGGGCGTATCATCGGCCGACATTTCTCCGAGTTGATCAGCTATATCATCATGTGCATCGGCTACATGATGGCCGGCTGGGACGACGAGAAACGCGCGCTCCACGACCGCATCTGCGACACCCGCGTGATCCGCACGCGCTGAGCACCGCCGCTCGCCGTCCGCCATGCCCCTCGCCTCCAACTGCCCGAGCTGCCACCGCACACTGCCGCACGACTCGTGGCGCAACGAGCGCCAGGTGCATTGTCGGAACTGCGACACCGACATCGAGTTCGTCCCCTTCCCCGCGCTCCACGCCAACCGCTCCGTCGTGCGCTCGGAGGCCGCCACGCTCGGCGAAGACGCCACCTGTTTCTTCCACACGACCAATCGCGCCGCCGCCGTCTGCAGCGGCTGCGGTCGCCTGCTCTGCTCCGTCTGCGCAGTCGATTTCGCCGGCCAATGCCTCTGCCCGAGCTGCATCGCCAACCGCCCGACCTCGCGCCCCGACAACGTCTCGTCGCGCATGCTATGGGACAGCGCCGCCCTGATGATCGCAACGCTGCCGATCATCGTCTGGCCCTTCACCATCGTCACCGCGCCCACCGCGATCGGACTCGCGATCTACGGCTGGAACAAGCCGGGCAGCCTCGTCCGCAGCTCCCGCGTCCGCTCGATCCTCGCGATGATCCTCGGAGCTGCGCAGCTCGTGGGCTGGGTGTTCTTTCTCACGAATATCCTGCGCACTCCGGCCGCCCGCCACTGATCCCATGGCTCGCCCGCGTTTCTACCGCCGTCTCACCCGCAACCGCTCCGGTCTCGGCACGTATTCGAGTCTCTGGCTCGGCCCCGACCACCTGCTGCTGGTGACCTCCACCGGATTCTCGGAGAGCTACCAACGCTACTATTTCCGCGACATTCAGGCACTGGTCGTCACGGACTCGAACCGCTTCCTCCTCATTCTCGCGATCACGGGCTGCCTCCTGCTCTTCCTCGGGCTCGGCGCACTCCTGGCGGTGGCCTCAAACGGCGTCTCGCCCTGGATTCTGCTGCCCACGATCCCGACGTTCATCGTTTTCCTTTGGAACCTCATCCTCGGCCGCACCTGCAAGGTCCACATCGTCACCGGTGTGCAGACGGTCCCGCTGCCGCCGCTCTCCCGCTTCCGCCGCACGCGCCGCGTCTTCGCCAAGATCGTCCCGCTCATCGAAGCCGCGCAGGCCTCGCTCGTGCCCCCACCGATCGGTGACGCCCCGGCCGCCGCGACGCCCGCCGTCGAGACCAGCGCCCCGGCCGCTCCTGAAGTTTCGCCCGAGCTCGGCTCCGGCGCAGCGGCCTCCTGATCATGCCGCCGCCGCCCGTGCCCGAGTTCCGCCCCGTCGCCGTGCGGGCCTGGCGCTGTGCCCGCCACCCCGACCGCGAAGCCGCCGCGCGTTGCCCCGCCTGCGGTCAGCCGTTCTGCCGCGAATGCGTCGTCGAGCACGAAGGCCGCCTGCTCTGCTCCGGTTGTCTCGCGAAGCTCACCGCCGCCCCGGCCCGCGCCTCGCGTGATCTCTCCGGCCTGCGCCACGCGCTCTCGCTGGCCGCTGCCGCCGTTTTCCTCTGGTTCGCGTTCTTCTTTGTCGGCGAACTGCTCGCGCGGATTCCGCAAAACGTCCACGACGCCACCGTCTGGCAGGAGCTGCCCGCCCCGGGCGCCAAGCCATGAAGGCGCTCCGCCCCGCCCGCCGCGACGGTCCGTCCGGCACCGAGCTCGTCGAGGAGTCGATCCAGCTCCTCCGGCGTGCGCCGCTGGCCGCGTGGCTCGCGTATTTCGCCGGCGCCGTGCCGTGGGTTGCCGGCGTGTGTTATTTCTGGGCACGCGCCTCGTGGTTCGCCCCCGGGCCGGGCGAACGCGCCTTCGCCGCCGCCGCGCTCGTGGCGCTCTTCGCCGCGCTCAAGGCCGGACAGTCCGCCTTCTGCGCGCACCTCCTCGCCCTCCGCCTCGGCGCGCCGCCGCCCACGTTCTCCGCGAAAAACCTCCGCGCGCTCGCCGCCGCCCAGCTCCGACTCCAGGTATGGGGTGTCGTCGCGCTCCCGCTCGCCGCCGTCCTCACCGCTCCCTTCGGCTGGGTCTATGCGTTGCACCAGAACGCCACCGTGCTCGGCGCGCCCGCCGCCGACCGCCCGCCGCTGCGACGCGAGGCGTGGGCGCTCGCCGAGGTCTGGCCCGCGCAAAATCACCTCGGGCTGCTCTGGATCCAAGTGCTCGCAGCGGTCGTCTGGCTCAATCTCGCCGCGGCGTTCTACGCCGTGCCGTGGCTGGCCACGCGCTTCCTCGGCTGCGCGAGCATCTTCGAGCTACACGGCGTCGCCTTCCTGAACACCACCTTCCTCACGCTCGTCACCTCGCTCACATGGCTCGCCGTCGATCCGCTCGTGAAGGCGTTCTACACCCTCCGGGTTTTCCACAGCCGCTCCCGAAAAACCGGTGACGACCTGCGCAGCGAACTCGCCCGCCTCCGCCCGCCCTCCGCGTCGCTCAACCGCGCTGCCGCCGCTCTGCTCGCGACCCTCCTATTCTTCGCCGCCACGCCCCGCACCGCGCGCGCAGCAGAGCCGACGCAGCCACCGACCGCGAACTCCGTCCCGAGCGCCGTCGCCTCCGTGCCCGAACTCGACCACGCGATCAACCGCACGCTCGAGGCTGACGACTTCCAGTGGGCGCTCCGCCCGCTGCCGTCCGAAGCCGCGCCCGCCGAGCTTAACGCCGTCGAGCGGTTCTTCGCCGATTGCTCCGCATTCCTCCAACGCACGCTGCGCTCCATCGGTCGCACGCTCGGTCGTTTCGTGAATTGGCTCGAGGCTATCTTCGGTGGCCGCTCCGCTGGGAACGCCGCCGGCGCCGGTGCGGCCGCCGGCGCGATGAAAATCCTGCTCTACGCGCTGCTCGGCGCCGCGGTGCTCGGCCTGTGCTGGCTCGCGGCGCAGATCTGGAAATCCTCCCGTGCCCGCTCTTCGGTGACAGTTCAGACCGCTCAGCCGGTCTCCGCCGCCGTGCCAGACCTGCGCGACGAGTCCGTGCAGGCCGCGCAACTTCCGTACGAGGGTTGGCTCGAGCTCGCCCGCGCGCAGATCGCCGCCGGCGAATGGCGCCTCGCCCTGCGCGCGCTCTACCTCGCCACGCTCGCGCGTCGCGCCGCGGAAGGCCTGCTCGTGCTCACCCGCTTCAAGACCAACCTCGACTACGAACGCGAACTCGCCCGCCGCGCGCTCACCCGTCGCGAACTCGTCGAGCACTTCCGCGCCCGCCGCCGAGCGTTCGAAGATGCCTGGTACGGCGACGTGCCCGCCACCGAGCCGCTCGTCCGCGACTGGCTCGCCGAGTTCGCGCCCACCCCCGCCGCCGCATGAAGCCGCGCCTCCAGCTTCTCGCGCTCGGCGCCCTCGCCCTCCTGCTGGTCCTCGGCCTCGGGCTGGTCTTCCAACGCCGGCTCGCGCGCGACCTCTACCCGCCGTATTCATCCTTCCGCGCCGATCCGCTCGGCGCGCGAGCGTGGCACGATGCACTGGCCTCGCTGCCAGGTTTCCACGTCGAGCGCTCGCTCGTCCCGCCGGAGAAACTCCGCCCGGCCGGAGCAGCCACGTTGTTCTTCGTCGGCTCCTCGCGCCACGACTGGACCGCGATGCCGGCCGAGGATTTCGCCGCGCTGAACTCCGCCCTCACCCGCGGTGCGCGCGTCGTCATCTGCCTCGCCGCGGAGCGCTACGCGCCCACCTCCGAGCTCGAGCGCGACGCCGCCGCTCGTGACAAACTCAAGGAGGAGCGCCTAGAGAAGGAGAAACACGACCGCATTGCGCCCGAGCCCGCCGCCGAACCGGCCGAAGATACCGATCCCGCCCATCCCCCGAAACCCGCCAAGACCGCGCCCAAGCGCCCGCCGCCGGTCGATGCGTTCGCGCGCTGGGGCCTCAAGATCGAACTGCAACGCGACCACAGCGGCCGCCTCGCTGCGCAGGATGTCGACGATCTCGCTCCCCCTCCCGATCTCCGCTGGGAAAGTTCCCTCGTCGTCGCGCCCGACGATCCGGCGCAGTGGACCGTGGTACTCGCGCGCGACGAGAAACCGCTCTGGGGCGAACACGCCGTGGGCGCCGGCACGCTCGTCGTGCTCACCGATTCGTTTCTCGTCAGCAACGAGGCGCTGCAACGCGCCCGCGCGACCGCCCTCCTCGTGCGCCTCGCCGGCCCGCACCGTCGCGTCGTCTTCGACGAGCACCACCTCGGCGTCGCTGCCAGTCCCGGCATCGCCGCGCTCGCGCGCCGTTACGGACTGATGCCGGCGTTCGCCCTCTGCGTGCTGCTCGCCGGCCTCTACGTCTGGCGCATCGGCGCGGCCTTCGTGCCGCCCACACCGGCGTCGGCCGAGACGGCCCTCGACTACCGCCCGACCAGCAGTCTCGCCGCACTGCTCCGCCGCGCCGTGCCCGCGAAACAACTTCTGCCCACCTGCCTCGCCGAGTGGCGCCGCACCGCGCGCCCGGGCGACAGCGCCCGCGCCGACGCCGCACTCGCCGGCCACGCCGAGCCAGTCTCCGGTTACAACGCCGTCGTCGCCGCCCTGCGCCGCCGCTCCGTCACACCCGTTTCGAAACACTGACCGAGTCCCCGCCCGGTTCCGCCGCCCCCATCCCACCGCTTCATTCGTTCTGCGCTCTGCCTTCATCATTCTGCGCCCACCATGCACCCCGCCCTCGAACAACTCACCGCCACCCTCGCCGCCGCGCGCGCCGAAGTCGCCAAGGTCGTCATCGGCCAGGACCGCGCCGTCGAACTCGCGCTCATCACGCTCCTCACCCGCCAGCACGCGTTGATCGAGGGCGTGCCCGGCGTCGCCAAGACGCTCCTGGTGCGCACGCTCGCCCGCGTGCTCGGCGCCACGAGCGGCCGCGTGCAGTTCACCCCCGACCTGATGCCGTCCGACATCACCGGCACCAACGTCTTCAATCTCCAGCGCAACGAATTCCTCCTCGTACGCGGCCCGGTGTTCACCGCGTTTCTCCTCGCCGACGAGATAAACCGCGCGCCCGCCAAAACCCAGGCCGCGCTCCTTCAGGCCATGCAGGAACGTCAGGTCTCGATCGACCGCGAAACGCACGCGCTCGACCCCGATTTCACCGTCTTCGCCACGCAGAACCCCGCCGATTCCGAGGGCACGTATCCGCTTCCTGATGCACAGAAGGACCGCTTCATGGTGAAGATCCAGATGGCGCCGCCCGCGCGCGACGAGGAGCTGCAACTCGCGAAACGCATGCTCGGCCGCGACACCCCCGAGGCCGCGCTCGCCGCCGGCGCCGTGCAACCCATCCTGCCCTCCGGCCAACTCGCCGAGCTTCGCGCCGCCCTCGAACAACTCACGCTCCGCGACGAGATCACGACCTACGTCGTCGACATCGTCCGCGCCACGCGGTCGCACGAGAGCGTGCTCGTCGGCGCCGGCCCGCGCGCCACCCAATGCCTGCTGCTCGGCGCCCGCGCCGCCGCCGCCCTCGCCGGCCGCGACTACGTCACGCCCGACGACGTGCGCGGCCTCGCTCCCGCCGTGCTCGGCCACCGCCTCGTGCTCCGCCCCGAGTTCGAGATCGAAGGTCTCACGATCGACGAAGTTCTCGCCCGCCTCCTCGAGCAAGTCGCCGTCCCGCGCTGATCCTTCCGCCCCAAACCCGTTCCCCGTTCCGAGTTCCTCGTTTCTCCGGTGTCCTTCCTCCCGGCTCCACGTCTCTTCGGCCTGCTCGTGATCGTCATCGTGTTGGCGATCGCCGCCGGACCGTGGCCGCAGCTCGCGCCGCTCTGGATCCTCGCGCTGCTGCTCGTCGTACTCGCCGCGCTCGTCGACCTCGGGCTGAGCCTGCGTCGCGCGGAGCCGCCCGCGGTCTCGATGCCGCCGATCGTCCGCATGGCGAAGGACCGTCCGGCGAAAATCCCGCTCACGTTCGTTCACGGCCTGCCGCAAACCCGGCGTGTCCGCGTCGGTCTCGGGCTGCCCGCCGCCTTCGACGAGGAGCGTCAGGAACTCCTGATCGACCTGCCCGCCGGCGCGACGCACGCCCGCGCGGAATGGTCCTGCGTGCCGCGCCGCCGCGGACGTTTTTCTGCGCTGCTCGCGTGCGTCGAGACGCTCTCCGTTTTCCAACTCTGGCAACTTCGTCGCCGCACCACACTCACGGGCGAGCTTCGCGTTTACCCGAACCTCTTCAGCGAACGCCGCGCGCTCGCCGCCGTGTTCCTCGACCGTGGGCAAGTCGGCGCGAAGCTCCAGCGTACTGTCGGGCGCGGACGTGAGTTCGAGAAACTGCGCGAGTACCAGCCCGGCGACGGCTTCGACGAGGTCCACTGGAAAGCCACCGCCAAGCGCGGCAAACCGATCACGAAAATCTTCCAGACCGAGCGCACGCAGGAGATCTACGTCGTTCTCGACGCCTCGCGGCTCTCCGGGCGCGTGATCGAGCGCGACGGCACCACGCAGACCGTGCTCGACCGCTACCTCGCCGCGGCGCTCGTGCTGCTGCTCGCGGCGCAGCGCCAGGGCGACCGTTTCGGCCTGCTCGTGTACGACGACCGCGTGCGCACGTTCCTCCGTGCGGGCAACGGCGCCGTGCACTACGGCGCATGTCGCGAGGCCTTGCACACGCTGCAACCGAGCGAGGCCACGCCCGACATGGCCGAGATCGTGCGCCATCTGCGCACCGCGCTGCGCCAACGCGCGCTGTTGTTCTTCCTCACCGATCTCTCGGACCCCGTGCTCGCCGAGGATTTCGCGCGCCAGATCCCGCTGCTCGCGCGCCAGCACCTCGTTCTCGTCAACCAGCTCCGCGCGCCCGATGTCGCCCCGCTCTTCAGCCGGCCGGTCGCGAGCGCCGCCGAGATCGCGCGACACCTCGCCGGCCACGCCCGCTGGGCCGAAGCCCACGCGCTCGCGCAAACGCTGCGCCCCTGCGGCGCCACCGCCCATCTGCTCGAGGACGAGCACCTCGCGGCCGAACTCGTGAGCCAATACCTGCAGGTGAAACGCCGTCAGGCGCTCTGATCTTCCGATGATCGTCGATCTCGAACGTTTCGTGCACGAGGAGCGCCCCAAGTGGGAGCGCCTCGACACGCTGCTGCGCCTCCGCACAAAGGACCCGTGGCGTCCGCTGCCGCTCGACGAGGCGCGCGAGCTCGAGCGCCTCTACCAGCGCGCCTCCGCCGACCTTGCACGGCTCGCCACTTTCGCCGCCGAACCCGAGGCGCGCCGCTACCTCGAGGGACTCGTCGCCCGCGCCTACGCCGAGGTGCACGGCGCCGAGGCCGAAGTCCGCCACGTGCGCCCGTGGCATTGGTTCGTGAGCACGTTCCCGCGGACTTTTCGTCGGCGCTTCGGTGCGTTCCGTTTCGCGGCGGCGCTGCTGCTGATCGGCACCTTCTTCGGCGTGTTCGCTGTGGCGCTCGATCCCGACGCCAAAGCGGTGCTCATGCCGTTCTCCCACCTCGAGGGCGATCCGCGCGAACGCGTCGCCGCCGAGGAACGCGGCGACAATCTCGACCG
>DATGXO010000006.1:0-32250 GCA_035298965.1 Opitutaceae bacterium | reverse complement strand
ACGAGCGGCAGTGCTGCGCAGAATACCGCGGCGCCGAGCAGCACGCGATCGGTGAGCGGCGCGGCCGGTCGCGCGCTGACCGCCGGCAGGGAGCGGCCGAGCGAGCGGCGATACAAGGCGAAGAGCGCGAGCGTGACTGTGACGGCGCCTTGGAAGCCGAGCACGGAGAGGACGGAGACCCAGCCGCCCTCCGGATCGAGCGAGAACTGGCGCGAGAGGCTTCCGGCGAAAAGCGAGCCGACGAACACCGCGCAAACAGCCACCCACGCGACGAGCAGCGTGTCGACCAGCGGCGCATCCCATGCCGGCATCCGCGCCGGACGGATCCGGACTTCGCGCAGCTGGGGGGCGAAAAACCACGCCGCGAGCAGCGCCACACCGAGGATGACGAGCGCCCATTGGGCGAGCGAGATGGCGTTGGCGGCGGGGGAGAGATCGGACATCGCGCGGATGTTGGGCGAGCGCTTTGCGCGAACCAAGACGGAACACGCGCGAGGAAACGAAGCTGTGCGCGGGGATTGCCACCACGCACGCGGTCGGGCATTCGGACCGGATGCAACGTCGCTTCGTCGGGACGAAAACTGGGATGCACACGCGTTGGTTGGCGGCGGCTCGCCGCTGGTTCTGTGGCGCGCTCGCGCTGGGTTGCTCGGCCCTCGCCAGTGCCGAGATCCCGAAGCCGCTTACGCCGGAAATCATCGCCGAGGCGGACCGCGTGTGGTTGCTCAACGAGCAGGGCGATACCGCGTCCTGCGCTCGGCAGAGCGTGTTTATCGTGCGGGCCGCGGAAGCGTTACGATCGAACAAGCGCAACGAGGAGGCGAGGACCTATTACCGTCGCGCTGCGTTGGTGCGGCCGTGGGATTTCGAGCTGAAAACCACGTTGGCGGAGCTGCTGCTGGACCTGCGCGACCCCGAAGCCGCGCGCGGACTCGCGGAAGAAGTGCTCGCGTTGGCCGAGAGCGAGACGCTGCTCAGCCGCGCGCGGGCGGTGACCGGTGCGAATCCTCCGGCGGCTGTGCCCCCGATCGCGGCGCTCGCGCCTGCCGGCGACGAACGCGTGATCGTGCTCGCGGTGGCGCCGAACACCGAGCCGTGGCTGGTGAGTGAAACGGCACGGCGACTGACGGAGCTGCTCGGAGTGCGTGTGGGCCTGGCGGCGGCCCCGTTCGATTGCGGGAAGCCGGCCCGCACGGGGCGGGCAGAACTCGCGAACGATCTGCGCCGCACGTTGCCCTGGCGCGCCGAGCGCATGGAACTCTACATGCCCGGCGGGCGGCGCGTGCCGCCGCAATACCTGACCGACGACCAGGTGGTCGACATCGGTGAGAAAATGCTGCGCGGCGACGCGGGCGGCTCGGAGGAGCAGCGGCGGTTTCGGCAGCGCGTCGAGGAAGCGGACAAACGTCTGCAGTGGAACGTGGGGACACTCCTCGCGGCGCTGCAGCAGCAGTATCCGCGTTCTGCCGGCGGTCGGGAGATCCGCCTGGCGCTGGTGCCGGTGGATGTGGGCGGTGGCACGGCGAATTTTCTCTACGGATCGGCGTCGGTCGACGGTGCGTGCGCGGTGGTTTCGTATTTTCGTTTCGCAGCGCTCAACACCGAAGAGCCGCCGAAAAGCGCACGGCTGGCGGACCGGACATTCAAGCAGGTGCTTTCGTCGCTCGGATTCGCGCTGGGTGTGGCGCGCTGCCCGGATGCACGTTGCGCGCGATCGTTTCCGGCCGGCCTGCCGGAGCATGATGCGAAGGGCACGGCGCTGTGCAGCGAGTGCCGGGCGCGTTTCGCGCAGGCGCTCGGGCACGAGCTGCCGCCGCGACGCGAGTAGGACTGGGCGCGGGCGGAGTGCCCATTCTCGCAGGAAGTGGGGCGGTGTGGCGCCGTTCGCGAGAACGGCGATGACGGTACCCGTGCGAAGGAAGCTGCTTTCGCAAGCAGCTCCACATTTGGTGCCCGGCATCACCGCATTTGCCTCCGCCGCTCGTGAGAGCGGCGCCACGGTAGGCCCTGAAGGGCGTCGGCGAGCTACGCGACGACCTTGCCGTCTTGGTATACGACCTTGCCGGCAACGATTGTGGTCTTCACGCGGCCGCGCAGCTGGCGGCCGTGCCAGGGAGAGTTCGAGGATTTGCTGAGGCCTTCGGTCGCGTTGTAGGTCCACTCCTCGTCGGGATTGAAGAGGACGATGTCGGCCACGACGTCGGCGGAGAGTGTGCCGGCGGGGAGCTTGAGCACCTGCGCGGGCTTGATCGTCATGAGCTCGACCAGGCGGCGCAGCGTGAACTTGTTCTCCTTCACGAGTGTCTGGTGGCAGATGGCGAACGCCGTCTCCAGACCGAGGATGCCGAAAGGCGCGTGGTCGAACTCCTTGTCCTTCTCGAAATTGGTGTGCGGCGCGTGGTCGGTGGCGAGGCAGTCGATGGTGCCGTCGCGCAGGCCCTCGATGATCGAGCGGCGGTCCTCCTCGGTGCGCAGCGGCGGGTTCATCTTGAAGTTGGTGTCGTAGCTGGCGAGGGCGCTGTCGGTGAGGGCGATGTGGTGCGGGGTCGCCTCGGCGGTGATGGCGACGCCGCGGGCCTTGGCGCGGCCGACGAGCTCCACCGAGTACTTCGAGCTGATGTGCTGCAGGTGGATCTGGTGCTCGGTGTAGGTCGAGAGGATGACGTTGCGCGAGACGATCACGTCCTCGGCGGCGTTCGGCCAGCCGCGCAGGCCGAGCTTGGTCGACATGAAACCCTCGTTCATGACGGCGCCCTGCGTCATCGCGGAGTCCTGGCAGTGGTCCATGACCGGGATGCCGAACATCTTCGCGTACTCGACGGCGCGGCGCATGAGCTCGTTGTTCTGCACGCACATGCCGTCGTCGGTGATGGCGACGCAGCCGGCGCGGGCGAGCGAGCCGATGGGGGCGAGTGCCTGACCTTTCATCCCGACGGTGATGCAGCCGGTCGGGTAAACGTGGACGATCGCGGAGCGCTCGATCGCATCCTGGATGAACTGAACGGTGCCGGCGTGGTCGACGGGCGGCGTGGTGTTCGGCATGCAGACGACGGTGGTGAAACCGCCGGCGGCGGCGGCGCGGCAGCCGGTCTCGATGGTCTCCTTGTGCGTCTGGCCGGGCTCGCGGAAATGGACGTGGATGTCGACGAAGCCGGGCGCGGCGACGAGGCCGGCGGCGTCGATCTTCTGCGCCTTCTTCTTCTGCTCGGCGGTGAGCTTGGCGACGATCTTGCCGTCGATGGCGAAGACATCGCCCTTCTCGTCGCGCTTGTTGGCGGGATCGATGACGCGGGCGTTGGAGATCCAGAGAATCTTGGACATGGCGGGAGGCGCGGGCGCGGAAAGGTGGCGGGGTGGGGCGGGCGGTTACTCGACGTGCTGGCCGATCTTCTCGGGATCGCCGCCGGCGCAGAGGTAGAGGATGGCCATGCGCACGGCGATGCCGTTGGTCACCTGCTCGAGGATCACGGAGCGGTCGGAGTCGGCGAGGTCGCTGTCGATCTCGACACCGCGATTGATCGGGCCGGGGTGCATGATGATGGCGTCGGGGCTGAGCCAGCTCGCGCGGGTTTTGTTGAGGCCGAACATGCTCGTGTACTCGCCGAGCGAGGGGAAGTGCGCGGAGTCCTGACGCTCGTGTTGGATCCGGAGAAGCATGACAACATCGGCGTCGGCCAGCGCGGCCTTCAAGTTGTGCGAGACCTCGACGCCGAGGCCGACGAACCAGTGCGGCACGAGCGTCGACGGTCCGACCACGGTGACCTTCGCGCCGAGCTTGGTGAGCAGCCAGATGTTGGAGCGCGCGACGCGGCTGAAGAGGATGTCGCCGAGGATGCAGACCTTCTTGCCGGCGAGGGTCGTGTGGCGCTCGCGGATTGTGTAGGCATCGAGGAGCGCCTGGCTCGGGTGCTCGTGCGCACCATCGCCGGCGTTCACGACCGGGATGTTGAGGCGCTGGCTGAGATAGAGCGCGGCGCCGGCGGCGGCGTGGCGGACGACCATCATGTCGACGCCGAGCGCCTGAATGTTTTGCGCGGTGTCGCGGAGCGTCTCGCCCTTGGTGGTGGAGCTGGCGGCGGCGTCGAACGAGACGACGTCGGCGCCGAGGCGTTTGGCGGCGGTCTCGAACGCGAGGCGCGTGCGCGTGCTCGGTTCGAGGAAGAGGTTGACTACGGTCTTGCCGCGGAGGGCGCCGAGTTTCTTGGCGCCGCGGTCGAGGAAATGACGGATGGTGGCGGCGGTTCCGAGGATCGTCTCGATCTCGTCGCGGGAAAGCTCTTCGATGCCGATGAGGTGTTTGCGGGTCCAGCGCATGGATGGGTGCGGCGGAGCGCAGATGTGCAGGTGCGCGCGCCGTGACCGGTGTTTGTGAAACCCGCGGATTGGCCGGTCAAAGCGGAAAAGGGCGCTTCCGTGTGCGGCGGGACGGCGGCGTGTGCCGAAGCGGTGATGACAACGACCTGCCCGGCGGGCCCAGCGGTCCCGCCCTGCCAACGGTGGCCTGGCGCAAAGCTCAGCGCTTCGGCGCGGGGAGCGGCTGTAGGTAGTGGTCGAACCAGGGACGGATGCCTTCGAGCGACTCGGTGATCGTCTGCTGGACGGCGACGGCGTAGAGATCGAGGAAGACGACGGCGTTCACCATGTAGTCGCTTTCGGTCGCATGCCGGAGACGCTGCACCATGGCGGCGTTCACGATCTGAACGTTGTGGTAGATCTCCTGCAGGCCGTGGAGGCTGTAGTCGGGCGACTGGCCGGCGTGGGCGCGGAAGTATTGCGCGAGCAGGTACATCGAGGTGGCGCGGTAGATCGTCTCCTCGCGGCTGGCGAGCGGGAGGTGGAAACGCGCCATCGGACGGAAGTACGCGAGGTGCGGGCAGCCGCTGACGGAATTGATCAGGCCGAGCATCGAGCCGATCGCGCGCTGGGCGCTGGTCTGCTGCGAGATGGTGCGCTCGGCGTTCACGACCTCGACGCGCACGAGATCCCACGAGAGCAGGCCGTCGAGCCGGTGCACGACGGGCACGAGGCTGGCGGCGAGCGGGCAACGTTCGTGGGTGGCGGCGTTGAGCGGGCAGTTCGCGCAACGGTGGTTCCCGAGTTCCGTCCAACCGGGCATGAAGAGCGGTTGTGGGGTGGTGAGCTCGAGGGTTTCGGCATCGAGCTGGAAGAGGAAGACCTCGCGGGAGCCGTCGGGCAGGGTGAAAATGTACTCGATATCCTTGGTGGCCATGGGCGAGGGGGAGGGCGCTTAGCGAGGAGCGTTGCGCGGGCGACGTCAATGCCACGCTGCCCCGCGGCCGGCGCGTGCGGCATGTTGCAGAAATGTGACCGCGTCGCGAGGTCGGCGGGCCCGATCGGCTCTTGTCTTTTGTGGCGGGCTTACGCCTCATCGACGTTCGAATTTTCGCCATGTCCACGAACAAAGTCCGCGTCCGTTTCGCTCCCAGCCCGACCGGGTTCTTCCACATCGGCAGCGCCCGCACGGCGCTGTTCAATTGGCTCTACGCCCGCCACACCGGCGGCACGTTTGTGCTGCGCATCGAGGATACCGACAAGGAGCGCAACAGCGAGGCTTTCCTGGACGTGATCTACGAGAGCTTGAAGTGGCTCGGCATGGATTGGGACGAGGGTCCGGGCAGGGGCGGCGATTTCGGGCCGTACCGGCAGAGCGAGCGCGACCACGTTTACCGCGAGTATCTCGAGAAACTGAAGGCCGCCGGCCGCACGTACGAGAAGGATGGCGCGATCTATTTCAAACTGCTCGGTGAGCGCTCCGAGGTGTACGATGAGCACCGCAAGAAGACCGTCACGAAGGTCGCGGCGGCGCCGGCGATCATCGACGACCAGATCCGCGGCCGCGTGGAGCGCGTCGAGGATGAGGACTTCGTGATCGTGCGCTCGGACGGCAATCCGGTGTTCCACTTCGTGAACGTCGTCGACGACATCGCGATGCAGATCACGCACGTGATCCGCGGCGAGGACCACCTCTCGAACACGAGCAAGCACGTGGAGTTGTTCAAGGCGTTCGGCGTCACGCCGCCGAAGTTCGCGCACATCCCGCTCATCCTGAAATCCGATGGCCCGGGCAAGATGTCGAAACGCGACCGCGGCGCGCTCATCGAGGAGTACCAGAAACGTGGTTACCTGCCGGAGGCGGTGGTGAACTTCCTTTGTTTGCTCGGCTGGAATCCCGGCGACGACCGCGAGAAGATGCCGATCGAGGAGATCATCCGCCTCTTCGATCTGCCCGGTGTGAACCAGAGCAACGCCCGCTTCGACGAGAAGAAGATGGCGCACATGAACATGCTCTACGTGCTCGAACAACCCGCCGACCGTTTCGTCGAGTTGGCTCGTGCGCATTTGCAGCAGCATGGCGTGGCCGCCGCGCTCGCCGCGGAGCCGGGATACTTCCGTGAGGTGATGTTGCTCAGCCAGCCGAAGATCAAGGGGCTGGAGGAGTTGCCCGGCTACACCGCCTATTTCTTCTCCGAGGAGTTCGCGATCGACGAGAAGGTGCGCGCGAAAGTGATGGGCAAGGGCGACCCGAAGGCGCGCCTGCGCGAGCTGATCGAGGTGCTGCGCGCGGCGGATTTCTCCTCCGACACGGCGATCGAGACGGCGATCAAGGAGCTCGCAACGAAGAACGCGCTCGGCTTCGGCGACTACCAGGCGGTGGCGCGTCTCGCCCTCTCGGGTACGAATGTGGGGCCGTCGATCACCGGCATGTTCCGCGTGCTCGGCCGCGCGCGCGTGCTTGCGCGGCTGGAGCGGTTTCTCGCGGTGGCGTAAGCCGGTAAACTGTAGCCGGGGGCGCTGACCCCGGCTCGCGGGCAGGTGGCCAGGTCGGCGACTTGGCTTACAGCGCGAAACGCGCACGCGTTCCGCTACAGGCAGCCGGCCTTGACGCTGCCGGCTTCATCCAGACGGCGCGGCCGGCCACGCAAGAGCGGGTTTATTTCCCGCGGAAGACCGGCGAGCGCTTTTCTTTGAAGGCTTTGATGCCCTCGGCGTAATCGGCGCTGTCGTAGACCTTGCGGCGGATCGCTTGGATGCGTTCGGCGGTTTCGGCGTCGATGAGCGCGCCGCGGGTGAGGAGACGGAACTGGGCCTTGATCGCGCGCACGGCCAGCGGGGCGTTCTTGGCGATGCGGCCGGCGAGGTCGTAGGTGAATCGCTCGAGATCGTCGGCGGGCACGTGGTGGTTCACGAAGCCGTTGTTCCACGCTTCCGTGACAGACGTGGGCCGCGCGGTGAAGAACATCTCCTTGGCCTTGTTCAGGCCGATGTGGTTGACGAAATGCATGAGGCCGGAGGCGTTGTAGGGGATGCCGATCTTCGCGGGCGTCATGGCGAAGGTGGAGCCGTCGGTGGCGATGACCATGTCGCACGAGCAGCACAGGTCGCACGCGCCGCCCCAGACGGTGCCCTCGACCATGGCGATGACAGGGACCGGGCAGTCCTGGATGTGGCGCAGGAGCGTCTCGAGCGGATCGCCGTAGGAGAGGGGATCACGGCGCGGCTCGGGGAGTTCGTTGATGTCGTGGCCGGCGGACCAGACTTTCACGCCCTTGTTGGCGCGGAGGACGATGACGTTGATGCCGTCGCGTACCAACTTATCCATGCCAGCCATGAGCTGGTCCATGAGGAGATGGCTGAGGCAATTCAGCTTCTCCTCGTGGTTGAGGATCAGCGTGCCGACGAGGCCTTCGGCTTTGCTGATGATGAGGGAGGGCGCATCGCTCTGCGGCGTGGCTGTGGTGGAAGATGTCGGAGTGCTCAAGAGGCGGGAGAGCGTAGAAGATCGGTTTCGTCACGCGATTTGTTTCCGGGGGGCGAAGGCCGCGTCTCCGACCGCAAGCGCCGGATGAGCGGCATTCATGCGCTGTGCGCGCAAATTCCCGGAAAGACGCGTGGACTGGGCGAAAATGCGCAAGGCCGACATGGTGGTCGCTTTGCCGCGGGATTTTGAAGGGCGTGCGCGGCGAAATGCCCGGTGGCACATGCCGTGCTGAAACGGACGCGGTCACTCGTGCGTGCCTCCGCGGTGCGCCGGTCGTCATCCCAACTCCACAAATACCTACACACACTATGAAGAACTGGCGTAATCCAGGGTTTGGCACAGTGGGCAAGCTCGCCCTCGTCCTGCCCTTGCTGGCCGCGGGCGCGGCCTATGCGGAAGATGCGGTGCAGGCCGCAGCTCCCGGCGTTGATCCCTCGACGCTGAGCGCATTGCGAACGGGCCTGGACACGGTCTGGGTCCTCGTCACCGCGATGCTCGTGTTCTGGATGAACGCGGGTTTCGCGCTCGTCGAGAGCGGTCTCTGCCGCGCGAAGAACTGCACGAACATCCTGGCGAAGAACTTCATCGTGTTCGCCGCCTCGACCATCTCCTTCTGGGTGCTCGGCTGGGGGCTGATGTTCGGCGACGGCAACGGCTTCATCGGCCTGAAGGGGCTGTGGTTCGTTTCCGGCGCGGACAACTCTCCGGCGCTGGGTACTGCCTACGCCGCGATGAATCCGTTCTCCACCGCGACTTATGAGGGCGTGTACGGCGCGATCAATTGGACGCCGGTTCCGCTGTGGGCGAAGTTCTTCTTCCAGCTCGTGTTCGCCGGTACCGCTGCGACGATCGTGTCGGGCGCGGTGGCCGAGCGCATCAAATTCGGCGCCTTTCTGGTGTTCAGCCTTCTCCTCGTCGCGTTCGTCTATCCGGTGACCGGTCACTGGATCTGGGGTGGCGGCTGGTTGGCCGCGGCCAACTTCCGCGACTTCGCGGGCTCCACGGTGGTCCACTCGGTGGGCGGCTGGGCCGCGCTGGCGGGCGTGATCGTCCTTGGACCTCGCTTGGGCAAGTACGGCAAGGACGGCAAGGTGCATCCGATCCCGGGTCACAGCATGACATCCGCTGCGCTCGGCGTGCTGATCCTCTGGCTCGGCTGGTTCGGATTCAACCCGGGCTCCACGATGTCCGCTGGCGACGGCAAGGCCATCGCCCACGTGCTAGTTACGACCAACACCGCCGCGGCCGTGGCCTCGATCACGTCGCTGATCACTGCCTGGGCTCTCCTCAAGAAGCCGGATCTTTCGATGATCCTGAACGGGTGCTTGGCCGGCCTCGTGGCGGTGACGGCGCCCTGCGCGTTCGTGACGGTGGGCTCCTCCGCGATCATCGGCGCCATCGCCGGTGTGCTCGTGGTCTTCGCGGTCATCTTCTTCGACAAGCTCAAGCTCGACGATCCCGTCGGCGCGCTGGCGGTCCACCTCTGCAACGGCGTGTTCGGCACCCTGTGCGTGGGCCTCTTCTACGATTACGATGTCGCTTCGACGATCGCCGCGCTCCCGCCGGTGGACGCCGCCGGTGCAGTCATCCCGGCCGAGAGCTGGGGGCGCATGGCGCAAACCATGGTGCAGCTCAAGGGCATCGTGAGCGTGGGCGCCGTGGTGTTCGTCCTCTCGCTTGTCGCCTGGTACGTGATCAAGGCGGTCTTCGGCGGCATCCGCGTGACGGCCGAGGAGGAGACCGAGGGTCTCGATATCGGCGAGCATGGCAACGAGGCCTATCCGGACTTCCAAGCCGCGCACAAGTGACCTCAACGCCCGGTGGTCTCCCGTCTGTGCGCGAGAGCGCGCGGGAGATTCCGGCCGGGCAACACCGCTAACCAATCCAGACATCAATTCCGATGAAACTCATCATCGCCATCATCAAGCCGTTCAAGCTGGAGGAAGTGAAGGACGCTCTCACCGAGATCGGCGTCGAAGGCATGACGGTCACCGAGGTCAAGGGCTTCGGTCGCCAGAAAGGCCACACCGAGATCTACCGCGGCAGCGAGTACACCGTCGACTTCCTGCCGAAGGTGAAACTCGAGATCGCCGTGGCGGACGCTGTGGCGCCGAAGGTTTTCGAGGTCGTCGTGAAAGCCGCGAAAACCGGCAAGATCGGCGACGGAAAGATCTTCGTCCTGCCGCTCGAAGAAGTGATTCGCATCCGCACCGACGAGCGGGGCGACGTAGCGATCTAGTTCGTTTCGCCCGCGGTTCGGCCGCGGGTGCCTGAGCAATAATCAGCCGGCGGATCCATCACGGATCCGCCGGCTTCATTTTCGAAAACGACGATGAGTGCTTACGTTTTTTCGCCGGGCGGGCACTGCGCGACGCAGGAGCGTCACTTCATCGTGGAGATGAAATAGCCCGCGGCCACGGCGGTGCCGATCACGCCGGCCACGTTCGGCCCCATGGCGTGCATGAGGAGGTAGTTGCTCGGGTCGGCCTTCTGGCCCTCGATGTGCGAGACGCGGGCGGCCATGGGAACAGCGGAGACACCGGCCGAGCCGATCAGCGGGTTGATCGGATTGTTCGGGCTGAGCTTGTTCATGAGCTTCGCGAACAACACACCGCCGGCGGTCGAGAACCCGAACGCCACGACGCCGAGGATGATGATCTTGATCGTGCCCCAAGCCAGGAAGCTCTGGCCGGACATCGTCAACCCCACGCTGGTGCCGAGGAAGATCGTGAGGATGTTGATGATCTCGTTTTGGGCGGCCAACAGGAGCCGTTCGACGACACCGCACTCGCGCAGGAAATTGCCCAACATGAGCATCGCGATGAGCGCGGCGGCATCGGGCACGATCAGGATGCAGATCACCATCACCACGATCGCGAAGATCAGCTTCTCGAGGCGCGAGACCTTGCGTAGCGATTTCATTTTGATGCGGCGCTCTTTCTCGGTCGTGAGCAGGCGCATGATCGGCGGCTGGATCAACGGGACGAGCGACATGTAGCTGTAGGCCGCGACCGCGACCGCGCCGAGCAGGTGCGGGGCGAGTTTGTTGCAGACGAAAATGGAGGTCGGACCATCGGCGCCGCCGATGATCCCGATGGAGCCAGCTTCCCGGGAGGTGAAGCCCATCAACAAGGCGCCCATGAACGTGACGAACAGGCCGAGTTGCGCGGCGGCGCCGAGGAGGAACGTGCGCGGCGCGGCGATCAACGGGCCGAAGTCGGTCAGTGCCCCGACGCCCAGGAAGATCAACGGCGGGAAGATCTCCACTTTCACGCCTTGGGCGATGAAATCGTAGAGGCCGCCCTCGATGCGATCGACTTTCACGGCGATGCGTTCGGGCGTGGCACCCTGTTCGGCGCCGGTGGCTTCCGGCAGGATCGTGCCCTCGACTTTGAAGGTGGAGGTTTGGTACACGCCGTTGGGAAGCATTTCGGACGTGATCACGCCGCGGGTGGGCAAGTTCGCAACCAAGGCGCCGAACGCGATCGGGACGAGCAGCAAGGGCTCGAAGCCCTTCACGATCGCCAGGTAGATGAGGACCGCGACGACGACCCACATCGTCGCCATCTGCCAAGTGATGCCTGCGAAGCCGGTCAGACTGAGGAAATCGGTGAGACTTTGAAGCATGGCGGGAAGGGTTAACGGAGTTTGTGGCTGGCGAAGATCTGGCGGCGACCCTCGCTCGACCAGGCGAGCAGGTTGAGATTCGTCTCCTGATGCGCGGCCACCGGAGTGATCGCGACGATCGTGGCGGCGGAATCGATGCTCGAGTGAACCGCCGCCGTGATCACTGCGATCAGCTCGGGGCGCAGATCGCCCGCCGTAGCTGTGGCTGTGGAGGGTAGCGGGGCTGCGGGCAGCGGCCGGGCGCGGCGGGCGTCGGCGGCCCGGAACAGTGCTCCCATCAGCTCCATCAGGAGCCAGATCGCACCAAGTGCCGAGAACACGACGACGAGGCCGACCACTTGATAGGTTATCGATTCGAGGAATTCCGGATGTGGGGGTAAACCAGCAGCCAAGGGCAACATCTTGTCTCCTTTGTTCGGGACGGGGATTGAGCCGGGCGCATCGCCTGATGCGCGCTCTATCGGGGTGCGGAGATGCAAAACGGCGGCGGCGGGCTGGCGAGCCTTTTTACCGGATCACGGTAGGGCGGCAGCGGATCCGCTGGGCCGGAAATGGAGACGCCGGCGGCGACTCGCGTCGCGCCGGCGTAGAGAAATGAATGCCGAACTTAACTGTGACCGGGCGGCCCGGTCAGAGGAAAAGCCAACCGGTCAGCAGGAGAATCGGCAGGAGGAACGGCAGACTGAATTTGAACACATATCCGAAGAACGAAGGCGTGTGGATCTTCGAGCTGTCGGCGATCGACTTCACCATGAAATTCGGGCCGTTGCCGATGTACGTCATCGCTCCGAAGAACACCGAGCCGAGACTCACGGCGATGATGTAGAGCGCGGCGGGGTATTGGCCGTTGTGGCTCTGTGGATCGAGCAGCCAGTCGACGATCTGCTTCTCGGGCGCGGTCTGACCGTCGGCGGTGAGGCGGACTGCGTCGGGCGCCACGACCGTCTGGGCGAGCGTGAAGAAGTTCAGGTAGGTGGGTGCGTTGTCGAGCACGGCGGAGAGCGAGCCGGATGCGACGTAATACTGCATCGGCTTTTCGATGCCGAACTCCCGGCCGTGCTCCTGCAGATAATCGAGCGCGGGCATCATCGTGGCGAAGATGCCGACGAAGAGGAACCCGACCTCTTTGATGGGGCCGAAGGAAAACTCGTTGGCTTCGCGCACCGTCTTGCGGGTCGTGACCATCGCGCCGACGGCGGCGCCGAGCATCGCGATCTGGCGAAGGAAAAACTTCTCGGGAAGGAAGACGGCGCCGACGATCACGAGCAGGAAGAGGAGGTTGTGGAGGCCTTCGACGCTGACGGCCGGTTCTTGGGCGGTTTCCTTGTCGCGGATCGGCTTCGGAGCCCGCTGGAAGTTGCGGAGATCGAGGATGAAGAAGACCGCGAGCAGGAGCCCGAGCGTGATCAACCACGGCAACATGGCGTGGTCGAGCAGCCAGAAGAACGGCACGCCGTGCAGATAGCCGAGGAAGAGCGGCGGATCGCCGATGGGGGTGAGCGCACCGCCGACGTTGGACACGATGAAGATGAAGAAGACGACGTGGAACGCGGTGATGCGGTACTTGTTCATCCGGATCCACGGGCGGATGAGCACCATCGAGGCGCCGGTCGTGCCGATGAGGTTCGCGAGCAATGCGCCGATGAGGAGGAAGATGACGTTTCCGGCGGGACGGGCTTCGCCGCGAATCCGGATATGCATGTTCCCGGCGACCACGAAGAGCGAACCGATCAGCACGATGAACGCGAAGTATTCCTCCATCGTGGTGAGGACCTTGTGCCCGCCTTGTGGCACTTGGGCGAGGTATAGCCCGGCGACGACCAAGCCGAGGCCGATGGCGATCACCGGATAGAATTTTTCCCAGTAATGCTTAATGCCGTGCGGTGTCAGCGGCATCGTGGCGATGAGCAGCAGCAACAGGGCGAAGGGGGCGACCCAGGTCAGCGGGATCGCGGCATGGGGGGCGGCGGCGAGAAACGCGGTCATAGCGGATGTGAAGGCGACGGCGGAGAGGGAGGCGGCCGGAAGCGGCCGGGGAGGGGAAGCAGCGAAACAGTCGAGGAGCCGTGGGAGAACAATAAAAAGCCCGCGGCGCGTAGCCGCGGGCCGATTCTCCAAAGATCACTTCATCAGCGGAATCATTGTGACGTAGATACCGCAGATGACAGCGGTGGTGATGACGCCACAGATGTTGGCTCCGAGCGCCTGGGGCATGATGATGACGCGCGGGTCGTCAGCTTGGACGATCTTCTGCGCGACCTTGGCGGTCGTCGGTACGCAGCTCACGCCGGCGATGCCGATGACCGGGTTGTATTTCTTGCCCGAGAGGAAATACATCACGTACCCGCCGAGGATACCGCCGATGCCCGAGAGTAACAGTGAAGTGATGCCGAGCATGAGCAGCTTGAAGATGATCGGTTGGAGCAGCGTGCTGGCTTCGCAAAGAATCCCGAGCAGCAGCCCGAGGAAGAACGTCGAGCCGTAAAGGAGTGGTCCTCCGATCAGACTCTCGAAATCCTTCAGGCCGGCTTCGCGCACTGCCACACCGACGAACAGCGAGAGGAAGAGCGGCGCGGCGACCGGGAACATCAGGCAGAGCACGATGCAGGTGATCAACGCGAATGTGAGCTTTGCCCCGCTGCTGATCGAACGCACCTTGCCGGAGCGCACCGGCAGCATCCGAAGGCGTTTCGGTACCATCGCCCGCACCAAGAACGGGTAACCGCCATAAGTGAGGCCGAGGTAAAGGTAGGCGACGACGGTGATCGGCACGAAGAGCTTCGGGGCGAGTTTCAGCGAGGTGAACAACACCATCGGGCCGTCCGCGCCGCCGACCATCGCGATGGAGGCCGCCTCGGACGGGGTGAGCCCCCAAGCGGTCGCGATCGGGAACGTGGCGATCGTGCCGAGCTCAGCGGCGAGCGCGAGGAACATGCTTTCGAACGGCCGCGACATCACATAGCCCACGTCGAGCAGCACGCCGATGCCCATGAACACGAAGCAGGCGATGAGACCGTTGCTGAACGCAAACGTGTAGATCGGTTGGAAGCACTCGATCTGCAGGATGTTCATCAACTCGCCGGGCTTCTCCACGAGCGGAGCCAGGAGCAGGTTGCCGGGCATTTGACCGGCCTGCGCAGTGGCGATTGCCGTCTGTTGGGCCGCCAGATCCGGCGTACCCGCGACGATCTGGCTGGCGGTGTTCGGATCCATGAACAGAACGCCGGCGTTTACGACCGCCATCCCGAAGCCCATCGGGATCATCAACAATGGCTCGAGAACGCCTTTGCGCCCGAGATAAACCAGCGCGACGCCCAGGATGATCAATCCCAAGCGGGTGATGACGATCCACAGGTCGGCCTGCGCGAGCGTGTGGATGCCTTGAAAAAGTTCGATCAGACGCGGCATGAGAGCCTCCGTGTCTCAGAGGTTGGAAAGAACAGCCGGAGGGTTGCTCAGCTCTTGTTTGCCGCGCGCGCCGCGTGCAACGAGCGGTCGATGAGCTTGATCATAGCTGCGACGGCAAAGGAGATGCCGATCGCGAGCGCATAGACGATTGCGGGGGTGAGGAAGTTCGAGGCTTTCATTAGTCGGAAAAAGGGAGTGGCCAGATTCGAAATCCGGAGAGCGACGTCAATCAGCAATGCTAATTAAAACCGGGATTTTTGATCGGTTTTGCTAATCGGATCTGAAGTCAGTTTCACGCGCCGAAACCTCTGCACGGAGCGTGCCGAGTAGGGCGCCCCGGAGAACACCCCAAACGGGACGCCGATCAGATTTTCTCAGCAAACACCCCACCGGTGCCTAAAAACACCCAACCTAAACGTCGCGTTACGAAAAACCGACCGACTGGTCGGAAAAATTCGGGCGCGAAGCTTCACTGGCACCGCCTTTGCTGAATGGAGCGTGATTATGCTCAGCAAGCTCCTCTCCCTTCGCTCCGTCCTACTCGCGTTGGGTGTCGCAGCCACCTCTTGGTGTGCTTTCGGCGCCGACGCTCCCGCGACGCCCTCCTCGGAAGAGCGGATCGCCGCCCTCGAGGCGTACGTCAACAACACCGACCCCGGCAAAGCCCTCACCGGCGTGGCTGGTCCCGGTCATAACGCTTGGATGATGACCAGCGCCGCCCTCGTGCTGTTCATGACCTTGCCCGGACTCGCGCTGTTCTACGGAGGTCTCGTCCGCAGCAAAAACGTGCTCTCGGTGCTCGCGCAATGCCTCGGCATTGCCGGCCTGGTCACGATCCTCTGGTGGGCGTTCGGCTACAGCTTTGTCTTCGGCAAGAGCTTCTCCGAGGGCGGGAGCATCCTCGGCCAATTCTTGGGCGGCACGGAGTTCCTTTTCATGAAAGGAGTCGGTTCGGCGCCGAACACGGATTATGCCTACTGGATCTCGCACAACGTCTTCTCGATGTACCAGATGATGTTCGCAATCATCACTCCGGCGCTGATCGTCGGCGCGATCGCGGAGCGCATGAAGTACTCGGCTATCCTCGTGTTTGTCGCGATCTGGATGGTGGTCGTCTACTTCCCGCTAGCGCACATGGTCTGGGGCGTGACGGGCAGCATGAACGGCGTGTGGAACGGCGACGCCTCGATCCGCGCGATCGACTTCGCCGGCGGCACGGTCGTGCACATGTCCTCCGGTTGGTCCGCACTCGTGCTCTGCCTTATCCTCGGCCCGCGCATCGGCTTCCTCAAAGAGAAGATGGCACCGCACAGCATGGTGCTCTGCATGGTCGGCACCGGCATTCTCTGGGTGGGTTGGTACGGCTTCAACGCCGGCTCGGCTCTCGCTGCCGACGGCATCGCTGCCAACGCGTTCACCACGACCACCATCGCCGCCGCGGTCGCGGCTTTCGTCTGGCCCATGCTTGAGTGGATTACTCGTGGTCATCCTTCGATCCTCGGCTTCTGCTCGGGCGCTGTCGGCGGCCTCGTCGTGATCACCCCCGCCGCTGGTTTCACCGATGTCTCCGGCGCGGTCATCATCGGCCTGCTCGCCGGCTCCGTGCCGTACTTCGCCTGCACGAAGCTCAAGGGCTGGCTGAAATACGACGACGCGCTCGACACCTTCGGCGTGCACGCCGTCGGCGGCACGATGGGTGCGCTTGTCACCGGATTCTTGGCCACGACGGATGCCAACGCGAACCTCACCGGTTCCTACGCCACCAAGAACGGTCTCGCGGCGCTCGTGACCGACGGCGGTCTCTGGCTCGAGCAGCTCAAGGCGATGGGGATCACAATCGCGATGTCCGTCATCGCGACGATCGTGATCGCCTACGCGATCAAGGCCACCATCGGTCTTCGCGCGGCGCCGGATGTCGAGCGCCAAGGTCTGGACCTCTCGGAGCACGGTGAAGAGGGCTATATCTACTAAGCATCGTTCGGCGCACCCGCTCCATCCATTCCATGAAACTCATCACTGCTATCATCAAGCCGTTCAAACTCGAGGAAGTGAAGGATGCGCTCTCCGGCATCGGCATCGAGGGCATGACTGTCACCGAGGTCAAAGGCTTCGGCCGGCAGAAGGGCCACACGGAGATCTATCGCGGTAGCGAATACACCGTCGATTTCCTCCCGAAGGTGAAGCTCGAGGTTGCTGTCGCCGACGCGATCGTCGCCAAGGCGATCGATACGATCGTCGCGGCGGCGAAGACCGGAAAGATCGGCGACGGCAAGATCTTCGTCTCGCCGCTGGAGGAGGTCATTCGCATCCGCACCGACGAGCGCGGCGACACCGCGATCTAGTCGGTCTCCAAACGAGCATTTCGCGGGCCGGGACTCTCCACGGAGTCCCGGCCTCTTCGTTTTCTCCGACACGTAGGAACTGATCGAGTCGCGGAAGTCACGGTGCGCTCCCGTTGCGTGGTGTTCGCCGAAAAATCGGGAAACAATCCTTGCTCGCGTCCGCCACGTCCCTAATCCTCCGCCAACCTTTCGAGTCCCATGAAATTGATCATCGCCATTATCAAGCCCTTCAAGCTCGAGGAAGTTAAGGAAGCTCTCGCCGGCATCGGCATCGAGGGCATGACCGTCACGGAGGTCAAGGGCTTCGGCCGTCAGAAAGGCCACACCGAGATCTACCGCGGCAGCGAGTACACCGTCGATTTCCTCCCGAAGGTGAAGCTCGAGGTCGCCGTGCGCGACGATCTCTGCACCAAAGTCGTGGACACGATCGTGAAGACCGCCCGCACCGGAAAGATCGGCGATGGCAAGGTCTTCGTCGTTCCGCTGGAAGACGTGATCCGCATCCGCACGGACGAGCGCGGCGAAGCCGCCGTCTGATTCTGTTCTCACGCTCCGCCCGCACCGGCCGCTTGCTTTCTCGCCGCGGTCGCGAGTGTCGGGCGGTTTCTTTTGTCCCGAACTCCCCGTGTCGCAATCCGGTTACCAGGTCATCGCCCGTAAATGGCGCCCGCAGATCTTCGACGACGTCGTGGGTCAGGACCACGTCGTGCGGACGCTGAAGAACGCGATCACGCGCAACCGCATCGCCCACGCCTATCTCTTCGTCGGCCCGCGCGGCACTGGTAAGACATCGACCGCCCGGATCTTCGCGAAGGCGCTGAACTGCGAGAAGGGCCCCACGCCGTCGCCTTGCGGTGAGTGCGCCGCCTGTCGCGATATCGCCGCCGGCACGCACCTCGACGTGATCGAGATCGACGGTGCGTCGAACAATGGCGTCGACCAGGTCCGCGACCTCCGCGAGACCGTGCAGTACGCGCCCGCTGCCGGCCGCTACAAAGTCTACATCATCGACGAGGTTCACATGCTCTCGGCGGCAGCGTTCAACGCGCTGCTCAAGACGCTCGAGGAACCGCCGGAGCACGTGAAGTTCATCTTTGCGACGACCGAGGCGCAGAAGGTCCTCCCGACGATCGTCTCGCGTTGCCAGCGTTTCGACCTCCGCCCGATTTCCGACGAACTGATCGTCGAGAGGCTCAAGCGCATCGCCGAAGCCGAGAAGATCGAGGCGACCGGTGAGGCGCTCGCGAGCATCGCCCGTTTGGCCGATGGCGGCATGCGCGACGCGCAGTCGATCTTTGACCAGATGATCGCGTTCTGCGGCCAGAAGATCGCCGAAGCCGACGTGCTAGATGTCTACGGCTTGGTCGGCGCCGAGCAGGTGGCGAAACTCGCTGCTGCCGTCGCCGCGGGCGACCACCGCAGGCTTGTCGAAATGGTCGACGAATTCGATGCCGGCGGTCGCGATCTCTTCCGTCTGCTCGCCGATCTCCAGAGTGTCGTGCGCCGCGCGTTGCTCGACGCGATCAAGCAGGGCGGCCGCAGCCGCGCGCTCGGCGCGGAGATGACGACCGAACAGCTCACAAGACTTCTCGATGCACTGCATGAGGGAGAGGGTGGCGTGAAGTTCGGTCTCTCCGAGAAGATCAATTTCGAGATCACGCTGCTTAAAGCCGTCGAGGGCAGCCGCTCGCGCGCACTCGACAGCGTACTCAAGGAAATCGTTGCCCTTGCCGAAGCGGCTCCGGGCGAAAAAAAAAAGAGCTGACGCCTGACGCCGCTGAGAGCGGCGCAGCGGCTCCTCCGTCCGTCGACCAGCCGGAGGACGCGGGCGAAGGCGAACAGATCACCGCCGAGACCGTCGGCCGCGTCGAAGAGGGCGAACCGATTGGGCCGAGCGCCGCCGATGAATCCGGATCCCCGGGCATTGAGGAGATTCCGCAATTGCCGCCGGAGTTGAAGGTTCGGAGCGCCGCGCCGACGGGCGGCAAATTGCCGCCTCTCGACAGCCTGTTGTCGCGACTCCCGGCATCGACCCGCACGGCCATCGACGAGCATCTGCGCGCGCGTTTTGTGCGCGTGCGCCGACTCAATCCCGGCGAACTGCGCTGAAGCGGGCTTGCGACGAGCGCAGCTCAGTCGGCTGCCATAACGGGCATGCTCGCCTTCGATGCGGCGATGGACGCGGCGCGGCGACGGAATGGAGTTTTCCAGGAGCGGAGCGTGGCGGCGCGCCAGAGCCACTCGAGCGGACCGTAATGGAAATGCTGGAGCCAGACGCGCGCTGCCCGGAGTTGGACGACGATGAAGACGACGCCGATCAGCTCGCTGTAGAATTGTCCGAGGTGCCGGTAGAGCCCGAGTCCGTAGTTGTAAAAGAACGGGACGAAGAACAGCGCTTGCGTGAAGTATCCTGTCAGGCTCATGCGGCCCAGCGGCGCGAAGCGGTCGAGCCACCGCCGCCAACTCGGATGGAGATAGAGTATGATGAAGCCGCCGACCCACACCGCCATCTGCGCGAGGCTGGAATACGCGTTCAGCCAGGTGGAAACGTAGTAGCCGCGGAGCCCCGTCACACCCCAGCCCGCGAGCAGCGAGTTGAGCGGCAAAAGCGCGACGAAACCGCCGCCGCCGAGAATGAGCGCGCGCCAGCCGAAGCGGCGGGCGGCGGTGGTGTTCTCCAGCAAGTGGTGACGGCCAAGCAACAGACCTACGATGAAGAGGCCGAGCATCTGGGTGTAGCGGCCGGTCTCGAGCGTGAACCAAAGTCGCACCGCTTGGCCGTCGCCGAGATTGGTGCGGATCATTTCCCAGAACGATCCGTGCGCCGCGACCTCGCGTACGCGGCCGTAGATGGCCCAATGAACGGGCTGCGCAGGATCGATCTCGGGGTGCAGCAGGCAGCCGATCGCTTTCCAAGCATTTGGGATTTGTAGGAGGAGCAGAAACGCCAGCCAGCCGAGCACCTTGTTCGGGAGCCGATAGAGGAGCACGAGCGGCACGCCGAGGATCGCGAGCACGAGGAGGATGTCGCCGTTGTAGAGCAGGCCGTTGAGATAGCCCATCACGCCGAGCACGAGCAGTCGCCACGGGAAACGAGTGCGGACATCGATGCCTTTGCGAGTCCAGCTCTGCAGCAGGAGCATGAAGCTCACGCCGAACATCATCGCGAAGATCGCGTAGGCTTTTCCGCTGAAGAGGAAGAAGGCGGTGGAGTTCGTCCAGCCGTCGAGCTGCTTTAGGAGCGGCGAGGCGTTCTCCGGATAGAGGCTCAGCTCGAAATGCTCGACGCAGTGGACCATGAACAGACCGACGAGCGCGGAGCCGCGCAGGGCGTCGATCAGGGCGATGCGCTCTTCGGGCGCGCGGACGGGCGAGGACAGGGCGGGCATAGGGGACCTGCCAAATCGCTCTGAAATGGTGGCGCCGGCAATGTCCGAAACGCGTGGATGCATTGGCCGCGCGAAGTCGTTTCCCGGCCGCGCGCCGGCCTGCGGCGCCGTCGGTGGCGAGCCGACGGTTCGCGTGGTGCGCGTTACAGCACCTGCAGCGTCTTGCGATAGAACGCGACGACTTCGTCGGGCTTGTCGGAGAAGAGCACGTAGTCATCGATCCAGCGAGGCGCGCGTTTCTCGGCGACCATCATTTTAAGCTGCTTCTTCAAATCGCGCCAATAGCTCGTGGCGTAGAAGACGTACGGCACGCGCGGCCGGATCCCGAGCTTGAGGTTGCACATCTCGATGCCGACCTCCTCGAGCGTGCCGACTCCACCGACGTTGAAGATGCAGAAGTCGGCGACCTCGAACCATTTTTGGCGGTTGTGGCGCGCGGTCTCCTGGAACGAGTTGAAGAAATCGACGCCGAGTTTCGGCGGCTGCGCCTCGAGCTCGAGGAAACACGAGCCGGTGAGCGCGTTTTTCAGGCGCGCCTGCTCGGTGGCGAGGCCCATCACGCCGCCGCCGCCGCCGGTGAGGACGCCGACCGTCGGGCCGAAGAAGTCGGTGAGACGCGTCAACAGATCCTGGATGCTGCGGCCGGTCTCGTCGGAGAGGTCGAGCGCGGAGCCGTAGAAGGCGAGGATGGTCGACTCCATGAACTTGCGCGTGAGCTCCTCGCGCACGAAGAAGCCGCAGCCCTTTTTGTAGACGTGGCGGTAGATGTCCTTCGTGTCCTCGTGGTAGAAGTAGACGCCGAGGCCGATCGAGTCGTAGTGGTCGATGCGGGTGTGGGCGTTGGTGGAGAAGAAGAATCCGTGGGTACGCGAGGGCTTGCGGAATACGATGCGCTTGAGCCCGAGCTGCGGGAGGCGGGTGAGGAGCTCGATGTGCTCGAGGAGATTGGGGAAGATGTCGCAGACGAGCGTGTCGGCACCGTCGGGGGCGTGGTCGAGCGCCTCGATGATAGTGCGGTGTCCCGCGGGCATGGAGGCGGCGACGGCGAGTTCGCGGAAGTCGGGCCCGCAGGCGAGAAACAGGCTGCGGTTCTCCATGAGGGCGTTCTGGCCCTTCACGGTGATCTTCGTCCGTGGCTTGGGCGTGCCGAGCTCCTCGGGTTTGGTCGAATCGAGGTGGCGGAACGCGCGACCGGCGAACGAGAGCATGCGTTTCCGGCGGCCGAGCAGGGACTGGTCTTCGGCGCCATCGGGCACGGGCGCGCGGAAGACCTCGACGGAGACCATCGGGTTCACGACCGGCTGGTCGCCCTTGTTGTAGATCTCCAGCATGATGTTCGTGCCGAAAGTCTTCAGCGGATCGAGCAACACCGCGGAGCAGTGGAGACCGAAGTTGTCCTCGCCGCGATTGAGGACAACGAAGTGCTCCTTTAGGTACATCGAGCAGCTCGTGAGCACGCCCGAGCGCGGCGGGATCACCAACGGGGCGACCTCCTCGCGCAACTGGACCTTGTCGAGGAATCCGCGCGTCTGCTCGCCGCTGACGACGCGCTCGAACTGCAGGCGCGTGACGGCGGGGTTGATCGTGTAGCGCACGCTGTGCGGCACGATGAACACGCGGCCGAAACGGTCGATCGAGACCGTGCTGGGAAGCTTGATGCGATTCTCCTTCACCGCGCGCCAGATCTCGTCGGAGGAGAGCTTCGCGCTTTCGGGCGCGTAGAAGAGCCGGCCGACCGGCGTGCCGGGGCGCAGCAGTTTCTGGAAGTAGGTCGCGTTCGGGAAGCCCCGGTCGAACACGAAGGCCTCGGCTTCGAAGAGGACCTTGTTGTTCTCGATCACCGGGCGGGTGACGGTGTTCATCTCGATCCCGATGCGGGCGAGGGAACTGCGCTCGGTGAAATGGAGGGAGCCAAGATTCTCGCGCATGAACGCGAGCTCGCCGGCCGAGCGCGGTTTGAAGGCGAGAGTGAGGGCCAGGGTTTCGTTCTTCTTGCGGAGGGCGAGGATCTGCCCGTCCTGACTGTGCCAAAATTCGGTGGGAATCATGAATGCGACAAAGCCCCGGTTTTCGGGGCTGATTGAGGGGCGGCGCGGAGTGAAAAACCGCACGCGGGCGCAGGATTGCTTTTTGAAAAACCGCTGTCCATCTTCGGCGGCTTTCCGGTGCACGCAAGCTTGCGTCCGCGCCGCTCAACAACTCCAACCCTGATGAAACCCACCCTTCCCGTTCTCGCCGCGCTTCTGGCGGTGGCCAGCCCGCTCGGCGCCCAGAATCTCAAGATCAACATCGATCCGACCAAGCCCGCCGATCCGGCTCCCGCCGCCACCCAGGCCGCCGCTCCCGCGGCTCAGCCGGCAGCCCAGCCCGAGCGCAAGCTGGTCCAGCCCGTCGACGGCAAGTACGCCGACGAGCAGAAGATGGAGGTCTACGGTTTCATCATCGCGCGCAAGCTCGGCATGCTCGAGCAGATCACGCCGTTGATGAAGAGCGAGGAGGAGGTCATCGCGTTCCTGCGCGGTTTCGGCGCCGCCATGACCCGCGTTGAGTTGCCCTACGACGGCAACGTCATCGTCCCGCAAACGCAGGAGATGATCAAGAGCCGTACCGAGGAAGTGAACGCCCTCATCCAGAAGGCGCTCGCCGAGGCGAAGGAGAAGAACACCAAGGAGGCTGCGGCCTACCTTGCCGCCTCCGTCGACAACAAGCCCGGCGTGAAGAAGACCGCCAGCGGTCTTCGCTACGAGGTCATCCAGGAAGGCAAGGGCGCCAAGGCGAAGTCCGGTCAGGCCGCCTGGGCCAACTACGAAGCCAAGTTCATCGACGGCACCATCTTCGACCGCACCGACATCAAGAACGGCCCGCGTGAGTTCGTCATCGACACTTCGATCCCCGGCCTGAAGGAAGGCCTCCAACTCACGGGCGTGGGTGGCAAGTTGAAGCTCTATGTGCCCTCCGAGCTCGGCTTTGGCGACTCCGGCCAAGTGCTGGCCCCCGGCGTCCTCACGATCTTCGAGCTGGAGATCGTCGACGTGAAGGAGCCGACCAAGAAGCCCGAAGAGAAGAAGTAATCGGGCCGATTTTTCCGACGCCCTCCGGAAAAGCTCCGGAGGGCGTTTTGTTTTTCTGGCTTCGGCACAACGGGTGCCATTGCTTCGACGGCGCCGCAATTTCCTCATCCCCAAATCGTGAAACTCGCTCTCGTCACCGAAACCTATCCGCCGGAAGTCAATGGCGTGGCCATGACCTTGCAGCGACTGGTTCGGGGCCTAGCGACACGGGGCCACCAAGTCACCGTGGTGCGCCCGAGGCTGAAGGGCGCGCTGGCCCGGGATCCCGGGGATCCGACCGGGGTGGACCACGTGCTGGTGCCCAGTCTGCCGCTGCCGTTCTACAGCGAGCTCCGGATCGGTCTGCCGCTCTATCTGCGCGTGAAGAAACTCTGGCGACGCGAGAGGCCGGACGTGGTGCACATCGCGACCGAGGGGCCGCTCGGGTGGGCGGCGCTGTCGGCGGCGCGCAAGCTCGGCGTGGCGGTGAGCTCGAGCTTCCACACCAATTTCCAGCAGTACACGCAGCAGTACATGTTTCGCGCGATGCACGATATCGCGCTCGGCTATCTGCGGGCATTCCATAATCGGGCGGCGTGCACGCTCGTGCCCACGGATCAGGCGCGCGCCGAGCTCGAGGCGCTGCGGTTTGCCCGAGTCGGGGTGCTCTCGCGCGGTGTGGACGGGCGGCTCTTCGATCCCGCGCGGCGCGATGAAACGCTGCGCCGCAGCTGGGGCGTGGCGCCCGACGAGCCGGTGTTCCTCTATGTCGGCCGACTCGCCGTCGAGAAGAACATCGATCTCGCGGTGACGGCGTTCCTGCGGGCGCAGCAGGTGGAGCCGCGTGCGCATTTCGTGCTCGTGGGCGACGGTCCGGCGCGTGGCGGGCTGGCGAAACGCTACCCACAGTTTCATTTCGCGGGCATGCGGCGTGGCGAGGATCTCGCGGCGCACTACGCCTCGGGTGACGCGTTCCTCTTCCCGAGCACCACGGAGACATTTGGCAACGTCGTCACCGAGGCGCTGGCGAGCGGTCTCGCGACCGTTTGTTACGACTACGCCGCGGGCCGGCAGCACATCCGCAGCTGGGAAAACGGCGTGCTCGCGAAGTTTGGCGACGCCGAGGCGTTTTCCGAGGTCGCTGCCGAGTTGATGCGGCGGCGCTGCGAGTGGCCGGCGCTGCGGGCGGCGGCGCGGGAGACCGCGAAGGCGATCACTTGGGAACGCATCTTCGAGAGTTTCGAAAACACGCTGGAGCGCGTGCGTGGCGCCGCGCGCTGAGCGTCGGATTGCACCGGGCGCTTGCTCCGCGGTGTCGGCTGAACATGCTGCGCGTGCAATGACCAGCGAGTGCGCCAACCTCTACCTCGTGGGCTTCATGGGGACCGGGAAGACGACGGTCGGCCGCGGAGTGGCGGCGCGGCTGGGCTTCGAGTTTCTCGATTCGGACCACGAGATCGAGCGCCTGCGCGGCAAAACCGTGACCGAAATTTTTGCGCAAGAAGGCGAGCCCGCGTTTCGCCGTTACGAGCACGAATTCATCGAGCACGGTCATCCTGCGGCGAGCCAGGTTGTGGCCTGCGGCGGCGGTTTGATTGTGCAGGACGGCATGCTGGAGCTCGTGCGCGGCAGAGGCGTGCTCGTGTGTTTGCACGCCTCGGTGGAAACGATCCTGCGGCGCACGGCGCAGAACCGGACGCGGCCGCTGCTGGACGTCGATGATCCGGCGGAGCGGATCCGGACGCTGTTTGCGCAACGCGAACCCGTCTATCGTCGCGCGGGCACGATGATTCTCACCGAAGGCCGGCCGGTCTCCGAAATCGTGAACCACGTGCTCCGCGTGTACCATCGCGAGGCGCGTGATTTCCGTTTGAAGGAAGCTGCGGCGACGTGAACGGCGAACAACGCGAGCGGTTGCGCACCCGGCTGCGCGACTTGGGCTTCGACGAGGTGCGGTTCGCGGCGGCTGCTGTGCCGGCAGACTTGGGACTGAGCGAGTGGCTGGCCGCCGGGCATCACGCCGACATGGATTGGCTCGCACGCAGCGCCGCGAAACGCGCCGATCCGCAGCTCGTGCTGCCCGGGACGCGCGCGATCGTTGTGCTGGGCGTGAACTACTGGCCGGGGCGACAGGTAGACGGCACGCTGTTCGCGCGCTATGCGCTGTACTCAGACTATCACGACACGATCCGCGTGGGGCTCGAGCGGGCGGGGCGGGTGCTGGAAGAGTTGTGCGGCATCGCCTCGACGGACTACCGCTACTACGTCGACGCGGGCCCGGTGCAGGAGCGTGGCTGGGCGGCGTCGGCGGGGCTTGGGTTTCGCGGCAAGAACGGGAACCTCATCTCGCGCAACCATGGCAACTGGCTCCTGCTCTCCGCGATCTTGGTGCGGTGCGAGATTCCGCCGGACGACGCACTCGCGGAGGAGTTGCCGATGCGCACCGGTTTGTTCTGCGGCAAGTGCACGCGTTGCCTCGAGGCCTGTCCGACCGCGGCGTTTCCCGCGCCCGGCATCGTCGATGCGCGGCGGTGCATCAGCTACCAGACAATCGAGAACCGCGGTTTCGTGCCGCGGGAGCTGAGGGGACGTTTCGGCGCGCGCGTCTTCGGTTGCGACGAATGCCTGGCCGTGTGCCCGTGGAACCGTTTCGCGCAGGCGGGGCGGAGCGAGTTGCTGGCGCGGCGATATGATCTCGCGCGATTGGGTTTGGTGGAGTTGCTGCAGCTCACCCCGGAGCGTTTCCGCGAGGTGTTCCGTGGCACGGCGGTGAAGCGCACGAAGCTTGTGGGCGTGTTGCGAAACGCCTGTATCGCGGCGGGCAACGTCCACGCTGAATCGGCGGAAGGAGACGATGCGGAGCGGACGCAGGTCGAAGCGGCTTTGCTGCAACTGGCGCGGCACGAAGCGGCGGTCGTGCGCGGGCACGCGGTCTGGGCGTTGCGCCGGATCTGCGGCGATGTGCGCGCCAGAAGTCTGCTCGGCGAGATTCGGGTCGCGGAGACCGACCCGGCGGTGCTGGCGGAGTACGATGCGTCCGGCGTTACGGCGCCGGAGCGAACAGCTCGCGCATCTTCTCAATGAACGCAGGGGGCGGGCGCACCGGTTCGCCCAAGCGGTTGATGAACGCATGCAACGTGTGACCGGTCACGAGTTTCTGGCCGCGCGCATGGATCTCGTAGTCGATGCGTAGGCGGACCGAGGGGTGGTCCTTCATGCGCGAGACGATCGTCACGATGTCGTCGTAGAGCGCGGGGCGGTGGTAACGCGCCTGCACCTCGATCACAGGTAGGCGATAGCCTTGGTCTTCTAGCGTGCGGTAGGGAATGCCGTGGGCGCGGAGCAACTCGGTGCGGCCGACCTCAAACCAAGCGAGGTAATGCGCGTGGTACACGATGCCCATCATGTCGGTTTCCGCGTAGCGGACGCGAAGTTCGGTGCGACCTTCGATCATGCGGGCGAGTTGGCCAGAAAACGTGGTGCGGGCCAAGCGCCGCTTGTCGCGTTCCCGCGACGGATGTGGATTGAGCCGCAACTCGTGACCGCGGCTGCGAACGAGATAGCCGGCGGCGCGGTTCAGATGAACGCGCCGGGATTGCTGAGCAGAACCGAGGCGGACCGCTCCCAGCAATTACGCCGGGCCCATTCCTGGCCGTTGGTACCGAGTGAGTGACGGAGTTCGCGATCTGTGACGAGACGCTGGAACGCGGCGGTCAGCGCGGGGAGATTCACCGGTGGCACGAGCAAACCGGTCACACCGTCGACGACTGCCTCGGGCACGCCACCTACCGCGTGCGCGACGACCGGCAGTCCGTGGGCCGAGGCTTCGAGGTAAACGAGGCCGAAGCCCTCGACACTCGACTCGTGGTTGATGCTGGTCATCGCGAAGATGTCGGCCTGGTCGTAAAGCTCGTCGAGTTGGTCATCGTTGACGTCGCCGAAGAAACGCGCGGTCACACCGCTGTTCTCGGCCGTCTCGCGCAGGAGCAGTTCGTAACCTTCGCGCCGGCCGGTGCCGACCATCCAGTACTCGACGCGCTGCCGCAGGTGCGCGGGCAACGCCTTCAGCGCCTCAAGGATGAACATCTGGCCCTTGCGCGGATGCAGTCGGCCGACGGTGAGGATCACGACCTTGTCGCTGCAAGCGGTGCGGCGCGGTTTGGCGTCGGCGAAATCGGAACGGAGCGCGCCCGGGGTGATCAGCGTTTTTTCCGTGGCCTCGGGAAAATGCGTGCAGAGGAGGCGACGGGTGTAATTCGTGAGCGTGCTGACGCGATCGGCGCGGTTAATCAATGCGCGTGCGAGACAACGGCGGGCGCCGGTCTCGGCGAAACGCAGGATCTCGGAACCGTGAAAGGTGAGCAGCAGACGTTTCGGGCGGAGCGCCTTGAAGAACTGCAGCGTCATCATCGCAAGCATGGGGCCGGGCTCGGGAAGGTAGACGGTCGATTTACGCAGGGTGCGGCGGTTCGCGACGAGATGGCGGGCCAGACGCATCTGGCAGCCGATGTCGTGCGTGCCCTTCAGCGCAAGGCGGCGAATCGGAAATGGCCACGGCTTCTCCGGCTCGTTGCCCCCATGGGGCGCCCACACCTCGGTCTGGTAACCCAGCCCGGCCGTCGCCTTGGCGATCTCCTCGGTAAACGTCGCGATGCCGCCGCGCCGAGGGTGAAACTCGTGCGTGATGATATAGACCGGCTGTTTCGGTGCGACCGATACCATGGCTCAAAGGCGACCAGGAAAACTCCTCATCAAATTCCCGACGTAGACAGGGGCTCGTGTTATCGGATCCCAGGGCACACGCAAAGAGAAAGATACATTACCGTTAGGACCGCCGCAGCGGCTTGTCGCGCGAACCGGCTCGTTCGCCCCGGTCCGGTTGGCCGAATCTGGACCAGAGCAGGATCCCGAGTCCGGCCGCGAAGAGAAAGATTGAGTAGAACGTGCCGCGGCTCAGACCGAGGATCAACGCTGCATCCGGTTCGCGGAACAGTTCGCAAAACACCCTCGCGAGCGCGTATCCGATGAGAAATTCGCCCGTGAGTTGGCCGGGATGGCGGCGCACGGCTTCGCTGCGCCAGAAACGGAGTTGCAGGTACACGAGCAACAGCAGGCCCTCGAGCGCGGCCTCGTAGAGTTGCGACGGGTGCCGCGGAAAAAGCAGGTGAACCGGTGTGCCTTCGGAGTCGCTTTTCGGGAAGATCACCGCCCAGGGGACGCGGGTGATTTTCCCCCAGAGTTCGCCGTTCATGAAGTTGGCGAGCCGACCGAGCAACAGCCCCGGCGGGGTGATCGTCGCGATCAGATCGGCGATCGTCCAGAAGCTCACCCGTGTGCGGCGCGCGAACCAGACGGCGGCGATGAGCACACCGACGAAACCGCCGTGGCTCGCCATCCCGCCATCCCAGACCCGGAAAAACGCGAGCGGATCGGCGAGCAACTCACCCGGCGCGTAGAGTAGGAAGAATCCCAGGCGGCCGCCGAGCAGCACGCCCACGACGAGGGCGAACAGCAGATCGCCGTTCTGCTCGCGGCTGAGCGGCGAGCGCCCAGCGCGCGAGTAGCGGCCGAGAAGCCAGAGCCCGATCACGAAGCCGAGCACGTACGCGAGGCCGTAGTATCGAATGCCGATCCCGGGCGCGAATTCCCAGAGGAACGGGCTCAGGTCGTGGACCCAGTACTGTGCATTTTGGCCTGTCGGCATGGCGAGGCGGTGTACGGTGCGCGATTCGGTCTCGCGCCGCATGTGCTGTTGTTAAAACGAAAAGGCCGGGCGCGTGTCACGCCCGGCCTACAGCAAAGAATGATGACAGCGATCAGAGCTTGACCGCGACCTTCGCGCGCAAGGTGGCCTTGTCGACGAGCCCGACAAACGTGTCCACGGCTTGGCCCTGCTTGAAGAGAATCATCGTGGGGATCGCGCGAATGCCGAACTGCGCGGCGATTTCGCCGGCCTCGTCCACATTCACCTTCGCGATGGCGAGCTTGCCGGCGAGGTCCTTCGAGAGTTCCTCGAGGATCGGTGTGATGGCCTTGCAGGGGCCGCACCACGGCGCCCAGAAATCGACGAGCACGGGCAGAGGCGACTTGGTGATGGTCTCCTGGAAATTCGCGGCGGTCAGTTCGGAGATGTTCGCGGACATGGTAGTGTTTTGAGTTTGCGTGAGTGAGTCGGATGAACGGCCAGGAGGCTGTTGCGCCCCCCCGGTCGAGTCAAGGGGGCGTACCTCGTTCCGCTCGCATACGCGGTGCTTCGCGCGCTCACTCCGCGCGCAACGCTTCGTTCGGGTCGACCTTCGTCGCGCGATGCGCCGGCAGCCACGATGCGGCGACCGCCACGCCAGTCAGCAACAGCGGAATCGCGGTGAACGAAACGGGATCGAACGGCCCCACGCCGTAGAGCAGGCCGGCGAGCAGGTGCGAGGCGGAGGTGGCCAGCACCAAGCCCGCGGCGACGCCGATCGCGGCGAGGGCGAGACCTTGGCGCAAAACCAAGCGGAGGACATCGCCTCCGGCCGCGCCGAGCGCCATGCGCACGCCGAACTCTCCGCGTCGCTGGTTCACGGCGTAGGCCATCACCGCGTAGACGCCCATCGCGGCGAGGAGCAACGCGAGCCCGCCGAGCGCGAAGAGCAGTTTGGTGGCGAACGTGTGCGCGAGAAACGCGCCCTGCATGTACTCGCGCATCGGCATGGCGCTCCAGAGTTCGACGGCGGGATCGAGCCGGTGGATCGCGTTGCGCAGATCGCCCAACGCCGCGAGCGGCTCGCCGGCGGTGCGCACGCAGATGCCCAGATTGAGATCCCACACGCCCTGGCGGTACGGCAGGTAGAAAAACTCCTGCGGACGCTCACCCACGGCGTACTGCGTCGCGGTCCTCACGACACCGATCACCGTGCGAGTCTTGCCGTGCGCGCGAAACCGACGACCCACGGGATCGACACCGGGCCAGAAACGCTGCGCCAGCGCTTCGTTGATGATGGCCACCGGTTGCGCGTGGCCATCGTCGAGGTCGTTGAAATCGCGTCCGGCGAGGAGAGGGGTGCGGAGCGTGGAAAAGAAGCGCGGTGAGACGATCGCGTACGGCACCGAAAGATCCTCGTTCGGCTGCGGCTGGTAACCCTCAGGCAGCACACTCGATTGCGGACCGCGTTCGAGGCCGAGCGGGAAGGTGCTCGCCAGAGCGGCATCCACCACGCCCGGGAGCGTCGCGACCTCCTGTTGCAGATGGGCGTAGAACGCCATCCCCGTAGGTTCGGTGTAGCCGTGCATGCCGATGCGCAGGCCGGCGAGCAGGAGGTTGGAGGTGTCGAGGCCGAGATCGGCGCGGCGCGCCTTGACGACGCTGCGCACGCAGAGGCTCGCGCCCACGAGCAACGTGAGCGCGAGCGCGATCTCCGTCACCACGAGCAGGCGACGGAGCACATGCTGACCGGGGGAGACGGTGTTGCGGCCGCCGTCCTTGAGGACGTGGTTGAGATCGGTGCGGGCGGATTGCCACGCGGGCACGAGGCTGAAGAGCACGCCGGCGCCGAGCGTGATCGCGGCGGCGAAGCCGTAGGTCCCGAGGCTGAACTCGTTGGCGATGCGGACCGGCAGATGCGAGGGCGGCGTGAGCTGCGCGAGCAGCTCGATGAACCACGAGGAGAGCACCAGCCCGCCCAGCCCGCCGGCGAGCACGAGCCAGAGGCTCTCGGCGAGGAGAAGTCGCACGATCTGCAGGCGCCCGGCGCCGATCGCGAGCCGGATGCCGATCTCGCGTTGGCGGGCGGTGGCGCGCGCGAGCAGGAGGTTGGCGATGTTGGCCGCGCAGATGAGCAGGACGCCGAAGCACACGACGAGCAGCACCCGCAGCACCGGCAGCAGGATCGGTTGCGCGCCGTACGGCGCCTGCGCGAACGGCACGAGCCGAAGACCGATGCCGTGGTTGGTGTTCGGGTACTCGGCCGCGAGACGGGAGGACAACGTGTCGAGCGCCGTCTGCGCGAGCGCGTCGTCGACACCTGGCGCGAGGCGGACCTGGGTGTGCAGCCAGCGGTCGTTGCGCTCGGCGAGGGAACCGAAGTTGGCGACCTCGTGGTGCATGCTGACCGGCGTCCAGAAGTCGAACTGGAGGCCGCTCATCGTGCCCTGGAAACTTTCCGGCACCACGCCGATCACGGTGAACGGGTGGCGGTTGATCTCGATCGTGCGGCCGACGATGTGCGGGTCGGCGGCGAAGCGCCGGCGCCAACAGCGCTCGCCGAGCACGACGACGTTGTCGCCGCCGGGGTGCGCATCCTCCTCCGGGTGAAACGTGCGACCCTGAACCGGCCGCACGCCGAGCACGGAGAAGAAGTTCGCCGTGACGATCTGGCCGTAGAGCCACGAGGGTTTGGCGTCGATCGACACGCAGGCCGGCGTGGTTTGCGAGCCGATGATGCCGCTGAAGATCTCGTGCAGCTCGCGCGCGTCGCGCAGGTCGGGCGGCGAGACCGTGTGCCAACGGCTCGCGCCTCGTTCGGTGAGGAGCACGCGCAGTTGGCTCTGATTCTCGGAGCCGGGCACCGGGTTGTTCCGCATGTTCTCGCGCCAGCAGAAAACGGTCGTCGTCGCGCCGATGCCCAACGCGAGCGTGAGCACGACGACGGCGACGAAACCCGGGGCTTTGCGCA
>DATGXO010000005.1:0-36699 GCA_035298965.1 Opitutaceae bacterium | reverse complement strand
GCCCGGAGCACTCGTCGGCGCGCCTCGAACGTTTCCTCCAGCTCTGCGCCGAGAACAACCTCCAGGTCTGCAACCTCACCACGCCCGCGCAGATCTTCCACGCGCTGCGCCGCCAGATGCGCCGCGACTTCAAGAAACCGCTCATCGTGATGTCGCCCAAGAGCCTGCTGCGCAATCCGGCCGCGGTCTCGAAGCTCGACGATCTCACCACCGGCCACTTCCAGGAGATCATCGACGACTCCGCGGCCACCGGCGCCGAGCAACGCCTCATCCTCTGCTCCGGCAAGGTCTACTACGACCTCCTCGAGCAACGCTCGAAGACGCCCGACGCCAACGCCGCGATCGTGCGCATCGAGCAGCTCTACCCGCTGCACACCGAGCGCCTCGCCGCGCTCGCGGCGAAGTACGCGAAAGCGAAACTCGTCTGGTGCCAGGAGGAGTCGCAGAACATGGGCGCATGGACACACCTCGCGCCGTCGCTCGAAACGATCTTCGGCCGCAAGCCGCTGTACGCCGGCCGCGACGCCTCCGCCAGCCCCGCCGTCGGCGCGCTCGCGCTCCACAAGATCGAGCAGGCCGCGCTGCTCCAGCAGGCGTTCGCGCTCTGAGTGCCTCGCCAAGCCGCGCTCTCGCCTCCAGCCTCTCCGCTCTCGCCTTCTCCCTCCATGTCTATCTCCGTCAAAATCCCCCCGCTCGGTGAATCGGTCGTCTCCGGCATACTGGCCAAATGGCATGTCGGCGACGGCGCCCGGGTGAAGAAAGACCAGCCGCTCTTCGAACTCGAGACCGACAAGATCACCTCCGAGGGCCTCGCCGAAACCGAGGGCGTGATCACGCTCGCCGTCCCCGAAGGCGCCGAGGTGAAGATCGGACAAGTCGTGGCAACCATCGAGCCGGGCGCCGCGGCGAAACCGGAAACCGGAGACCGGAAACCGGAAACCCCGGCCGCCGCGAAACCCGAAAACCAGAACTCGAAACCCGCCGGCGAAACCGCTCCGGTTTCGCCGTCCGTCCGTCGCCTCGCCGCGGAGACGAAGATCGATCCCGCCACCGTGGCCGGCACCGGCAAGGCCGGCCGCGTAACCAAAGGCGACATGCTCGCAGCGGCCGAAGCCACCGCGCCGAAACCGGAAAGCGGCGATCGCAAACCGGAAACCGCCGTCGCTCCGACCGGCGCCGCGCCCGTGCCTTCACCCGCCCAATCCGCCATCGCCGCGCCCTCGGCCACCTCCCGGCAGACGCGCCGCAAGATGAGCCCGTTGCGGGCGAAAATCGCCGAGCGGCTCGTCGAGGCGAAGAACCAGACGGCCATGCTCACCACCTTCAACGAGGTGGACATGACCGCCGTACGTGATCTCCGCGCCCGCTACCAAGACGATTTCACCAAGCGCCACGGCGTGAAGCTGGGTTTCATGTCGCTCTTCGTGAAAGCCGCCGTGCACGCGCTCCGCGAAGTGCCCGCGGTCAACGCGAGCCTCGACGGCGACACCGTCGTGCAAAACAGCTTCTTCGATATCGGCGTCGCCGTCTCGACCGAGCGCGGCCTGATGGTTCCCGTTCTCCGCGACTGCGATGGCAAGAGCCTCGCGCAGATCGAAAAGGATCTCGGCGCGTACGCGACCAAAGCACGCGAGGGGAAGATCGGCCTCAACGACCTCCAAGGCGGCGTTTTCACGATCACCAACGGCGGCATCTTCGGCTCGCTGCTCTCCACGCCGATCCTGAATCCCCCGCAGTGCGGCATCCTCGGCATGCACGCCATCCAGGACCGTCCGGTCGCGCTCAACGGCCAGGTCGTCATCCGCCCGATGATGTATCTCGCGCTCAGTTACGACCACCGCCTCGTCGACGGCAAGGAAGCCGTCACCTTCCTCGTGAAGATCAAACAGGCGATCGAGGATCCCGCGCGCCTGCTGCTGGGCGTCTGAGAGACCATCGGTACTGGGTTGTGGATTATAGGCCCCCCATCACCTATCACCCATAACCAATAACCCATAACCCGCCCTTCCATGTCTTCGTTCGACCTCCTCATCCTCGGCGCCGGGCCCGGCGGCTATGTGTGCGCGTTTCGCGCGGCGCAGCTCGGCCTCAAGGTCGCGCTCGTCGACAAGCGCCCCGCCCTCGGCGGCACGTGCCTGAATGTCGGATGCATCCCGTCGAAGGCGCTGCTGCACGCCACCGAGCATTTCGCCTGGGCCAAACATCACGCCGCCGAAAGCGGCATCAAGCTCGGCGCCGTCGAAATCGATGTGCCCGCGCTGCTCCAGAAGAAGGACAACGTCGTCGCCAAACTCACCGGCGGCATCGCCCAGCTCGCGAAGGCGCGGAAGATCACCGTGTTCACGGGCACCGCGTCGTTCACCGGCCCGAAGACCGTCCGAGTGACGGCCACCGACGGCAAAGCCGAGGAGGTTTCGGCGACCAACATCGTCGTCGCCACCGGCTCCGCGCCGGTCGAGCTGCCGTTCCTCAAGTTCGACGGCAAGACGATCGTCTCCTCCGATGACGCCATCGCCTTCGACTCCGTGCCGAAGCAACTCGTCGTGGTCGGCGGCGGCGCGATCGGCCTAGAGCTCGGCTCCGTGTGGGCACGCCTCGGCGCCGAAGTCACCGTGGTCGAGTTTCTCCCGAAGATCGTCGCCGCGTACGACGACGACATCGTGCGCAATTTCACGCGCCTCCTGCAAAAACAGGGCCTCAAGATCGAGACCGGCGCGAAGGTGACCGGCTACGCCGACGGCAAACTCACCGCCGAGCGCGACGGCAAGCCGCTCGAGTTCGCCGCTGACAGGGTCCTCGTGGCTGTCGGCCGGCGCCCGTTCACCGACGGGCTCAACCTCGCCGCCGCCGGCATCGAACTCGACGACAAAAAACGCATCAAGGTCGACGCCCATCTGCGTACCTCCGCCGAAGGTGTGTGGGCGATCGGAGATGTAGTGGCCGGTCCGATGCTCGCCCACAAGGCCGAGGAGGACGGTGTCGCCGTGGCCGAGTGGATCGCCGGCAAGGCCGGACACATCGACTGGGAGCTCGTTCCCGCCATCGTTTACACCGATCCGGAGATCGCCGGCGTCGGCTTAGGTGAAGACACCGCGAAGGCCAAGGGCATCGCGGTGCGCGTGGGCAAATTCAACTTCGCTGCCAACGGCCGCGCCCTCGCCTCCGATGCCGCCGACGGCTTCGTGAAGCTCATCGCCGACGCGAAGACTGATCGCCTGCTCGGCGCGCAGATTCTCGGCCGCGGCGCCGGCGAACTCATCAGCGAAGTCGTCGCGCATCTGAGCTACGGCGGCAGCGCCGAGGATCTCGCTCGCACGATCCACGCACACCCGACTATGAGCGAAGCCGTGAAGGAGGCCGCGCTCGCCGTCAGCAAGAGCGCGCTTCACGCGCTCTGAGCTGTTTCGTCCTCCCGCCGAAGGCGGTGTAGGGCCGTCGCTTGTCGACGCACCGTCTGTGCTCCGAGCGGTGGGGCGGGCTTTACGCCCGCCATTCCTGCGCGCCGTCTCTTTCCATCGGCTATTTCGTTTCGCGGTCTCCCTTGGCGGGCGTAAAGCGCGCCCCGCCATTCGGACTGCCAGCGATCGCGATGCGCCGCGGCGCCGGCATTGTCCGCTGGCCAATGGCCCGTGGCGCTGGCTCGATTTCGGGAGCCAGATCTCCGCCACGATGCGCTCGCTCCTGCTCTCCCGTGTTCGCAGCTTCCGTTATGCCCTCGCCGGGTTGCGTACGCTTGCCGCAACCCAGCCGAACTTTCGGATACATCTGCTCGCTACCGGTGGGGTGATTCTGGCGGGGGCGCTCCTCGGGATATCTCGGGGCGACTGGCTTTGGTTGGCGGCCGCGGTCTTCAGCGTGTGGCTGGCCGAGGCGTTCAACACCGCACTCGAATTACTCGCCGACGCGGTGACCACCGAGACGCATCCCCTGATCGGCCGCGCGAAGGATTGCGCCGCGGCGGCGGTCCTGATCAGCGCGGCGGGTGCGCTCGTCGTGGGCGGTCTCGTCCTCGGACCGAGGCTCCTCGAGCGGCTCGGATGATGGCCGCAGTTCTCGTGCAGCCAAGACGAGCGAGCGAGTCCGCCAGCGGATCTCTTTCGCTTCCCTATGACGGCCCGGGGGAATCATTACCACTGAAACAGTGGTAACCGGAGGCCGCAACGAGCTCCGGCCCGAGCGCCGGTCAGTAGACGATGTGATATGCTGAATCAGGTGACCTGTCGGTGCAACGCCCACACGACATCGCAGACCAGCCACGGGCTGCGCCCGTGACTTCCGTAACCCCAGACATCGGAGACGGCAAGATATGCAAATCCGCGACTACTTTAGATTCGCAGGCGCCACGGGTGGCGCCCTGCTCGCGATCGCTCTGCACGCACAACCGTTCACGTTCCTGGCTTCCGGCTACCATCAGGAGCTCGTTGTCTCCTCCCCCGGGAGCACGAGCGTGGCCGGCGTGACGCTCGGTAAGGATGGTTTCCTCTACACCAACGACGCCGGCGGCAGTGCGATCCAGAAATGGAATCCCGGCAGCACGACAGCTGTGCACGGCGCCAATCTCTACAGCCATGTCCTCACCGGCTCCGGCGCCCAAGGGGCCAATTGGGGCCTCACGATCGACAGCGCCGGCAACCTCTTCTCGCTCGGTTCCGCCGGACTGTACCAGATCGACCGCACCACACTTGCCGGCACCCTTGTCGGACCGGGCGGCATCTATGGTCTGGCCTACAACAAGGCCACCGATTCGTTTGTCTCCACGAACGGCTCGGCCGTAATCGAGACGAAGAAAGATGGCTCCACGCGCACGATCTTCTCGTACGGCTCCTTCATCGACCAGGTGGCGATCGACCCGACGACCAACTTCGTCGCCGGCGCGATCCTTGGCTCAAGCCAAGTCGGGGTTTGGAACTTCTCCAGTGGCGCCCTGATCAACACCTTCACCCTCGGCGGGCACTCGGCCGACGGTCTGGCCTTCGACAAAGACGGCAACATCTACACGAACAACACCGACGGCACCATCACCGCGCTGCGTTTCGGCGCCGGCGGGTATGCAGCCGGATCGACCGGGCTCGATCTCATCGCCTCCGGCGGTTTTTACGGCGATCTCGCAGGCGTGGGTGTCGACGGCGCGTTCTACGTGAGCCAATACGGGACGCGTTACCCGGATGCGTTCGTGGACTCCGGCTCGGCATCGATCGTGCGCATCACCTTCGACGGCGGCGGCTTTGTCGATGGAGGCACGGGCGGCTCGGATAACGGCGGTGACGGCGCCGTCCCGGAGCCTTCGACCTATGGCCTGTTGGCGGCTGCCACCTTGCTCGGCGCCTTGGCGATCCGGCGGCGGCTCCGCCGCTGAACCGACCGGCGCAACCAGCGTGACCGCCGCTGCCGGGCTGGCGGTCACGCTTCGAGCTCACGCAACAACGCGAACTTTTCCTGGTCGATCTCGCCGCGGGTGCGGATGCCGCGCGCACGGAAGAACGGCAGCGGCGGGCACCAGCCCTGAGTCGCATGCATCAGCAGGAAACCGAGCACCGCCGTTGGCAGCGCAAGCCAGCGCCGACTCACCGTGGCGCCGAGCAGCACCCCCGCGAGCGCGAGCGAAGAAGCGTTGGTTTCCAGGATGCGCTCGATGTCCCACTCGCGATCGAGCTCGCGGATGCGGTTCACTATTTCAGTGCGCGGCCGGCCGCGGTAACGAGCGACGTTCGCCTCCGTGCGGGCGTCGATCAGCCGATTGAACTCGGGATGGGTGCGCTTGCGGACGCGGTCGGCGTTGGACTGGATGCTGACGGGCGTGGTTGGTGCGTTCATGGCGTTTCGCGGAGTCTGGGTTTCGCGGCTCAGGCCGCCGGATCGAGCACGACCTTGATGCACCCGTCGGTGCGGTCGCGGAATGTTTCGTACGCTTCCGCCGCGCGACTGAGGGGAAAGCGGTGGGTGACGACGAAGGACGGATCGATCCGCCCGCGCTCGACCAACTCGAGCAACGGCCGCAGGTAGCGGTGCACGTGCGTCTGGCCCATCTTGAACGTCACACCCTTCGCGAACGCCGCGCCGAACGGGATCTTGTCGACCATGCCGGTGTACACGCCGGGGACCGAGAGCACCCCGCCCTTCCGCACCGCGCGCATCGCCTGTCGCAGCACATATGGTCGGTCCTGCTCAAGCTTCAGCCGCTGCTTCACTGTGTCGTAGAGCGAGCCGTGCGCCTCCATGCCCACGGCGTCGATCGCGGCATCGGGACCGCGCCCGCCGGTGAGTTGCTTCAAGCGCTCATGGACATCGAGTTTGCTCTCATCGAGCGGATACGCGCCGGCGGCCTCCGCCATGACGAGGCGCTCCGGCTGGCGATCGATCGCGAACACCTTCGCCGCGCCGAGCAGAAAAGCGCTGCGCACGGCAAACTGGCCAACAGGTCCGCAGCCCCAGACCGCCACCGTCGAGCGCCCGGGCTCTATGGCGCAGTTCTCCGCAGCCATGTAGCCGGTCGGGAAGATGTCGGAGAGAAACAGCACTTTTTCGTCGGGCAGATCGCTTTCAATTTTGATCGGGCCCACATCGGCAAACGGCACGCGAGCGTACTGCGCCTGTCCGCCCGCATAGCCGCCGAATGCATGCGAATAGCCGAACAGTGCGGAGCCCGAATAGCCGTTGATCGCTTCCGCCATCGCGGCGTTCGGGTTCGTGTTGTCGCAGCACGACCATTCCTGACGCTTGCAGTGGTGGCAGCCGCCGCAGGCGATCGTGAACGGCACCACGACACGGTCCCCCGCCTTTCGCTGTTTCACGCCGGGGCCGACCTCCACGATCTCGCCCATGAACTCGTGGCCGAGGATGTCGCCCCTCTCCATCGTCGGCACGAACCCGCTGTAGAGGTGCAGGTCTGAGCCGCAGATCGCGGTGGAGGTGATCTTCACGATGCAGTCGCGCGGATTCAGGATGCGCGGTTCGCGGACCTCCTGCACCTCGACACGGCGCTTGCCCATCCAACACGCGGCTTTCACGGCCGGTCCTCCTGCTCGGCGTCGACAGCGACTGCGTCCTCGTCCTGTGGATTGCCCGCCGGTTGACCTTCGATGGTGGGAATCTCGCCGGCCTCCATCAGCGCCTTGAAACGTCGCAACGTTTCAGCGACCTGCTGCCCGGCCTCCTTGTCGGTGATCTTCGCCAACAGCGCCGCGAGCTGCCCGCCGGGCGGGTTGTACTCGAGCGCGACCGTGACCTCGGTCCCCTCATCTCCCGGCGCCGGCTCGAAGCGCACCGAACCGGCGTGGGCGATCTCCGCGCCTTCGGCGGTGCGCCAGGCGATCAAGCGTGGCGGCTCATCGTTGATCACCAGCGAAGTCCACTCGATCCGCCGATCGCCCGGCGGGACGCTGGCGCTCCAGCGCGATTCCGTGTCGGAGACCCGCACGATGCTGCACGGGTGTTTGATGATCTGCGCGAGATTCTCCACCTCGCGCCAGAACGCATACAGCTCCGCCGCCGGCCGCATGATCGTGCATGAGCGCACCACCTTCACGCTGTCGCCATCGGGCACGGTGATTTTCGAGGAGGCGACGGGGCCGCGCGCGCCTCCGCGTCGCCGGGTGGGAGTGATCGAGGAGTCCATGCCCCACGATAACTTTCCCCGGCGCCGCGGCCATCGGAGCGCCGGCGCGCGCCCGCATGGAGCATTCCCCTTCGGGCTGCGCCGAGCGGAAATGCGCGGAGCATGACGGCAAACGCCGCCGCCCGCGGAAGCCGGGTTCAGATCGCGAGCTTCTTCACGACCGCGGCGACTAGGCCGTCCATCGTGGCTTCGCCCGCCTCGAAATCCACCGGCAACCCCGCGCGGCGCATCGCCTCGGTCGTGACAGGACCGAGACTGCCCGCCAGCGGTCGTTTCGCGCCGGGTCGCGGCGCGAGTGTGGAAGCCTGTTTCACGAACGACTCCACGGCCGATCCGCTCGCGAACAGAATCGCGTCGGCGCCGTGCTGGCGAAAATCCGCGGCCGCATCGGTGCCGCCGGCCTCGACGTCCTCCGTCGCGTAGACCGGCAACTGGTCGACGATCGCCCGCTGTTCTTCGAGGCCCTTCAGCACCGCATCGCGGTTCCGATCACCGGTCACGACGAGCACGCGCAGGTTGTCCATCGACTCGAAGGCGCACAACGCCTCCACCAACGCCTCGCCCACGTGCTCCTGCGGCATCACGTCGACATCGAGGTGCAGCGCGTTGAGCTCACGGGCGGTGCCCGGCCCCACGACCGCAAGCCGCGCACCGCCGAGCGCGCGGATGTCGCGGAAGCGCCGGAAGAACTCCGCGAAAAAGAAACGGACACCGTTCGGGCTCGTGAAAATCAGCCACTGGTAATCCGCGATATCGCCGAAGATCTCGTTGGCGGTCTCCGCATCGGCGGCGGACACGATCTCGATCAACGGCAGCTCGATCACCGCCGCACCGAGCGCAGCGAGCTTGTCGCGCAACTCGCCCGCTTGCTCGCGGGCGCGGGTGATGACGATGCGACGGCCTTCGAGAAGGCGGGACGCGGAAAAAGCGGCAGTATCACTCATGCGATCCCAAGCTCCTTGAGGACGCGCCGGGCGAAGTCAACGGGCGTGCTGCCGTCGTAGCGCACAACTTGGCGGCCGCAGCGTTCGTGGAAGATCCGCACCGCGCCATCGGCGGTGGCGTGGGCGGCGAACGCCATCTGGCAACCGGCTCCCGCGAGCGACTGGAACGCGCGCTCCAGATCCACCAGCTCGCGCGTTGCGGCGTCGAGCAGCGGCGAGAAACGCGGCGCGTCCTCGCGGCGGCACTGCACGGCGACCGCGCCCTGCCCCACCGCCGGCACCATCTCATCAAGTGAAAGCGGTTGGAACGTCACGCCTGGCCACTCGCGGATGCCGAGGCGATTGAGTCCTGCCAGCGCGAGAATCGTCCCCTCGGCCTCTCCGCGGGCGATCTTGTTGAGCCGCGTGTCCACGTTGCCGCGGATCTCGGAAAACTGGAGCGCTGGAAAACGCGCCGCGATCTGGCTGCGCCGCCGCGGACTACCGGTCGCCAGCGTCACCGGAATCTCGATTCCGGCCCGCCGCACCAGCACGTCGCGCGCGTCCTCGCGCGGCAGATAGCCGGCGACGACCAGATCCCCCGCGCTGTCCTCGCCCGGCAGATCCTTGGTGCTGTGCATCGCGAGCGTGGCTTCGCCGCGCCGGAGTGCCTGCTCGATCTCCGCGGTGAACAACCCTTTCCCGCCCTGCTTCTCGAGCGACCACTCGAGTTTCCGGTCACCAGTCGTCACGATCTTCAGCGCCTCGAACTCGACTCCGGGCAGGCGCGCGCTCAGGTGCTCGATCACGAGCTGAGTCTGGGCGAGCGCGAGCGGGCTTTTGCGGGTGGCGATGCGGATCGGAATCACGCGCACCACGTTGGCGGGCGGTCCGGCTCGCGCGAGCCGGATTTGCGCACGGCGACGGTGGCGATTCCACCGCGGCCGCAGGAGCGGTTCAGGCGACGGCGTTGAGCCGCGTGCCGATCAGGGCGGAGCGTTCCGCCGCACGACCGGTGCGCCGGTAGAGTCGCGCGACCATCGCCATCTGCGGATCGAGCGGCAACACGCTTGCCTCGAGCGCAGGCATCACCTCTTCAGCGGTCGCGTAGTGCTCTGGCGCGCCTTCGGCAGACGACTGCTCGAACTGGATGATGTTGTCCGGCTCCTCGGCTTGGCTGCGTTGCGCGCGGCGCCCGCTCTCCGCATCCACGCCACCGGACGCCGGCGAGACGTTCTTCTCGGCACGTTGCCGCGCCCGCGTGCCGTCCCGCAACGCGACCTCGACCCGCAGATGCGAGTAGACGTCGAGCGTGGCATTGATGCGGTCGATCATCCGGCCAAGGGTGAGGTGTCGGGAGGCTACGGGATCGACGGCGTTTCGCAATCAGCGCGGGTTCACACGCGGCGGACCGTCACGAGCGTGAAATCGTCGCGCAGCGTGTCGCTGCCGGAGAAGCGGAGAACGCGTTCCAGGATGCCGTCGTTGATCGCGGCCGGCAAAAGCGAGCCGAGGTTGCGCACGGCATCGAGCAGGCGGGCGCCGGAGAACTCCGCCCCGACCTCGTTCGGGGCCTCGGTGAGGCCGTCGGTGTAGAGCACGAAAACATCGCCCGGCGCGAAGCGCGCGCGGCGCTCGACGAGCACCGGTTCAAACACTTCCGGCGGCACGAGGCCGATCGGCATGCCATCCGAGGCGAGGTATTCCGCGGCGGCGGCCGAGCCGCGCAGCAGCAACGGCAGCTCGTGTCCGGCACGGGCGAACACGATCTCGTCGCGCGCCGGGTCGACGATGCCATAGATCATCGTGATGAACATTCCGGGCCGGATCTCGCCGCCCATCGCGCGGTTCACGGCCGCGAGCACGGCTGCGGGCGAGTCGTGCCGGAGCGCGAATTGCCGGAGGTTCGTGCGGCAGATCGCCATGAGCAGCGAAGCCGCGATGCCCTTGCCGGAGACGTCGGCCACGCCGATGCCTAGTCGGCCGCCGGGCAGCGGGATGAGATCGTAGAAATCGCCGCCGATCTGCTGGGCCGGGCGATAACGGGCGTCGAGCGCAAGGCCGGCGACCATCGGCACTTCGCGGGGAAGGAGGAGTTGCTGGATGCTGCTCGCGAGCGACAGGTCGAGATCGAGCTGCCGTTTCTCGAGCTGGTACTGCAACAGACTCTGGTTGTGGAGCGCCATGCCGGCCTGCTCGGCAAGCGAGCACACGATCGAGAAATCGTTTTCGTTGAACGGCAGGCCGTCGGCGGAATTCACCACGCAGAGCACGCCGTAGATCTCTCCACGGAACGCCACCGGTGCGACGATCATCGAGGTGACGCGCAGCGCCGGGTCGTCGTGCGTGACGACGCGCGGGTCGAGCGCGGCGTTGGCGACCAGCAACGCCTCGCGCGTGCGGACGACCTCGCCGACGAGCCCGGCTGCCTCCGGCAACTCCTCGGAGCGGAGAATCTCCTCGAGGAAGCGTGCGCGGCTTGTGGCCTTCTGCCGTGCCACTTCCGGCAGCGGACGCAGGGGCGGAAACAGTCCTTCGACCGCCGCGGCGCGCAACGTGGCGCGCGGCGTGCGCTCGAACACGCAGGCGCTCAATGCCCCGGTGCTCAGAATCGAGGCATGGACGATCCGCTCGAGCAACGCCTCGCGGCTGAGGTTCTCGCCGAGCGCCTCGACCATGCTGTGCATGAAATCGACGACGATCTGCTTCTCCTGCAGCACGAGTTGCCGCTCCTCGGCGTGGTGCTCGGCCTCGCGCCGGACACGGCGCGACTGCCAGTAGCCGACGAGCAGTCCGAGAAGTGCGCCGAGGAGGAGGAGGGCCATGGAGCGGAAGCGAGGTGTCTGGCCGCGGTTTATGGGGAGCGCCGCGGACGCCGGCGAGTTTTCTTCGAGCCGGATGCAAACAGCGGGCGTGGCAGTTTCCGCTGCGCCGTTTTAGCGACGCGAGGACCGCCGCTGCTCGCGTTTGGGTCGCGCGCGCCGGCTCTGGCGCGACGCGACCGTCACGCCAGAGCGACAAGCCGCTCAGGTAACCGGGGCCGGGGCGGCGGTGGCCGTGCGTGGCTCGAGCACGCGTTGCAGCGTCTTGATCAGCTGCTCGGAACTGAACGGCTTCGTGATGAACGCGCCATTGCCCAAGCCGGCCTGGACCGCCACCGCCTCCTGCTCCGGTATTCCACAGACGGCGACGATCGCGAGATCCGTCCGGTGGCCACGCAGGGCGCGGATCAGTGCGGCCCCATCCATCACCGGCATGATCATGTCGGTGATCACCGCGGCAAACGGCTCGCGCGATTTCGAGAGCAAGTGCATCGCCTCGGCGCCGTCGGCCGCGGCGGCGACGCGATAACCGCACGCGAGCAAGGCGCGCCGGGTCATCCCGCGGATGCTTTCCTCGTCGTCGACGACAAGGACCAGTTCGCCGTGTCCGGAGGGCAGACGCTCGGTCGGCACAGATGCCTCGATCTTCTCGCAGCTCACCTCGGCCGGCAGGTAGATGCTGAACTGCGTGCCCTTGCCGAGCTGGCTGTCGACGAGGACGAATCCCGCGTGACTCCGCACGATGCCGATCACGGTGGAGAGGCCGAGGCCAGTGCCCTTGCCCAGGGCCTTGGTCGTGAAGAACGGATCGAAGATCTTCGGCATAACTTCCGGCGGAATCCCGGTGCCGGTGTCGGAAACCTGCAGCACGACATGCGGGCCGGGCTTCGCCTCCGGGTGCATCGAGGCGAAGGCCGCGTCGACGAGCACATTCTCCGCGGCAAGCGTGAGCGTGCCGCCGCTGGGCATGGCGTCGCGGGAGTTGACGCAGAGATTGAGCAACACCTGGTGCAGCTGGGTCGGGTTCGCCTGCACGAGCCAGAGCTCAGACGGGATGTGCTGCACGAGCGTGATGCTCTTGGGAAACGTTTCGCGGACGACGTTCGCCATCTCCTTCAGCAGCGCGCGCATCTGCACCGGGATCTTCTCGCCCTCGATGCCGCGGCCGTAGGTGAGCAACTGGTTGATGACCGCGGTCCCGCGTTGCGCGCACTGCTCGATCACATCGAGCGTCTCGATATCCTCCGCATCGGTGACGGCGGTGCGCAGGAGCCCGGTCGAGAGCAGAATCGGCGCGAGGATGTTGTTGAGATCGTGCGCGACGCCGCTGGCGAGCGTGCCGATGCTTTCCATGCGCTGCGTGCGGAGGAACTGCTCCTCGAGGCGCTTCTGCTCCGTGATGTCGGTGTTGACGACGAGGAACGACGACGGGCGTCCGGCATCGTCGCAGATCAGCGTCCAGCGGCTGAGCGAGAGACGGCGCCCGCCGAGGGTGTTGGCGAAGGCGATCTCGCCCGTCCAGGTGCCGCGATCGAGGGTGGTGCGGCAGACTTCCGCGCAACGCGCCGGCGCATCGGGGAACAGCAACTGCGCCGCGTCCGACTCGAGCACCTGCTCGACGGTGAGTCCGTAGGAGCGCACGACGCTGCGGTTGCAGTAGCGGAACCGGCGGTCGAGGCCGAGCACGAGCACGGCGTCCTGCGTCTGGTCGAGCAGCGTCGCCTGTTCGCGGATGCGTTCCTGATCGCGCCGGTGCGCGGTGACGTCCTCCTTGATGGCGAGGAAATGGGTGATGTTGCCGTGGGGATCGCGAATCGGGGAGATGGCCACGGTCTCCCAGAAGCATTCGCCGTTCTTTTTCCGGTTGAAGAACTCCCCGTGCCACTCGTGGCCGGCGGTGATCGCCTGCCACATCCTTTTGTACTCCTCGCGGGTCGTCTGTCCGGATTTCAGGAAACGCGGATTGCGCCCGAGCACCTCCGCACGGGTGTAGCCCGTGAGCTCGCTGAAGCGCAGATTGGCGTACTCGATGTTGCCGGCTGTGTCCGTGATGATGATCGACGCCGGGCTCTGCTCGACGGCGAGCGAGAGCTTGTGCACGGCCTCCTCGGCGCGGCGGCGCTCGGTGATATCCTCGATCAGGCCGTCGTAGGCGATGGGCCGGCGTTGCGCGTCGAAGTGGAGCACCGGGGTGTGCCGCACCCAGCGCAGCGTGCCGTCGCGGTGGATCAGCCGGTGCTCGAGCGGCCGCACCGCCTCGCCAGCGAGCAGGTGTTCGGCCTGTTCGCGGACCAACGGCCGGTCCGGTTCGTAGATCATCCGGTGCCAGAGTTCCGGATCGGCGGCATATTCCTCCGGCGCATAGCCAGTCACCGCAGCGCATCCGGGGCCGTGGGCGGTCGCGACGGCGCGGCCGTCCTGGATGCGCACGGTGTAGATGTAGTCGGTGACCGAATCGAGGAGCTGCTTGTAGCGTTTCTCGCTTTCCCGCAGGGCCGCCTCGACCCGCTGCCGCTCGGCGAGCGTCTGCTCGAGTTCGTGCACTTTCTCCTCGAGCTTCGTGGCCACGACCTCGCTGTAGCGCTTCAGATACTCGGCGTCCTCCTTGATCAGAGGCGCCGTCGTCGGCGGCGTTTTCTCCTTCTTCGCCAGGAGGGGCGCGAGCTTCGTCCATAGCTCGACCGGCTCCATCGGCTTGTTGAAATGCGCGGTCGCACCGAGCGACATCGTCAGGCGCACGTCGCGGCTCTCGGTGTACGACGACGAGTAGAAGACGAAAGGAATCACGCGTACGACCGGGTCCTGCTTCGCCTCGCGGATGAAATGGAAACCGTCCATCACCGGCATGAGCACATCGGAGATGATCAGGTCCGGCACGGTCGACCGCGCCACCTGCATGCCGGCGAGGCCGTTTTCCGCCTCGAGTGCCTCGTGGCCGTTACGCTCGACCATGTAGCGGAGGACTTTCCGATCGGCGGGGTTGTCGTCGACAATGAGGATTTTCATGGAGTGGGACGGCCTACGAACGCGTGGACTTTGTCGATGAAGGTCATCGGATCGATCGGCTTCTCGATGTAGCCGTTGCAGCCGGCTGCTAGGATGCGCTCGCGGTCGCCCGTCATCGCATACGACGTGACCGCCACGATCGGCATGTCGCGCAACTCCGGCGTCTCGCGGATCCGGCGAGTGGCCTCGAGTCCGTCGACGCCAGGGAGATTAATATCCATCAGGATGAAGGCGGGCCGTTCGCGTAGGGCGAGCTCCACCGCTTCCTCGCCGCGGTCCGACGACACGAGCGTGTAGCCGGCGTGGTGCAACGCGTAGGCTACGATCCTCAGGTTGTCGGGGTTGTCTTCGATAACCAACACAGTGCGCATCAGTTCCTCCTCGGTTCCGTAAGTGGTATCGTGAGCGAAAAAGCGCTGCCTTGCCCCGGCACGCTCCGGCACGTGACATCGCCCCCCACGACCTCGCGGGCGAGTTTGCGCGTGAGATAGAGGCCGAGCCCAGTACCGGGCACCACTGTCTTGAGGCGCGATTCCAGGCGGACGAACGGCGTGAACAACCGCGTGAGTTCCTCCTCGCCGATTCCGATCCCGGTGTCTTCGACCGTGAGCACCATGAAGCGGCCTTCGGCCGCTGGCTCGCCCGAGATCGTGATCGATCCCTGCTCGGTGAATTTCACGGCGTTGCTCACGAGGTTGAGCAGGCATTGCAGGAGCCGGCGGCGATCGGCGCTCACGCGATGTCGCTCGGCGCGCACGATCATCTTGAGCTGCTTTTTCTCCACCTCGGCGGCGAAGGTCCGCACGGTCTCGTTCAACACCTCAAGGAGGTCGAACTCCTCAGGCGCGGATTCGAGTTTCCCCGCCTCGATTTTCGACACGTCGATCACATCGTTGATCAAGGCCAGCAGGTGGCGGCCGGAGCGCAGCACCGCCGCGAGATTTTCCTTCTGCTCCGCCGTGACCGGCCCGGTCCACTCGTTGAGCATGATGCTCGAGAAGCCGATGATCGAGTTGAGCGGTGTGCGCAGTTCGTGGCTCATCGACGCGATGAAGAGGGACTTCAGCCGATCGAGATCCTTTAGCTTCTCGTTGGCGGCGGCGAGTTCGGAGGCCTGCTCGTTGAGATCCTCCACGATGTTCACGAGCGCCATCTGGCTGTCGCGCAGCTCGGCGCTGCGTTTTTGCAGGTCCGCCGTGCGTTGCTCGACGCGTTTCTCGAGCTCGGCGGTGAGCTGGTGGAGGGCTTCGTCGGCGCGGCGCCGTTCGATCCGTTCGCGCAGGATGGTGATGCCGAAGGCGAGATCCCCGGCGAGCTCCTCGAGCAGCTGGATCTCGGCGGGGACGAACGCCTCGATCTCCGCCGAGTAGATCGCGAAGACGCCGAACGGTACGCCTTTCGCGTCCTTGAGCGGGAGGGCGATCGTGGAGCGGAATCCCCGCTGCCGCGCCTGTTCGCGCCAACGGGCGAGCCGGGCATCCGTCTCGAAATTCTGGCTGCAATCCGGCTTCCCGGTCCGGATCGCCTCACCGGCCGGTCCCTGCCCCAGCTCGGTCTCGGCCCAGCTGAAGCCCACGAGTTGCAGATAGCCCTCCTCCGCGCCGGCCCACGCCGCCGGCCGGATCGTCTTCGCCGCATCCTGCTCGCGGTAGCCGACCCACGCCATCCGGTAGCCGGCCTCGTCGCATACGATCCGGCAGATGCTGCGCAGCAGCGACTCTTCGTCGGACGCGCGCATCAGCGTCGCCATGCAGTTGCCCACGGCGCGCAGCTCGCGTGTGAGCCGCCGTTGAGCCTCCTCCGCCGCGCGCCGCTGGGTGACGTCGCGCACAACGTGCACGTACTGCTGGCGTCCGTCCGTCTGGAACGGCCGGATGCTGACCTCGACAGGGAAACTGCTGCCGTCGCCCCGGAGGTGGAACGTTTCCCAACGCGCGCCGTTGGTCGCGCGCACCTGCTGCATCTGCTGCGAGAGTTGCTCGCGGTACGCCGGCGCGCGCAGTTGCGGCAACGTCAACCCCTCGAGGTTTCGACCGTAAGTGGTCCGGGCGGCGGCGTTGCAGGCGACGATCCTGAACTCCGCGTCCAGCACGAGGATCGCATCCTCGGCAGCGGCGAAGACCGTCCGCCACAGCAGCTCCGATTGGCGCACCTGCTCCACGGTGCGTTTCCGCTCGGAAACATCGACGAAGCTCAGCACCACCTGCGTGATCCGCTCGTCCTCGACAAACGTGGGATCCGCGCTGGCGAGTATCCACAGATCGGCGCTGCGATCCGGCCGGCGCACGCCGATCACGATGTCGCGCAGCGGTTGTCGCGCGGCGACGACGCGCGCGATCGGATGTTCGGTCTCCGGCAGGACCGCCCCGTCCTCCCGCAGGAGATGCCACGCGGGGTCGAGCGGCGCGCGGCCGGCAATCTGCTCCTCGCTCAGCCCGAGGAGCTCTTCGGCATGCCGGTTGCAGATCCTGCCGCCCGTCGCGACATCGTGCACGACCACGGCGACCCGGAGTTTCTCCAGCAAACCGCGGAACCTCGCCTCGCTCGTGTGGAGCGCCGAATCACGCTGCGCGACCGCGTCGAGCATCCCGTTCACCTCTCGCGCGATCTGCGCCGCCTCGTCGCACCCGGTCAGACGTGAGCGGGCGAGCGCCTCGCCGGAGCGGACCTTGTTGATCGTCTCCTGCACTGCGTAGAGGCGGCCGGTGATCCGGCGCCCGACCTGCCAGGCGATCAGGGAACCGAGCGCGATCGCGATGCCCGCGTACCCCACCCCGCTCCAAGTGATCCGCGCAAGCGTCGCGCCAGCTCGCTTCTGGCCGATCCCGACTCGCGCCCATCCGACGTGCCGCCCGCCGAGGCGCGCCGGCGTCGCGACATCCACCAGATCGCGAGTCTTCGCCAACACCGCCGGCTCCGCTCGTTGCGGAAGGTCCAACACATAGCGGCCGCGCTGCGCCGAATCTGAATGCGCCAGCACACGGCCGTGATCGTCCGCCAGCAGGACAAAAAGCACCTCGCGGTTCATCAACTGCGCTTCCGCCAATTCCTGCAGGCCCGCGAGATCAGCCGACGCGAGCCAGCCGGCGGCCGAGGTGGCGAGCGCCTGCGAGAGCGCGATCGCTTCTTCTTCCTGCCGATCGAGCAACAGCTCGCGTTGGCGATAGGTCAGATCGGCGACGAACAATGCCATCAGCACGGCGTGCACCGCCGCCACACTCACGATCAGACGACCGCGCAGCGTGCCGAAAAGGAATTGTCGGAGACGGTGCGTCATCATCGTTTCTCCACCGGTCGGATCTCCCGCTCGAAATCGGCGATGTAGCGGCGAACCACCTCGTAGTCCGCGTCGTTGGCGGGCAGAAAGCGCGACGTCTCCATCGTAGCCAGCAACGCTGCACCCTCCGCGGAATCGGGCAGCCCGACCAACAGACTGCGCACGCGCTCGACGAGCTCCGGCGGGACATCGTCGCGCGCCATCACGGAGTTGTTGATGAGCGGCTCGGTTTCCCAGAGCACCGTCAACTCCGCCGCTTCCGCCGGATGCTCCTTCTGAAACGCCCGCCACGGCGGCGGCCACGTCGCGCCGGCTGCGGTCAGGCCGAGATAGACGTTCATGATCGAGGATTCCTGCGAACCGACGTACCGGTTCTCAATGTCGGTCCGCACGTCGATTCCGCGCTCGTGGAGAAAACGCTGCGGCATGATACAGGCGGCCAGCGCGGTGGGTGACGGATAGCTCACCGCTTTCCCCTTCAGATCGGTCGGGACCCGCAGGCCGCCGTCGCGCCGCACGACGAAGATTCCCCGGAAATCCGCCGGCTCGCCCGCCATCGCGATCACGTGGTAACCCGCCGCCATCGCCTGCAGCGTCTGCCACGGGTTCGGCAGTACGAACGCCGGCTTGCGCTCCCGGTACTTCTCCTCGAAAGCGGCGTAGTCGCGCGAAGCTTCCAGCGTCAGCGTCGCTCCCTCGAGCCGCGTGCCCAGATAGTCGAGCAGCGGTCGGTACGTGCGGTCGAGCTTCGCCGGATTGTGCAGCGGATGGATCGCGAAGCTGTACTCACGTGCAACCGCGCGGTTGGCGGGACCGGTGCCGTACTTCGGACCCGAGGGCTCGGATTCACGGGCGCAACCGCCGAGCACGGGCAGCAGCGCTGTCGCGATCACTGCAAAGCAGTAGCTGCGTAACCATCTCATGCGTGGGTGCCTGCGGGCGGAGGTTGGGTATCGCGTCCCCTCAATTCTGTCGATCTCGGAGCGGACGAGATCGATGGCACGATCTCTGGCAGCGCCGTCGAAAGTGTACGGCAGCCGTACAAGCGTTCTTTCCGTCTCATCGTTGCCCCTTCGTTTCACCGAGCGGGCCTTGCTCGAGTTTGCGCAAGCGCTCCTTGAGCTGCGCCATGTGCAACTCGCGGCCGACGAAGAGCCGGTTCATGCGCTCCAGTTCGTCGTTCTTCGACTCGAGCTCGTTCGTGCGCTCGTGCACGCGTTGCTCGAGTTCGTCCTTGAGCCGCCGGAGCTCCGCCTCGGCGGCCTTGCTCTTCGTGATGTCGGTGAACATCGCAAACGAACCGGCAAACCTTCCGCCCTCTTCGAGGACCGGCGTCGCCGACGCATGCACCCAGACGATCTCGCCGGTCTTCCGCAGGAAACGCCGTTCGTAATCGCCCGAGATCCCGCGACGGCGCTCCGTGATTTTTGCCTCATGATCGATCCGGTCCTCCTCCGCCATGAACGCCGAGAGCGACCGGCCGAGCATCTCGGCGCGCGAGTAGCCAAGCATCTCCGCCATGCGCGCGTTGACGAAGACGATCGCGCCGTCGGCACCGAGCGAGCAGATGCCCTCCGCGGCGGTGTCGACGATCCGGCGGTACCGCGTCTCTCCGTCGCGACGAGCCTCCTCGGCCTGCTTCCGCTCGGTGAGATCGTACGTCAGGCCGAGAAAACCGCTGATAGCGCCTTCGGCACCGCGCAGCGCGGTGATGGACAACAGCACGGGCACGCGGTGTCCGTCCTGGCGGATGAAGGTCCACTCGCGCTCTTCGGGCAGGTCGCGTCGCGCGCGCGCGGCGAAGACGTCGAACGTGGCGGGCACCTTCTCCCTCAGCTCCGTCGAGAACTCCTTCGCCCGCGACTCGATCTCGGCCGGATCGTGCCAACGCAGCGGTGTCATCCGGCCGACCACCTCGGCCGCCTTGTAGCCGAGCAGGCGCTCCGCCGCGCGATTGAAGCTCGTCACGACGCCGTCCGGCCCGACCGCGATGATCCCGTAGGCCGCGTTGTCCAGGATCGTGTGCTGAAAGGAATTGAGGCTTCGCAGATCATCCTCGCGCTGCTGGATCGCGCCGAGCATGGCGTTGAACCCTTCGCCGAGCCGGGCGAATTCGTCCGAACCTGTCGCCGGGACTCGCTGACGGTAGTCGCCGCCGGTGCGCACCTGCTCCACATTTTTCGCCAGGATCGACACCGGTCGAACGAACATCCGCTGGAGCGCAGCGCGCAGGCCAAACGTCACCGCCGCGACCAGCACAAGCATCGCCCCGCCGAAGAGCAGCAAAAGATTCCAAGTCTGCCGTTTCAGCTCCGAGAGTCCCATGACGAGGTGCAGCTGGGCGCCATCGTGCAACTCCTGCGTGAGTTCGGCGGTGTCGCTGCCGAGGCGCACTGCGGCCGCGCCGGACTGCGAGAGCCCCCTCGTGGTGTTCTCCGCCGCGCCGTAGCCGGCGAGTTGACTGCCGTCGCGCAGGACGATCTCCGCGGCGACGATCTGTGGATTCGCCCGCAGGGTGCCGAGGATCTCCTTCGCCCGCGCGGAATCCTCGAACGCCACCGCCGTCTCCGCGCCGACGGACACGAACCGCGCGTAAGGTTGCAGGATCTGCGCGGCTCGACTTTGCAGCGTGAAACGATCCACCAGCACCAGCGCCAGCCCCATGGTCGCGAAGATCAACACGGCCGCCGAACCGAGGGCGAGCGCAAGCTTGTCGCTGATGCTCCAAGCGCGCGCGCGGATCATTTGATCCTCCGTACCGCGCCGTTCTCGAGGACATCGCGCGACACCTCGAGCATCTTGGTCTGGATCTTCAGCGAGACGGAGCGCGCCTGGTCGAGGTTCACGCTCATCTCCACGCGATCCGAGACCTGGAAACGGATGATCCCGCCCTCGCGCAAAAATCCGGGATCGTCGCCGACCGTGAGCACCGGGCGCGATCTCAGCTCGCGCAGCGCCGCGCGCCGCTTCACCGGGTCCTGGATCGCGACAAACACGATCTGACAGGAGGGGACGTTCGCGAGGTCCGTTGCACGATGCACCTCGAACGCACGGCCCTGCTCGGTGCGGCCTTCCAGCGTGCGCTCCATCACATCGCCGAAGGGATCGTCGCCCAGGATGCAGATCTTCCACGGCGAATCCGCGCTGGGAAACGCCTCATCGGGCCACGTGACATAGCGGGCGAAATTCCGCAGAAACGCCGCCTCCACCTTCTGCGGTGCGACCGCCGCCGATCCGGCTGCTCGACACGGCAGCGCCAACGCCACCAGCCATCCGAGCAGCAGCGCGTGCAGCACCACATCGCGCCGCCCGCACCTCCACACGTTCCGGTCAACGCGAACTGCTGGGTGCAAATGCCTGTCGGGTCCGGTGTCCATGGAGCGGGTCTAGAACTTCGTCGAAACGCTCAGCAGGATCTCGCGCGGCCGGCAGCGCGAACTTTGCGACGGTCGATAGACTTCGTCGGCCAGGTTCTTGCCCATCAGCTCGACGCCGAAAGTCGCGCCCCGCCGATTCCAGGAATAGCCCAGCGAAAGATTCACCAGCGTGTACGATTGGTGCGCTGATTCCGGAGTGTCGGGAAGGATCGTCTGGTTCCAAACGCAGTTCACGCCACCTCCGACATGGAACCCGTTAAGCGGGCCGGAGGCGAAGTTGTACCGGGTCCACAGGTTCGCGAGGTGCGGCGCGCTCATCTGCAGCGGCGCGTTGTGATAACGGTACGCGTTCTTGTAGTTTGCCCGGTTGGCTCCAACCAGCGTGGCCGGATCTTGGGCGAGGATCTCGGCGTCGTTGCCGGTGAACTCGGTGATGCGCGCATATAGGTAGCTGTACGAGGCGTAGAGCTGCCAGCCCGGCGTCAGGGCCACCGTGACGTCGCACTCCACGCCGCGGGCACGTTGTTCGCCGCTCTGCACGTTACTCACCACCACCACACCGGCGGAGCTGGTGACCGCGAGGTCGGTGATGATGTTGCGATTCCGGACATCGAAGAACGTCAGCGTGCTCGAGAGCCGTCCGTCGAAGAAATTGCCTTTGAGACCGATGTCGTAGCCGCGCCCTTCGGTGGGCTTCGGCTCGCGATGGGTGCCGTCGACGTTGTTCAACAGCACCGAGCCAGGGACGAACGACTCCGCGTACGAGGCGTAGATGGCGAGCTCGGGCGTGGCGCGGAAAAGGAGCCCGTATTGCGGGGTGACTGCGTCGGTGGAGGTCTCAAAATCCAACGACCGATCGAGGAGGTTCACATACTCCACCTCGGTCCGCGTGCCGCGCACGCCGGCCAGTGTGAGCAGGCGCTCGCCCATGAATCCGAGCGTCACGCCACCGAAGCCCGAGACATCGTCGCCGGTCAGCCGGTTCGATGTCCGCTGCGTGGTCAGCAACGCGAGGGGCACCGTCACGCTCCGGTTCCAAGTCGAGGGGTCACGCAGATCCCATAGGGGGAGCGGCGACGCGGTGGGATTACTGCCGAGCGCCGGGTCGTTTGGCGCCTGACCAGCCTCGGCCGAAAAATGCCGGCGGACATACTGCGCCCCGAGGATCGTCCGCAATGTCACGCCCCCGAGTTCGTAGCGCCCGACCGCCTGAAGCTCGGTCGTGTCGTCCGCGTTCCCGTAGGTTTGCCGGCGGACGCGGCGGCCCTGCAGGAAGGTCGAATTGTTGGCCATGCCGAGATTGCCGGAGGCGACCGCGTCGATCTCGTAGTCCAAGTGCGAGTAAGCGGCGCGCACATTCCAGTGGTCGTCCAGCTTCAGATCGACCCAGGCGTTGAACGCATCCGTCTCGCTGTCGCGGTAGTCGAAGTCGGACATGCTGTTCCAGTCGGCCGAGAGACCGGGGACATCCACGCCGGAGAGATTCGGATCCGCGGCCGTCGGCACTATGCCGGCCTGAATCCCGTAGCCCGGTTTCTGCATCAGCTGGGGCGATTCGATCTTCCGAAAGTGTTCGTACCTGGCCGAAACGCTCACGCGGTCGTTGGGTTGCCAGAGCAGCGACGGCGCGAGGTCCCACGAATGCGCATCGTACGGGTCCCAGTAGTGCATGTCGTGTCCGTACGAGGCCGCGAAACGATAGAAGAGCCGCGGCGCGATGGGTCCCGTGGTGTCGAGTTCCGCGCGGTATTCGCCATAGGAGCCGTAGGTCGCCCTGAGCTTGGCCGCCGCCTCGGTCTGCGGCTTCTTCGTGATGACGTTCACGATTCCACCCGGCGCCACCTGGCCGTAGAGAAACGACGCCGGGCCCTTCACCACCTCGACTCGCGAGATGTTCGTGAAATCGAAGATCGAGGGCCCGTGGAAACCGTCGCGGAGGACCTGCACGCCGCCCGGCGCCGTGCTCACCGCGAATCCGCGGATGGCGAGGTTGGCGTTGCCCTCGTTGAAATCGTTGCTGCGGTACGTGACTCCCGGCGAATACCGCGCGATGTCGAAGAGGTCCGCCGGACGTTGGTCCTCGATGAAGTCCTCGGTAAACGCCTGGATCGCGAACGGCAGCTGCCCGATCGCCACATCGAGCCGCGAACCAGAGACGGAGTTGGACGCGCGGTAGCCGCGATCAAGCGCTGTCGAGACTTCGAACGGCGAGACGCGCACCTCCACGAGCTCGGTGATGTCCAGGTCCGCCAAGTCCGCTCCGGACGCGGCCGAAGCGGCTACCGCGGCAAACAACAGGACCGGCCGGAGTGCGCTCGCGTGGTGTACGACGGGTTTGAGTGAATCCGGTATTCGGACTCGGCGCGCCGAGAAGACTCCGCGCGAGTGCCGGGTTAGGATGGCGAAAAAAGCGCTCGGCGCGGAAACAGGTGGGGGTGCGGCAAGCATTGTGGGAATGCGACGACGACCGGGATCGTTCAGCACTGTATCGGCCGACGGTAGAACCGCCAAATCGAAATCTCGCCCGCCGCACGATTCCCCCGAATTGCGCACGGACGCGCCGGCGGATCCCTCGTCGGAAACGCCGGCCAAACCGCTCTGGTTTACCAGCGAAGCCGCTGAAAGAAACCCTCGTGCAGCTCCGGCCGATGGCGGACCGCGAGCACGTCGTGCAATTTCGCGAGCTGCCGCTCGACCTGTTCCAGCTTCGGGTCGGCGGCGACCAGCAGAAGAGTGCGGCTCGTCGCGCGATCCTCGTCGGGCACGCACACGATCGCCTCGAGATTGAAGGCGCGCCGCGCGAAGAGTCCGGTGATGTGCGACATCACGCCGGGATGGTTGCGCACTTTGAGCTCAAGCACGGTGAGCGCGGCGACGGATTCCGCGGGTGTCGGGACCCGCGCGGTGGTGGATGCGATGGTCTCAGGCATGAGCGAACGTCGTTTCGGTTTCGGTGATGGTGAGATGATTGGCAGCGCCGGGCGGCACCATCGGGAGCACGTTGGCCGTCTCCCGAATCGGAATGTCGACCACGCACGGTCCGGGCTCGGCGAGCGCGGCAGCGAGCTGGCGCAGCGGGTCTCCCTCGGGATCGAGGGTGACGCCGCGCAGGCCGAACCCGCGAGCGATCGCCGCGAAATCCGGCGATGCCAGGAACCGCGACGCCGAGTAACGCTGCCCGTAGAACAACTCCTGTTGCTGGCGCACCAGACCGAGATGGGCGTTGTTGCAGACGAGCACCGCCACCGGCAGATCGAGCTCCGCGAGCGTGGCGAGTTCCTGGATGTTCATCAGGATCGAACCATCGCCGCTCACGCAAACGATGCGTCGCCCGGGCGCGGCGAGCGAGGCTCCGATCGCGGCGGGCAAGCCGAACCCCATCGTACCAAGACCACCCGAGGTGAGCAGCGTGCGCGGCCGCCGGAACGGAAACGCCTGCGCGACCCACATCTGGTGCTGGCCCACGTCCGTCGTGACGATCGCGTCGTCCGGAAGAGTGTCGCCGAGGAATCGGCACAGATTCACCGGATGCAACGGCTCGGCTTCGCGCGGCGGATGGCGAAGCGGGTACGCCTCGCGCAACTCCGCCGCTCGCGCCCGCCAACTCGCCCGGCGTTGCGGCGGAATCCTGCGGAGCAGGCGTGCCAATGCATCCGCGGCATCGCCGGCGAGGGCGAGCGTGGCGGTGCGGATCTTCCCAATCTCGGCGCGATCGATGTCCAGATGAGCGATGCGGGCCTGCGGGCAGAACTCCGCGACCTTGCCCGTGGCGCGGTCGTCGAAGCGAGCACCGATCGCGAAAATCACGTCGGCCTCGCGCATGAGCAGGTTCGTGCCCTTGCCGCCATGCATGCCGAGCATGCCCATGTTCAGCGGGTCGTCAGCCTCGAGGGCACCGAGCGCCATGAGCGTGGTGACCGACGGGGCGTCGAGGCGTTGCGCGAGTGTACGCGCCAGTTCCGCGGCGCCGGCGGCGATCACGCCGCCGCCGAGGTAGAGCATCGGCCGTTGGGCTTGTGCGAGCAGGATCGCGAGCGCCTCGATCTCGGTGTCGGTGCACGGCGGCGTCGGTTCACGCCGACCGGGCTCCGGCCAAGCGGAGATCGTCGCGCGCGCGGTGAGCACGTCTTTCGGGACATCGATCGCCACCGGTCCCGGTCGCCCCGATTCCGCGATGCGGAACGCCAACGGCACCGTTTCCAGGAGCTCGTCGATCGAGCGGACGAGGAAGTTGTGCTTCGTGATCGGCAGCGTGAGCCCGTAGGTGTCGACCTCTTGAAACGCGTCGGTGCCGATCATCGCCTGCGGCACCTGCGCAGTGATCGCCACAAGCGGGATCGAGTCGAGACGCGCGTCGGCGATCGCAGTCAACAAATTGGTCGCCCCGGGGCCGGAGGTGGCGAGGCACACGGCGGCGCGACCGGTGGTGCGTGCCATGCCTTGGGCGACGAACCCCGCGCCCTGCTCGTGGCGTGTCAGGATATGGCGGATGCCGCTGCCGTGCAGGGCGTCGTAGAACGGCAAGATCGCGCCGCCGGGGATGCCGGCGAGTGTATGGATGCCCTGCCGCTCGAGGAGAGTCCGCAGGATGGTGGCTCCGGTGTGTTGCATGGTGGTTCGGGGTTGATGCCCGCTCCGGTTTCGCACCACGGAGGCCGCAAACAAAAAGCCCCCTCCGGTGCGGCACCGGAGGGGGCGAGATTGTGCAATTGCTCAATCCCCTCGCGGCGCGCAGGCGACGACTACTACCACCAGAAGAGCGGCGAGCAGATTGCGCGAGGCGTGGACGAGGCTGGTCATGAGCTGGGCCGTAGGAGAACGAAGACAGGCCCGGTGTCAAGCCGCGCGCCCGGCATCGTCGGAACACGAGCGCCGCGCCGCAGGTGAACTCGTTGCGGTCCGGTCAGCTCAAAACAGCCGCCGACGATATTCAGCGCGAGATGCGGGTTCAGAGGGATCTCAACACCCACCGTAACCGAGTACGCGAACGAGCCCGTTCAATGACTTTTCACGCGCACTCACGAAAAAGGCCGCCCTAGGCGGGCGGCCTCGAAGAAATGGATTCACCGGCGCTCAGTAGCGCAGGATCACGCCGATCGAGAAGGTGTTGCTGTCGTCCTCGAAGTCGCGGGTATAGCCGACCAACGCACCGAACTTCGCGGTGATCCAGTAGTTGGCTCCCAGCGAAGCCGTCAGACCGTCGCCGTCGCGATAACTGGTGTAGTCGTAGTAACCGAACGAAGCGCGGATCGCCGCCTTGCTCGTCACCGGCACCTCGACGCCCACCTTGAGCGAATAGACGAACGAGTCGTCGTGTCCCGAGAGGCCCCACATTGAAGCTTCGTCGCGCTCCCAGCCGAAACGGCCCGAGAGGAACGGCTTGATCCCATGCTCGAGCTCCACGTAACCGGTGCCCGACACGCCCACGGCGTAGGCCTCGGTGTCGAGCGACTGGTAGCCGCCGTTCGCGTAGCCGACATCGATACCGAGATCGAGGCCCTTGATCGTCGACGGCACGTTGAGGACGACGCCACCGGTCGTGAGGTGGCCACCATCGTCGAAATCGACGTAGCCGAGATCAAGCGCACCAAAACGCTCGCCAATAAGGCCTCCGGTCTGGGCGGCGGCGACGGAAGCCGCACCCATCAACACCAGAGACGCAAACGCAGTCTGCAGTTTGTTAGTCATGCCCTTCACTCGTAGCCGGCGGTCCTGGCCTGATGCAACGCGTTTTCGGTTACGCGGACGCCCACCTCGGGAACAAACAGGTTTTTCGCGCGCAGCGGTGGCACGCGCTCAGCCGGCGAGTTCCAGCGCCGGCTCGAACGTCAACGCCGCGCCCTCCTCCACCGCGCCGCGCGGGCGCGCGCGATCCATCCAGGCCGCAAACGCGATCATCGCCGCATTGTCGCCGGTGTGGCGCGGCTCGGCCGCAAAGACCGGCAACCGTCGCCGTCGGCCGACCTCCGCGATCGCCGCACGCAGTGCCCGGTTGTTGGCGACACCGCCCGACAGCCCCACGCTGCGGAACGTCCCGCCTTCGAGCGCCTGCGTGGTGCGCCGCGCGAGCGAGTCGACGACCGCCGCCTGGTAGCTCGCGCAGAGGTCGCCCTGGCGCGCATGCACCTCGGCGTCGTCCATCTTCTCAAGCGTGTAGCGCAGCGACGTCTTCAACCCGGAGTAACTGAAGTCGAGCGTGCCGCGGGAGTTCGTCCCGCGTGGGAACTCGAAAGCGTCGGCGCGGCCGGTTGTCGCCAATTTCTCGATCAACGGCCCCCCCGGGTAGCCGAGGCCGAGGAGCTTCGCACCCTTGTCGAGCGCCTCGCCGGCGGCGTCGTCGAGCGTGGACGCGAGCACGGAGATCCGACGAGCCTCGTCAATGCGCAGCAGCACGGTGTTGCCGCCGGAGACGAGCAGGCCGAGGTGCGGCAACATCCCCGTCAACCGCGTCTCGAAAGCTTCGGGATTCTCCGCGTGCAACATGATGAACGGCGACCAGGCGTGCCCACGCAGGTGGTTGCCTCCCACCAGCGGCACACCCCATTCGAGTGCGAGCGCCTTCGCGACGGAAACACCCATCGCGAGGCAGGCGGCCAGCCCTGGCCCGCGTGTGACCGCGATCTGCGTGATCGCGCCGAAATCGGCCGCCGCGGCCGCGGTCTTCAACAGCGGCGCGAAGTGCCGCAGGTGCTCGCGACTCGCCAGGTCCGGCACCACGCCGCCGTAGGCCTGATGCAGTGCGATCTGGCTGTGCACCCATTCGCCGCGCAAACCGCGCGCAGGATCGAAGACGGCGAGCGCCGTCTCGTCGCAGGAGCTTTCGACGCCGAGAATCATGGTTGGGCCGCGGCCGTAGCCGTTTCTTGGGTCACGCCGCCGCCGAAGGCCAGCACCCCGTGCAGCACATCGAGTGCGGTTTCGAGCTGCCGGTCCGCGATCGGTTCGAAATCGAAGCGCGCCTTGAACTCCTCCGGCGTGGCGAAATCGTTTCGCAGCCGCTGGATCCCGAGCTTGCGGTCATCCTCGGCGGAGACGGGCAACGACACGTCGGGCTCGATGCCCTTCCCGTGGATCACCTGCCCGCCGGGCGTGAAGTAACGGGCCGTCGTCAGCCGCAACGCCTCGCCGCGATCGAGCGGCACGAGCGTCTGCACGGAGCCTTTGCCGAAGGTGCGTTCACCGATCACCACCGCGCGGTGCGTGTCGCGCAGCGCACCGGTCACGATCTCCGCAGCGCTGGCGCTGCCGGAGTTCACCAGCACCGCGATCGGGTAGTGGCGCGGCCGGCCTCCTCCATGCGTGCGCAGCTCGGCCCGGCTGCTCGCCTCGCGACCCTGCGTGTAGACGGCCAGTTCGCCGTCGCGAAAAAACGGTGCGAGCACCTCGACCGCGCTCGTGAGCAGCCCGCCGGGATTGTTGCGCAGATCGAGCACGAGTCCGTCGATTCCCTGCGCCTCGAGCTTCTCGAGCGCCGTCTTGAACTCGTCCGCCGTGCGTTCGGTGAATTGCGTGAGCTGGATGTAGCCGATTCCTGGGGCCGCCATGTTCGCCTCACGGATCGTCTCGACCTTGATGACCTCGCGCACGAGCTCGATCTCGACCTCGCGGGTGGAGCCGTTCACGCCGCGTTCGAGGCCCACACGCACCTTCGTGCCGGGTTTGCCGCGGAGCCGCTCGACCGCGTCGCGCATCACCGGGCTGGCGAGCTCGCGGCCGTCGACCTTGGCGATCCGGTCGCCGCGGAGGATGCCGGCGCGTTCACCCGGAGTGCCGGCGATCGGCGCGATCACGATCACCTTCTCGTCGCGCAACTCGATCTGCACGCCGACCCCGCCAAACTCGCTGCGCAGGTCGCCCTGCACGCTCGCGTACTCTTTCGCCTCGAGAAACTCCGAATGCGGATCGAGCCGCCGCACCATCTCCGCGATCGCGGTGGTCGTGAGCTTCTCCGGTGTGGCGGCCGCCGGGTCCACGTAGCGCGCCGAGATCGCCCCCATCACCTCACGAAACCGCCGCGCCTGCGCCGCCGAATCCTTCCCCGCCAGCCAGCCGTACCGCTCGGCATATTGCAGCGCGAGCAGCGCCGTGTTGGCGACCAGCAACACGACTAGGCTCACGTGGAGAATCCGTTTGAACATGCGCGGCACTCTGCAAGAAACCGCGGCCTAGTCCAATGTTTCCACCGACCGCCAGCGATGCCGCCGAAGACGCCCGTTTTCTCGCGGTCTTCCGAGCGGAAACGCAGGACCGGCCGGCGACGTTTGCGCAGTTCATGGCGCTCGCGCTGTACCATCCGGAACTCGGCTACTATCGCCGCCCGCGCACCCGCGTGGGCCTCGCTCCCGAGGCCGATTTCTACACCGCGACAAGCACAGGCGAGGTGTTCGGAGAACTCGTCGCGGCCGCTGCGGCCAAGCTCCTCGGCCCGGCTTCATCGCGCGGTTTCCTGTTCACCGAACTCGGCGCCGAACCCGGCCGCGGCGTGCTCGACGGCGTGGTGCATCCGTTCGGCGGACTCGAAACGCGGCGGCTCGGCGAGCCGCTGGCGTTGAGCGGAAACCGGATCGTTTTCTCGAACGAGCTCTTCGACGCGCAACCATTTCATCGCCTCGTCCGCCGCGCCGGCGTGTGGCGGGAACTCGGCGTCGCAGTCGACGGTGAGCGGCTCGTCGAAACGGAGCTCGCGGAGTTGTCGCCGGCGGTCGCGACGTGCGCGTCGCGCCTGCCCGCCGCGGCCCTCGACGGATATCGCCTCGATCTGCCTCTCGCGGCCGCCGCGCTCTGCGCCGAGATCGCCCGCGGAGATTGGCGCGGGGTCTTCCTCGCCTTCGACTACGGGAAGACCTGGACCGCGCTCGCCACCGACACGCCGACGGGCACGGCACGCGGCTATCGTCTCCACCGGCAGACGCGCGATCTGCTCGCCGCGCCGGGACGGCAGGATCTCACGTGTCATGTCTGCTGGGACATGCTTGAGGAGAGCCTGGCCACGGCGGGCTTTCGCGATGTCAGCGTCGAGTCGCAGGAGTCGTTTTTGATCCGCCACGCCGGCGAGACGGCCGCACGAATCGCCGGCTCCGCGGCCGGTAGACCGGACCAGCGGCGCTCGCGGTTGCACGAACTGCTGCACCCGGGTCTGCTCGGCCAGCGTTTCCAGGTGCTCCACGCGCGACGGGATTGATTCGGATTCGCAGCACTGGAAAACGGCCGCCCGTTGGACAACACCGACCGCGCTCCTATGGTGCGCGCGCGACCCAACAACGAACCCCGGAGCAACGATCCCGATGGAACTTCTCGGCGGCTGTGTCTGTGGCGGCACGCGTTACGTGCTGCGACCCCCCCCGGTGGGGCTTAACGACTGCTACTGCATCGATTGTCGGCGCAGCGCCGGCGCGCCTTACGTGACTTGGGGCTCGGTGCGTCGCGGAGAGATGCAGGTGACGCGCGGAGGGTTGCGGGAGGTCTCCCATGCCGCGCGCTTCAGGTTCTTCGCCGCTTGTTGCGGCACGCCGCTGTTCTTCTCCGAAACAAAGGACTCGGAGTGGGTCGACGTCACGATCTGCTCGCTCGACGATCCGGCCGCGTTCCGGCCCGAGAAAAGCACCTGGACCGAGGACAAACTGCCGTGGGTCATCCTCGATCCGAAGCTTCCGGTCTTTCGCCGGAGCAGTTCCGAAGGTGTCTAGGTCGGCTCCGAAGAGAAATCACGGGCGCGCCGCGATGAGCCGGCAATCCACTTCAGGAAACGCGAGGAAGCTCGACGGAGGATGCCTCTGCGGAGCGGTGCAGTTTCAAGTGCGCGACTGCTTCGAGTACGCTCAGAACTGCCACTGTTCCGACTGTCGCCGGGCGACGGGCTCGGCGTTCAAGCCGTTCGCCGGAATCGCGATCGGCGAGGTCGCGATCATCCGCGGGCAGGACCGCGTGCGCCGCTACGGAGGCGGACCCGCCTATGACATCCACTGCGGCATCTGCGGCTCACTGCTCTACTCGGTCGTTCGCAACGGCACTTACGCGCACGTAGCCCTCGGCAGCCTCGCTGACGATCCCTCGATCCGACCGTCGGCCCACATCTTCGTCGCCGACAAGGCGCCGTGGTACGAGATCACGGACAGCCTTCCGCAGTACGCGGGGCACGTCCGCTGAGATCGCGCAGTCCGCGGCTCGATCTATTCGCAGGAAACCTGCGCGATACTCCGCCGCGCGCCTCAACCGCGCGGTGCGGCAGTATGTTTCGTTGGACGAGGCGCCGTCGAAGGTTTCGGTCCGGAGACCACCGGCAGGGGCGCCGCCGTTCCGGCCACGGTGGGCTCGACTGCCGACTGGTCGTTCTGCGCGCCCAGCACGATCGAGCGCAGGACCAGCATCTCGCTGTGCACGCGGCTCGCCTGTGCCCGCATCTCGATTGCCGCCCCCGACGCCTCTTCGGCAGTAGCCGCACCGGATTGCACGCCGTGCTCGATCTCCGATAACGCCCGGCTGACCTGTTCGAGCGCCGAGGCCTGCTCGCGGCACGCGCTGGCGATGCCGCCGACGAGTTTCTCGATCTTCTTGGCATCTTCGCTCACTTGGCCGAACTCCTCGTTCGCCTGCAGCGCGAGATCCCGGCTGCGCGCCACGAGGTCGCCGGCCTTCGTCAGTGTATCCGAAGAATCCCGTGCCGCGGACGCCGCACGGCCCGCGAGATTGCGCACCTCGTCGGCCACGACAGCGAAACCCGCGCCCGATTCACCTGCGCGTGCGGCCTCGACGGCGGCGTTGAGCGCCAGAATGTTCGTTTGAAACGCGATCTCGTCGATCGTCTTGATCACCTTGCCGGTTTGCGCGCTGGCCTCGGCGACAGCCTGCACGGCGTCGGCGAGTTCCCTCATCCGCCCGCTGGCGGAGACGACGCGTTCACCCGCGGCCTGCGCCACCGTCGAGGCGGCTTGCGCCTCGGAAGCGTTCGACTGCGTCGAGGCTGTCAGCTCGGTGACCGATGCCGCTGTTTCCTCGATCCCGGCGGCCTGGCGCGAGGTCGATTCGGCGAGCAGTTGGGCTCCTTGGGCGATCTCGTCGGCGTTGCTGTCCATCGTGGTCGAGGCTTCGCCGAGGATCTGCGCCGTGTGTTTCAGGGGCGCCGCCAGTCGCGCGGAGAACAACCACGCGCCGCCGCCTGCGAACACCACGCACGCGAGCGCGAGCCCCAGCACGATGCGGCGGATCTGGCGGGCCGCGGCGAGGAATTCATCCTCGTCGATGCTCGCGGCCACGCTCCAGCCGGCGATCGGAACCGGAGAATACGCCGCCAGTTTCGACACGCCCGCGCTGCTGGTGTAGGCGTCGACTCCGCTCTCGCCGGCGACCATGCGTTTCGCGATGTGTTCAGCGCCCGCGACCTGGAGGAAATTCAACGCGAGCACGCGCGCCGGATCCGGGTGTGCCACCATCACGCCCTTGCCGTCGATCACGAAGGGGTATCCGGCGTTGCCCACCTTCTGTTTCGCGATCGTCTCGATGAGATAGTTCAGCTCGAGCGACATGCCGAGCAGACCCGCGAACCGTCCCTGCTCGTCGAGCAGCGGCGTGCTGAGCACCACGATCGGCACGTTGCCGATTTTCGAACGCACCGGATCGCTGATCACGGTCTTGAGCGTGCGCTGCGTATCCTTGAGATAACCGCGATCGCGGATGTCGAGGTTGACGTACGGCTTCGTGTCGCCGTTGGCGAGCGTGCCGGCGAAGATCACACCGGACGCGTCGCACAGGAACATGCCCTGATAGTGTCCGCCGAGCTCCTTGATCATCGCGGCGACTTGGCGGTTCGTCGTAGCGAGCGTCTCGGGCGAGAGCCGTTGGGCGTTACGCTCGGCAAGGGCCGTGGCGAGAATCTCCGTGGCCGCGAAGCCGCGCACGAGCTCCACGTGGCGCGTGAGCAACTGCTCGACCGAGGAGGAGATATCCTGCGCCACCTGCGCGAGATGCTGCCGCCCGGTTTGGGCGAACGAATCGGCCACCCGCGCCGGCACGATCAACGACACGACGAGCAACGGCAGAATGCCGAGCGCAAGCGCTCCGAGTATCATCTTCGCGCGGAGTCCCAGTTTTCTCATGTCCCGTAATCGGTTTTTCGGAAGCCCACTTGAGAAGTACCGTCCTGGCTCCGCCGTGCGCTCGCGGCCAATCGCGGTTCACCGCGCCCCCTTTCCCTCCCCTTAATCGACGTCCCGCTTTTGGGAAGGCCCTTTCCCATCCGCGATGGAGAGCCACTGGTGCGCGCCAGGCGGAAACAGGCTCTTCCCGCTCATCCTCCGTGGTTTACGTCGGCCGCGGCAGACTGGCACACGGGCTGCGTTTCTCACGGCGTCTTCCCCTATCCACCGCACGCCATTCCCAACATGCTCTCGGATCTCCGCCTCGCCCTCCGCACGCTCGCCAAATCACCGGTGTTCACGGCCATCGCGGTCCTCACGCTCGCGTTGGGCATCGGCCTGAGCACTTCCGCGTTCAGCCTGACGAACGTCCTGCTCTTCCGCACCCTGCCCTATCCCGAGGGCGACCGCCTCGTGCGCGTCTTCCGCACTTCGCCTCAGTCGCAGTCGAACTCCATCGCGCCGGCCAACGCCCTGGATATCCGCGCCGCGCTCACGTCGTTCTCCCACACTTCGCTCTACTCCTACGACAGCCTCTCGTTCGCCGAGCCGGACCAGCCGGCCGTCCAGCTCAGCGCCATCAACGTCAGCGCCAACTTCTTCAACCTCCTCGGTGTCGTGCCCGCACAGGGCCGGCTCTTCGCGCCCGACGAGGACGAGGCGGGCAAGAGCAACGTCGTCGTGCTCACGCACCGCCTTTGGACGCGCCGCTTCGGCTCCGATCCGCAGATCATCGGCCGCCAGCTCCGCATCAACGGTGAGCAGGCCACCGTAATCGGCATACTGCCCGAATCCTTCGCCGCGCCCCTTGTCTGGGGCCCATGCGACATCGTCCGTCCGCTCACCCAGCAGACCCATTTCCCGCAGGATCGCACCAACGCCTGGATGAACATCGTCGGCCGGCTCAAGCCCGGGATAACGATCGAGCGCGCCCACAGCGAACTCGCCACTATCGGCGCCCGCCTCGCCAAGGATTTCCCCAAGGAAAACGGCAGCGACGGCCTGCGCGGCGTCTCGTTGAGCTCGTCCAACATCGACACCGTGAGCCGGATGATCCTCTGGATGATGCCGATCCTCTCGACGATGGTGCTCGTCATCGCCTGCGCGAACCTCGCCAATCTCCTGCTCGCCCGCTCGCTCGGCCGCAGCCGCGAGTTCGCCATCCGTTCCGCGCTCGGCGCCGGCCGCCGCCAGCTCATGAGCCCGTTGCTCGCCGAGAGCGCCGTCCTCGCCGTGGCCGGCGGCGTCGTCGGCATCCTGTTCGCCGCGTGGGGCGCCTCGTTGCTCGCCCGCAATCTCCAGATCAACGGCGAATACGGCTTCACCATCCCGCTCGACGGCCGCGTGCTCCTCTTCGCCGGTATCAGCGCGGTGCTCAGCGCGTTCGCCTTCGGCCTCGCGCCGGCGCTGCTCGCCTCCCGCACCTCCGCCGCCGACAGCCTGAAGGAAAGCTCCCGCGGCTCCACCGCCGGCCGCGCGCATCACCGGCTCAAACACGTCCTCGTCGCCGGTGAACTCGCCTTCGCCCTCGTGCTCGTCGGCGTCGCCAGTGCGTTCGCGCTCGGTGCCCGCGGCTTCGTCGATCGCGATCTCGGCTGGAACCCCGACGGTCTCTATTCCGGCTTCCTCGTCACCCCATGGAACCGCTACGGCGACGACGAAAAGCTCCGCACCTTCCACCGCGAACTGCTCGAGCGCCTCGCCGCGATCCCCGGCGTCACCCACGCCTCGATCACCGGCACGCTGCCGTTCTTTCGCTTCTTCGACAGCGTAAACTGCACCCCCGAAGGCCAGACGTTCACGCCCGGCCAGGAGCCATTCGCCTTCGCCGGTACCGCCTCCGCCGACTACTTCACCGCCGCCGGCATTCCGCTCCGCCGCGGCTCGTTCTTTCCGGCCGATCTCCGCCCCGACTCGCGCCCCATGGTGATCGTCAACGAAGCCCTCGCGCGCCAGTTCTGGCCGGGCGAAGACGCCGTCGGCAAACGCATCCGCATCAAAGGCAACGATCAGCTCGCCGAAGTCATCGGCGTCGTCGGCGACGTGCGCATGGCCGTCAACCTCAGCGCGCCCGACTCCCGCCTCAACGTCTACCGACCGCTCGTGCAGACGCCGCCCCGTTACCAGCAGATCGTCCTGCGCACCGCGGTGCCACCCGAGAGCGTCGCCGAATCCGTGCGCCGCGTCGTCGCCTCGCTCGATCCCGATCTGCCCGTCGCCGGCGGCGGCTCCGTACGCACCTCGATCCAGCAGAACATGCGTAACATCAACCTCATCGTGGCCAACCTCGCGACCTTCGCCGGCATGGGCCTGCTGATCGCCGTAATCGGGCTCTACGGCGTGATCGCGCACCTCACCTCGCAACGCACCCGCGACATCGGCGTGCGCATCGCGCTCGGCGCCGGGTACCGCGCCATCGTGCTCATGGTTTTGCGACAGGGCGGGATCCTCTTCTCCTTGGGCGCCGTCGTCGGTCTCGTGGGCTTCGTGGCCGCGCGCCTCTTCCTCGGCCTCGCGATGCCAGAGATGCCGTTCCCCGGCTACTGGCTCGCCGGCGCGATTCTCGCGGTCTTCGGCGTCGCCACGCTGCTCGCCAGCTGGCTCCCCGCCCACCGCGCCGCCCGCACCGATCCCCTCGTCGCGCTGCATGCGGACTGACGACGAGCACTGGCAGGCATATTTTTCCCGATACAGACCAACAAACAAACACCCAGCCGCACCGTTCCGCCTGCGCGTCCACCACCTTCAATCCGCCTCGTCCACCCGCCCGCCATGTTCAAGGACCTCCGTCTCGCCTTTCGTCAGATGCGCAAAGCGCCGGGGTTCACCACCGTCGCCCTGCTCACCATCGCCCTCGGAATCGGGGCGAGCACCGCCATCTTCAGCGTGGTGGACTCGGCGCTGCTGCGGCCGCTCGCCTACCCGCACCCCGAGCAACTCGTCGAGTTCTGCTGGAAGTCGCAGGCGTTTGGCACCTACCCGCTCGTCTCGGGACCAGCCTTCAAGGAGTGGCGCGAGCACGCGCGGCAATTCACGAGCATGGCGATCAGCGTCGATTTCCCCGTCGTGCTCGTAGGCGCCGAGGTGCCCGAACGCGTGTCCGGCGCGGAAGTGACCCCGGAGTTTCTCGGAGTCCTCGGAGTGAAACCCGCACTTGGTCGCGACTTCGAGCCCGCGGAAGGCAAGACCGGCGGCGCCGACGCCGTGATGATCCTCACCCACGAATGGTGGAGCCGCCGTTTCGGCGCCGATCCGGCGATCGTCGGCCGCACGCTCGAGTGCGCGAACAAGTCCTACCGGGTGGTGGGCGTGCTGCCGCCGCGCTCGCTGGCGGCGGAGAACGTCGCCTTCCTCGTGCCGTTGGTGCTCGATGATCTCCCTTGGCGGATGGATCCCGCCAGCACGTGGGCGCGCGCCATCGGCCGACTCCGCCCCGAGGCGTCGGTGGCCTCCGCGACCGACGAGATCGAGGCCCTCGGCCGCCGGCTGTACACCCGATCGTACCCGACCTTCCACTTCGTCGGCGCCGCCGTGCGCCCGTTGCAGAC
>DATGXO010000004.1:0-4058 GCA_035298965.1 Opitutaceae bacterium | reverse complement strand
GGCGCCCCGCATGTGATCTACGTCGCGTCCGACGCAAGGGCGGAGTCGAGCGGCGCCACGCTTGCCGAGTCCACGACACTCGCCAACGCGCTCACCCGCGCGACGACCGGCGATGTCGTCGTGCTGCGCGGCGGCACGTATCGCACCGGCAGTCTCCAGCTCAATCAGGGCATCACGATCCAGCCCTACGCGGACGAGCAGCCGGTGTTGAAGGGCACCGAGGTCGCCACCGAGTGGGTCGCGCAGCGCAACGGCCTCTGGCGCACCTCGTGGAAGAAGCTCTTTCCCGCGCAGGCTGCCGACTGGTGGCACCGCGGCAGCGAGGGCGCGAAAACGCCCCCGCATCGGTTTAACAACGATATGGTGTTCGTCGATGGCCGGCCGCTGCGATCCGCGGGGTGGGAGGGTGAGCTCGACGCGCACTCGTTCTACATCGATTATGCGAACGGGAACATCTACCTCGCGCTCGATCCGACGAAACGGCACGTCGAGATCACCGCGCACGATGGCGCGCTTACGCGCGTGACCGGCGAGCTCCACGGACGCAAATCCGACGCCAAGGGCTACACGCTGCGCGGGCTCACGTTCACCCAATACGCCTATCGCGCGCTCGAGGTTGAGGGACGCGAGCCGGAGGGCCTGAGCGACCCGGCGACCTTCGGCAAGGAGGTCGTAGGCACGACGCTCGAGCACTGCACGATCACGCACTGCTCGCGCGTGGCCGGCTATTTCCGCGGCGACCGTTTCACGATGCGCAACTGCCTCGTGAGCGACACGAGCACGGAGGGCGTCTATCTGATCGGCTCGGCGGACAGCCTGCTCGAGCGAAACATCTTTGCGCGCAACAACGTCGAGAAGATCACCGGCTATTACCCCTCGGCGGTAAAGATTTTCAACCAATCGTACCGCGTGACATGCCGCGACAACCTCGTGCTCGATCAGCCCGATTCCAACGGCATCTGGTACGATGTCGGCAACGTCGACGCGGTGTTCGTCGACAACTGGATCGAGGGTTGCATCGAGGGTTTCTTCTACGAGATATCCAAGAACGCGACGGTGGCCGGCAATGTCTTCGTGAACTGCGAAAACGGCGTGCGCGTGCTCAACAGCAGCGGCGTGCGCGTGTACCACAACACGTTCGTGAACACCGGCGCCGCCTTCGATCGCGACGGGCGCAGCGCGGCCAACGACCACTTCGGCTGGCATCCCTCGACCGGCCCCGATGTCACCGGGCGTGTGAATCACGTCTTCATGGGCAACCTGATCGTGGCCAGCGAAGCACTACGCTTGCCGGACAAGAGCTACCGCATGGCCGACGCGCCGCTCACCGCGCCGCTCGTGCGCTTCACGCAGCCGCAGAAGCTCGCGGAGCAGTTGACGATGCCGCACGTGACCACCTTCGATGGAAACATCTACGTGCGCAGCGGCACGGCGCTCCCGGGCGCGCTGGTGGTATGGAGCCCATCGGCCGGCGAGAAGACCCAGCGCGAGTACCCGACGCTCGCAGATTTCCGGAAGGCGCAGCCTGCATATGAAGCGCGCAGTCAGGAACTGGAGCTCAATGCCAGCTCCGTGCTGCGGAGCCTGGAGCTGAAAAATTTCGATCTCGCGCCGAGCTTCGACGTGAAGGTGCCCGCCGACACGCTGCCCGCCGACGTGCAGCAATTGCTCGGCTGGACCGCGGCGGACGCCAGCACTCCGGGCGCATACGCGCGCATGGCGGCAAAGTGACTCGCGTCCTCTGAGCCACGACGCACCACGCGGCAATGTGGCGTGCCGCCCGCCACCTGCATCGATGCGGTTCGGGCGCGGGGCTGCCGGTTTGGGGCATGTCAACGAATGGTTGACATGGCGAAACTGGTGTGCGGACGGCGCAGCGGTGAGAAGTCGACGAAGGTCTGTGAGGGGATGGGCCGGCGGCTGGCTGCGGTGGACCGCGTTGTCCGCAACGCGGTCGCGTGCGTGAGCCGAGGTGGACGGTGTTCGTCCGGCGAGTGAACGAGAACCCGCCTCGGGTCGAGTCGCTGACGCGCTTGGGGGCAAACGCGTCCACCCGCAAGCGTGGGTGCGGCGGTGGAAGCGGGCGCTCGGGTGCGGACTTGTTCTCCCCTTGCGGGAGCGAGGGCGCCGCGCAGAGTCGCGCGAATGTCGAACACGACCATTCTCGGCCGGATCCGCGCTGCGTTCTTCACCGGATTGATGCTGCTCGCGCCGTTGGCGGTGACGTTGATCGTGTTCGTGTGGCTCGTGTCGCAAGTCGGCGGGACGTTCAGTAGCTATTTTTTCTTCTGGGTGCCGGCGGACTGGCTGGAGAATCCACGCCTCTCGCTGGTTTGGGACATTCTCTCGACGATGATGGTGGTGGTGTTCATCACGACGCTCGGCTTCGTCTCGCGGTGGGTGCTCGGCCGCTTTTTCGGCGAGTTCGCGGAGCGGTTCATCCAGGGCATTCCTGGGATCGGTGCGTTTTACAACGCGGTGCGGCAGATCGTGCAGACGTTCGGCGCGGAGAACCGCGCGGCTTTTTCGAAGGTCGTGCTGATCGAGTTCCCGCGCACGGGCAGCTATGCGATCGGTTTCCTGACGAACAATTCCGGTGGCGAGGCGAGCGCGCGCACCGGGCGCGATCTCGTGTCGGTCTTCGTGCCCACGACGCCGAATCCGACTTCCGGGTTCCTGTTGCTCGTGCCGCGCGACGAGGTGCGCGAACTGGCGATGAGCGTGCGCGACGGGATGAAGTTCATCATCTCCGGCGGCGCGGTGTTGCCCGGCGATGCGACACGGGGGCCGATCGCGGTCCAACAGCCGGCGGCCGGCGTGACGCTGGCGAAGTGACGCCGTGGCCGGACAGACACTCCAGACCACGGGTTTCGTTCTCCAACGGCCGCCCGCCGAGGACCGGCACCAGCAGGTGCTGCTGCTGAGCGCGGAGGCGGGGCAGTTGCTGTGTTTCCAGCGCTTGTCGTCGCGGCAACCGGCGGTGTCATTGGATCTTTTCGACGAAGTGGCGGCGTCGCTCACGAGCTCGAATCAGGGGCGGACGTGGTTCTTCGGCGAGCTGCGGGTGTTGCGGCGCTTCGCCGGGATCGGGCTGAGCTTCGCGGCGCTGAAGGAGGCGTCGGCGTTCGCCTCGCTGCTCATGCGCAACCAGGTGCACGAGGAGAGCCGCACGGCCGTGGTCGCGTTGCTCGGGACGGCATTGCAGGCGTGGAACGACGGCCGGCGGGCCGACGCGGTGGCGCTCAAGGCGCTGTACGCGTTTGCCCGGAGCGAGGGTTATCCGGTGAAGGAGGATTGGGCGGCGAGCCTGCGCGGCAGCGATCGGGAAAACGTGCGGCGCGTGCTCAACGAACCGCTGGCCGAACTCGGCGCGATCGACGCGGATTCCGTGGTCCGGTTGCTCGAGAGCCTGCGGCGGTACCTGCGCGGCAACGCGGAACTGGTGATCGGGGAGTGAGCGACGGCGGAGAGCTGCTCTCGCGAGCAGCTCCACACGCGAAGCGGAGTGCTGCGGCGGGAGAGAGCTGCCCTCGCGGGCAGATCCACTTTCGGGGCCGGCGGCTCGCGTTCAACGGCCGAAGGCGAACTCGGGCATCTTCTTCGCGCTGCGCACGGCGGCAAGGGCGAGGCGCTCGGCGGCGCGCATCTGCTTCCTGGTGACGGTGGTGCGGTCGTCGTAGCCGGCGAGGTGGAGGTAGCCGTGCACGAGGTAGAGCGTGAGCTCCTCGGTGAACGCGTGGTCGTGCTGGGCGGCGTAGTTGCGCGCGGTGTCGACGGAGATGCAGACCTCGCCGGCTTCACCATGGTCGGCGTCGGCGGCGGGGAAGGTGATCACGTCGGTCGTGGACGGATCGTCCATGAAGTCGCCATGGAGGCGCGCGAGGGCGGCGTCGGTGAGGAAGGCGACGGAGAGTTCGCCGGGCGCGAGGCGCCAGGTGCCGCGGTGGCAGTCGGTCGAGGGGGCCGCGGCGGCGTCGAGCGCGTGGATGACGGCGGCGACGGCGGGGCGAGTGAAGCGGAGCTTGGGATGGCCGCTGTAGACCTTAACGGGGCGACTG
>DATGXO010000003.1:0-16647 GCA_035298965.1 Opitutaceae bacterium | reverse complement strand
TTTGAGGGCGTCACCTCGCTCTTCGCGGTGAGCCCCAAACTGGCGTTGGCCCGCTTCGGCCTCATCGCCCTGGGCTTCCTGCTCATGTACCTCGGCCGCAAAGGCGTGCTCGAGGCCCTGATCATGATCCCGATGGGCTTGGGCATGGCGACCATCAACGCCGCCGTGATGTTCTTCGACCCGCTCAATCTCCACGGCGGTGTCGGCACGCTCTTCGTCGAACCGCAGGCCGGCGCCACGACCGACGCCGTCCGCAACGCGGCCGATCTCATGACCATCCTGCAGATCGATTGGCTGCAGCCGGTCTACACCTTCACCTTCAGCAACGGCCTCATCGCGTGCTTCGTCTTCATGGGCATCGGCTCACTGCTCGACATCGGCTTCATCCTCGCGCGCCCCTACACGAGCATGATCATCGCCCTCTGCGCCGAGCTGGGCACGATCTTCACGATCCCGATCGCCACCGCCTTCGGCTTCACCACCAAGCAGGCCGCCGCGATCGCCATGGTCGGCGGCGCCGACGGCCCGATGGTGCTCTTCACCTCGCTCAAACTCGCGCCGGAGCTCTTCGTGCCGATCGCGGTCGTCGCCTACCTCTATCTCGGCCTGACGTACGGCGGTTATCCCTACCTCGTCCGCGCACTGGTCCCCAAACGGCTTCGCGCGCTGCCGATGCAGCCGCCGAAGAACCAGCGCGAGTTCACCGCCTTCGAGAAGATGGCGGTCGGCGCGGTCGCCTGCGTCGTGTTGTCGTTCCTCCTGCCCGTCGCCGCTCCGCTGATCTTCAGCTTGTTTCTCGGAATCGTCATCCGTGAGTCCGGCATCAAGGCCTTCCAAGATCTCATCAGCGGCCCGGTCCTCTACTTCTCGACGCTCTTCCTCGGCCTGATGCTCGGCATCCTCTGCGATGCGAACACCATTATGGACCCGAAGATCCTCCCGCTGCTTCTCCTCGGCTGCTGCGCGCTGCTGCTCTCCGGCATCGGCGGCATTCTCGGCGGCTACCTGATGTATTTCGTGAGCGGCGGAAAAGTGAACCCCGTCGTCGGCATCGCCGGCGTCAGCTGCGTGCCCACCACCGCCAAGGTCGCCCAGAAGATCGTATCCAAGGACAACCCCTCCGCGATGATCATGCCGGCCGCGCTCGGCGCCAACATCTCCGGCGTGATCACCACCGCGATCATCACCGGCGTCGTCTGCAGCATCCTCGGCAAGGTCGCCCAATAACCCGTTTACCCCATGAGCTCCCTCACTCTCTGCCTCTGGCTCTACGCGCTCTCGATCGCCTTCGCGATGGCCATCGCCGTCGTCGTCCACGGTCTGGGCATCTTTGTCAAAAGCCTGAAACTCGACCGCTCCGAACCGGTCACCGAGCCCCTCGTCCCGACAGCCGACTCCGAGCGCGAACAACAGGCCCTCGCCGTCGCGATCGCCATCGCCCAGCGCGCCACACGCCAGCCCCGCGCCTAACCTTCAGCCCCGTTACCCCTTCATGAAAAAAATCGACTTCATGCTCACCGCGTTCCGCGACGGCTTCCAATCCGTCTTCGGCGCGCGGGTCTTCTCCAAGGATTACCTCCCGCTCGTGGAGTTCGCCGCCAAGGAATGCGGCATCACCCACTTCGAGGCGGGCGGCGGCGCGCTCTTCCAGTCGCCGTTCTTCTACGCCAATGAAAACGCCTTCGAGGTCATGGACGCCTTCCGCGCCGCCGTCGGTCCCAAGGCCAACCTCCAGACCCTCGCCCGCGGCATCAACGTCGTCGCCCTCAAGGCCCAGCCGCGCGACATCGTGAAGCTCCACGCCGTGCTCTTCAAAAAGCACGGCATGACCACCATCCGCAATTTCGACGCGCTCAACGACGTCTCCAACCTCATCGACTCCGGCCGCTTCATCACCGAGGCCGGCCTCAACCACGAGATGGTCGTCACCATGATGGAGCTGCCCCCCGGCTGCTCCGGCGCCCACGAGGTCGACTTCTACGAGAAAACCCTCCGCTCGCTGCTCGACGCCGGCATTCCGTATTCGTCGATCTGTTTCAAGGACGCCTCCGGCACCTCCCGCCCGCAGAAGGTCTACGAGACGATCAAAATGGCCCGCGCCCTCCTCGGCGAGAAGGCTCGCATCTCCTTCCACTCCCACGAGACCGCCGGCACCTGCGTCACCGCCTACCGCGCCGCCATCGACGCCGGCGCGGACCAGATCGACCTCGCCATTGCCCCGCTCTCCGGCGGCACCAGCCAGCCCGACATCATCACGATGTGGCACGCGCTGCGCGGCACCGAGTTCACCCTCGATATCGACATCAACAAGATCCTCCAGCTCTCCGCCCGCTGCAAAGAGGGCCTGAAGGACTACTTCGTCCCGCCCGAGGCCACCTGCGTCGAGCCCCTCATCCCGTTCTTCCCGATGCCCGGCGGTGCCCTGACGGCCAATACCCAGATGCTCCGCGACAACGGTCTCATGGACCGCTACCCCGAGGTCATCGCCGCCATGGGCGAGGCCGTGCGCAAGGGCGGTTTCGGCACCTCCGTCACCCCCGTCTCGCAGTTCTATTTCCAGCAGGCGTTCAACAACGTCATGTTCGGCCCTTGGAAGAAGATCGCCGACGGCTACGGCCGCATGGTCCTCGGCTACTTCGGCAAGACTCCGGTCGCGCCCGATCCCGAGGTCGTGAAGATCGCCGCCGAGCAGCTCAAGCTCCAGCCCACGACCGACCACCTCACCGCCATCGAGAAGGACACCAAGCGCGGCATCGCCGCCGCCAAGGCCCTGCTCGAAAAGGAAGGTCTGCCCACGACCGACGAGAACATCTTCATCGCTTCCGCCTGCGAGGAGAAGGGCATCGCGTTCCTGAAGGGCAACGGCACGATCGGCGTCCGCAAGAACGTCGCCAAGCCCGAGGCCGCCCCGGCCCCCGCCGCCACCGCCGCTCCCGCAGCCTCGGCCGCGCCGATCGCCTACGACATCGAGCTCAACAGCCGCACGTATCATGTGATCCTCGACGGCGCGACCGCGCTCGTGAACGGCACCAGCTACCCCTTCGGCGTGAAGGAAGTCGCCGCCCGCACCGCCGCCGCCCCCGCCGCCACGGGCACCGGCACTGGCCAGCCGATCTCCACGCAGCTCCCCGGCCTCGTGCTCCGCATCGAGAAACCGGTCGGCACGCACGTGAAGACCGGCGACGCTATCCTCGTTCTCGAATCGATGAAGATGGAGACCGCCATCGTCGCCACGCACGACGGCGTCGTCGCCGAGATCCTCGTCGCCCAAGGCGCGCTCGTGCAGGCCGGCCAGACGCTGGCAATCATCCGCTGAGCCGCGCCAACAATCCCGCTCCGCCTTCTATCCGGGCCCGTTCGCGGGCCCGGTTTTTGTTGTGCACCAGCCCGGGGCGTCCGTCGCTCTCGTCCGCCAGCGCGCTCGCCTCCGGCGCCATCCGGTCTATTCTGGTATCCCGAAATCGTTAACCATGCCCGACCCGACCCTACTCCGGTTCCGCATCGGCTATCTGCTGGCGACGCTCGCATGTGTGTTGGTGCCGCGCCTCTCGGCGGAGACCACCGTGAACTCCCTCGTCGAGTTCTGGAATCTCACCGCCGAGCAACGAGAACAACCGATCACCTTCCGACTCGAATGCTACGTCACCTACTATGACGACGAGTGGAACAATCTCTGGATCCAGAACGGCGAATTCCCGACCTACGTGAATCCCGGCACGCGCCCGCTGCCGATCAAATCCGGTGAGCGCATCGTCGCCTTCGGCAAACTTCCCAATGCGCACGAGCTCACGTTTGCCGGCGCCATCTTCCAGACCGTCGGCACCGGCTCGCCCACCCCGCTCCCGATCGAGAACAACATCGATAACCTCAACGAGTTCACCGGCCGGCTCGTGACGGTCGATGCCTTGGTCGACCGCACGGCGCCGCCGGTCGTCGGCCACCAGTTGTACGAACTCTCCGTCGAGGGGCGCCGCGTGCTCGTCTGGCTGCGCCTGGCCCAGGGCGATGCCGCGCCCGATCTGCACAACGCCCGCATCCGCGTCACCGGCGTCTACAGCCCCACACTCGACCCTTCGGGCGCCCTCGCCCTCCTCACGCTGTTGGTGCCGTCCAGTTCTCACATCGTCCGCCTCTCCAGCCTCGACGAAGACCCTCGCTTCGAGATCGCCCGTACGCCGATCGATCGCCTGCCCGATTGCCCCCCACATATGCTCGTGCGCGTCGCCGGCATCGCCGTCGGCCGCGAACCGGCGGTCTCGCTGCAGATTCGCGACGAGACCGGACAGGTCGAACTTCGCAACACGCAGACGCTGCCCTGCCCGATCGGCAGCGCCGTCGAAGCGGTCGGCTATCCGCGCATCGCCGGCACAAACTGGCGCCTCGTCAATCCCACCTACCGCCTCGTCCGCGGCGAACGCACGCCCGCGCCCGAGCTCGACCCCGGCCAACCGCTGCGCCTCGCGGCCCAGATCGCCGAGCTTTCCCCCGAAGCCGCCGCCGCCGCGCGGCCGGTCCGGATCAACGGCGTCGTCACCTGGGCGCACCCCGATGCCTCGTTCTTCTTCGTGCAGGACGCCAGCGGCGGCGTCTGCGTGTTCCGCGATCACACCCAGGCGCGCCTGCGCCTGCCCGGCCGCCTCGTCGAAGTCACCGGCGTCACCCGTATGGGCCCGTTCTCCCCGGCCGTGAATGCCGCCGATATCGTGAAGACAGGCGACACCACCTTGCCCACGCCTGAGATCGTCTCGCTCGACCAGGCGATGACCGGAGCCAAGGAATCGCGCTACATCGCGTTGCACGGTTACGTGCGCGAACTTCAACGACAGCCGCCCTGGACGCGGCTCGTCGTCGCCACCCCTTCGGGCGATTTCCACGCCACCATCGCCGCAAACGAGGAAATCGGGCCGGTGCTCGACTCCGTGGTGCGTCTCCGCGGCGTCTGCTCCGCCACGATCAACGAACAGGGTCAGCTGGGCTCGATCAACCTCTGGCTACCCGACGCCGCCTCGATCCAGATCACCGAACCCGCGCTCCCCGATCCCTTCGCCCGCCCCTTCCGGCTGATCGAAAAACTCGGCCGCTACGGCTCGGTCGAAACCGACACCAACCGCATCCGCGTGGTCGGCCTCGTCGCCCATCACGATCCCGGCGAATCGCTCGGCCTGCTCGAAGGCGGCGCCCCGCTGCTCGTGCTCGCCCGCGATCCCACCCCGCTCACGCCGGGCGACCGGATCGAAGCCGTCGGTTTTCTCGGGCATCAGGGCCGGCGCCTCGCCCTGCGCGAGGCCGTTTTCCGGAAGATCGGCGCCGACAAGCTGCCCCCCGCCCGCGAGCTCGTCACAAATGAATGGGCACGGCCGGCCCACATCGGCCAGATCGTGTCCATTGAAGGCGTCCTCATCTCCACCGCCGACGCCGGCGGCCGCACCCGCCTCACCATCCAATCCGGCAACACCCTCGCCGAGGCCTATCTCCGCGGTCCCAAGACGTGGTCCGTCGGCAGCCGCCTCCGGCTCACCGGCGTCCATGATCTCCAGTACGATGCCGCCGGCCGCCCCTCGCTCCCGCGCCTCAATCTCCGCAGCAACGACGATGTTGTCGTGCTCCACCGCCCACCGTGGTTCACCCGCGGCCGCGTCCTCATCATGACCGTCGCCCTCGCCCTGAGCGCGTTCCTGATCGGCCTCTGGGGCGTCGCCCTCCGCCGGCGCGTGCAGCAACAGACCGACCAGATCCGCCGCCAGCTCGAGCGCGAAACCCACCTTGAACGAGAACTCCAACGCACCTCCCGCCTCGAGGCTCTCGGCCTGCTCGCCGGCGGCATCGCCCACGATTTCAACAACCTCCTCACCGTCGTGATGGGCAACCTATCCCTCCTACGCGACACGCCCAAGCTCGACGACGACGCGCTCTCCTGCCTCGACCAGGCTGAGAAAGCCGTGGGCCGTTCCCGCGACCTCACGATGCAGCTCCTCACCTTCGCGAAAGGCGGCAATCCCATCCGCACCGCCGTGCCTCTCGCCGAAGTTGTGCAGGAGGCCACCCGGTTCGCTCTGCACGGCTCCACCGTGTCGCCATTGTTCCAGATCGCACCGGATGTCTGGCCCGCCGAAGTCGACAAGGGCCAGATCAGTCAAGTCGTGCAGAACATCGTCATCAACGCCGTGCAGGCCATGCCGCAGGGCGGCCGCATCGACCTCGCCCTCGCCAACGAGATGATCCCCGCCGGCCACCCCATCCTCGCCGCAGGCCGCTACGTGCGACTCACCATCGCCGACACCGGTCCCGGCATCGCCGCCGAAGCGCTGCCCAAGATCTTCGACCCCTACTTCACGACCAAAAAATCCGGACACGGCATCGGACTCGCGACCGTCCACTCCATCGTCAAGAAACACCAGGGCCACGTCACAGTCAGCTCGAAGCTCGGCGAAGGCACCTCGTTCCAGATCTGGCTCCCCGCCGCGCAAACCGCGGCGCAGAAGCCGGCCGAGCCCGCGGCGCCGGCGATGAAAACCGTGCTCAGCGGCCGCGCGCTCGTGCTCGACGACGAAGAGAGTATTCGCCGCCTCTCCGCCGCGATGCTCACCCGCCTCGGGCTCGAGCCGACCGCCGTCGCCGATGGCACCGAGGCGATCCGCGCGTACGCCACGGCCCGTGAGGAGGGCCGCCCGTTCGCCGTCGTCATTCTCGATCTCACGATCCCCGGCGGGCTTGGCGGCGAGGATACATTGCGCGAGCTCCTCAAGATCGACCCAGCCGTCTGCGCCGTTGTGTCGAGCGGCTACTCGAACAACCCCGTGCTCTCCGATCACCGCGCCTACGGATTCAAAGGCATGGTCTCGAAACCCTACGAACTTGCCGATCTCGCCCTTGTACTCGAGCAACTGCTCGGCGCCCGCGAGACGACCTGATCCGCGCGCCTCTGTCCCACGCCGGGCGCCCCGCTCCGCGGCGCCGCCCGGCCTTCGGATGCAGAGCGAAGCAGCGGCGAAGACGCGAAAACGTGGTACGAGCGCATCACGAATTTGCGTCCTCGCGGTCACCTGCCGCGCCACACCCCACTCCTGGGCCGGGTGCGAGGCCTTGCCCGGACACCACCCTTCTGTGCCTCTTCGTGGCCCGCTTCCGTTTGGCTGCGGCTCTGCCGCGCCGTCGCCGCTGTTGCCAACTGGCTGTGATCGGCCGAATCGGCACAGCCGAGCCGGGGCGGAACCCCACCTGCGGCCTGCGACCGCTCGCTACTCCCGTTGCGGCGGGATCTCGGCGGCGACCGGCGGCGTGGCAGCGGCCGTCGTCTCCGCGGGCGCGGCTTCGGGCTTCTTCTTCGGCTCGCCCACGAGCACGCCGAGCTGTTGCTGCACCTTCACGAAAAACTCCGGCGTGAGGTCGCCGACCGGCACCTCGTAGAGCTGCTTCGTCTTCGCGTGCTCGAAAATCCGGCGCGCACGATCCGCCGTGAGTCCCTTCGGACGGAGCAGCTTCTTGCGCTCGAGCATGAGCGTGAGGAACTGCACCAGCGGCGTGTTCTCCTCGCTCAATTCCACCGCGGGATCGCAGAGCGTCGTGAACAGGCTCTCCGCGCCGAGCTTCAGGTTTCGCTCGGTGTTCTCCTCCTTCGCGCGCGGTTTGAAGACGTGCACCCAGCGGCAGATCGTCTCCGCCGGCGCCTGGAACTGCGCCTCGGCGTCCGCCCGCAGATCCCAGCGCGCCACCGCGCCCGCCGCGTCGTGTCCGAGAAAACTGACCACGCGGTCGCCCTCCTGAAAACCCGTGCCGGTCACGGCACACTGCGTCGCGCTGGGTTGGAGGATCAGATCCATGGAAATTTGTTTACTTCGCCCGAGGCGCGAAGCTAGCTCAAATCCCGTTTGACCACCGGTCGTCTCATCGCCGTCGGGGACATTCACGGTTGTGCCGTCGAATTCGCCGAACTCCTCGACAAGCTTCAGCTCCAACGGGGCGACCGCCTCGTCCTGCTCGGCGATCTCATCAATCGCGGGCCCGATTCCCGCCTCGTGCTCGACCTCGCCCGCTCGGCGCACGCGCACAGCCTGCTCGGCAACCACGAGTTGCGCCTGCTCCGCTCGCGTCGCCGCGGCGACGATTCGCTCCTGCGCGACGAGGACCGCGCGACCATCGCCACGTTGCGCGCCGCCGATTGGGAATTTCTCGCCGCCATGCCGCTCACCCACTTCGAGGAGGAGCTCAACACCGTCTTCGTCCACGGCGGTTTCCTCCCCGGTCAGCCGTGGCAACGCCAGCCCGCCGAGGTCGTCACGCGTATCCAGGTGATCGACGACCACGGCGAGCCGCGCAAACGCGCCGAGGCCCCCGGCGCGCCGCTCTGGGCCGAGCGCTGGTCGGGCCCGCCCTTCGTCGTCTACGGCCACACGCCGCGCCCGACCGTGCACAAGCTCAAGTGGTCGCTCTGCCTCGACACCGCCTGCGTGTACGGCGGCTACCTCACCGCCTACATCCTCCCCGAACGCCGGCTTGTGCAGGTGAAGGCGCGCCGCCGATATTGGAACAACTCATGACCGATTCTCCGCTCAACCGCGCCCTGCTCCTTGTCGTCGACCTGCAACAGCCCTTCCTCGCCGCCGTGCCGGGCGCCGATGCCCTCCTGCGCCGCACCTCGCTCGCCATCGCCGCCGCCCGCGGCCTCGGCCTGCCGGTCGCGTTCACCGAGCAGGTCCCCGCCAAGCTCGGCCCCACGCGCCCCGAGCTGCTCGCGCTCGCCGGCGACAAACCCGCGGTCTTCGCCAAGGACGCCTTCTCCGCCCTCGATTCCGACGAACTCCGCGAGTTCCTCGAAACGCAGAACATCGAGCACGTCCTCCTCGCCGGCATTGAGACGCCGGTCTGCATCTACCAGACCGCGCTCGAGCTCATCGGCACCGAGCGCAACGTCACGCTCCTCACCGACACCCTCGGCGGCCGCCGGCCCGACGACTGCGCCACCGCCCTCGCCTACCTCGCGCGCCTTGGCTGCCATCCGCTGCCCACCGAGACCGTCTTTTACAGCGTGCTCAAGACGACGAAGCATCCATTCTTTCGCGACTATACCAAGCTCGTGAAACAGTACGCGTGATCACGACTCCCGGCGTACGAGTTCCGACTTCTGAATTCATCCTCCTTCACTAGGCTGTCGTCCCATGCCCCAGCTCACCGTCGCCGAACTCCGTGCGCTCAATCGCGCCGGCAATCCCACCTTCGCCGGACTCTTCGTCGTGCGGAAGCTCGCCCAGCGCACCGCCAAGAACGACAACCCGTTCCTCGTCCTCGAACTCGGCGACCGCACCGGCTCATTCAGCGCGAACATCTTCGGCGACAGCCCGTTCTTCGCCGCGCTGAAGGCCGCCGGCGATGGCGTGGTTGTGCGGCTTGAAGGCAAACTGGACTACTTTCAGGAACGCCTCTCGCCGAAGATCTCCAAGATCGAGGTCGTCACGCCCGAGGAACTCGCCGCCCAGCCCGATCTCATCGCCACGCTCGTCGAGTCCGCGCCGGAGGACGCCGCCGCGCTCTGGACCGAGTTCGAGGCGCACATCGCCGCGATCACCCACGCCGAGCTGCGCGCCACCGTGCACTCCGTCTTCGAGGAGATCGGCGAGGCGTTCCGCAGCTCGCCCGCCGCCGTCGCGATGCACCACGCCTACCGTTGCGGCCTGATCGAGCACACCACCCACATGGCGCGCGCCGCGCGGGCACTTTTCCCGGTGTACCCGGAGATCAATGCCGATCTCGCCCTCACCGGCATCTTGCTCCACGACATCGGCAAGACCATCGAGTACGAGGCCGGCCTCTCAGTCCGCAAGAGCCGTCGCGGTCTCCTGCAGGGCCACGTCGTGCTCGGCTACCAACTCGCCCGCAAACACGGGCTGAAGAACAAGCTCGCGCCCGATCTCCTTGAGCGGCTCGAGCACATCATCCTCAGCCATCAGGGCGAACTTGAGTGGGGCGCCGCCGTCATGGCCGCTACGCCCGAAGCCGTGTTCGTGTCGATGGTCGACAACCTCGACGCCCGCATGGGCATGGTGCAGCGCGCCCTCCGCAACGGCGGCGAAGCCGACGAATTCTCCGATTACCTCCCCGGTCTGAAATCATCGGTCCTCCTCCGCCCGCCCCAGGCGTGAACGTCAGTCGTTGGTCGGGCTTCAATGCCCGGCTTTCCGGGGCGTTGGAAGTCGGGCATAAAGCCCGACCTCCAACCGCTTCGCTGTAGCCGCCGCGCCTACTCGGCTTTCGCCTCGGTGGCGGGCTCCGTCTTCGCGCCGCGCGGCCGCAGCCACCGCAGCCAGTTCGCCCGCTTGAAGAGCGGCAGCAGGCACAACAAACCGACAAACGTCAGACCCAGCACCGCGTAGCCGGTCGCGTCGTGGAACGTGCCGTTGATCGCCGCGGCGCCGTGGCTGTAGGCCCACGCGGTCAGGAACACGCTGCGCATCAGGTTCGTGACGACCGCCAGCGCCAGCGCCGCGCCGATCAGCACGATCTTCTTCCACCAGCGATCGAGAAACACCGCCGCGAGAAACGCCCCGGTGAACAGGCACGCCGTGAGCGAGCGGATCCCGGAGCACGCGTCCTCCACGCCCACGCGTTCGTCGTTCGGCAGCAGCAGCGTGCTGCCTTCCTGCACGATCGGATAACCGAGCATGTTGAACGAGAGCGACACCGCCTGCACCACGCGGCGCAGCAGGAAGAGGCTGAGCTGGTTCTCCACCGCATCGACGAGCGGCGCCGAGATCATCCAGATCAACGCCGGGAAGACGAACAACGCCACCGCCTGCAGCTGCGCATCCGCGCCGACGGCACGCCAGAAGCCGCCCGGCGCCGCCGCGCCGACCCGACCGGCCGGCACGTTGAAATAGATCAGCCCGAGCAGCAGCCCGGCAAACCCGATCGCCAGCGCGAGCGAGCCGGGCTGCGTCACGCCCGAGCCGGCGCGGTAGAGCGCGCCAAGCAGGAAAAACACCGCGCCCACCGCCATCGTGAGTGCGAATCCGAACCGCACCGCCAAGCGTGCGCCCGACGGCAGCGGACTCCCACCCTCGCCGCGCATCGCCGCTTTCAGGTGCGGCCAACGTTCCAGCAGCACGAAGCCGACGAAGAACGGCACCAGCCAGCCGAACATGTACTCCGGTTTCAGCCGCCACCAGTGCGCCTGATCCAGCACGATCAGCACCGCGAAGACCGCAGCGATGGCGAGGGCGGCAAGAAACTCGGCGGGGAAGTCGGCGCGCAGGCGTCGGAAAACTGGGGACATGCCACGCGAGCAGAACCGCGCGCCCAAGCGCCCGCAAGGCCGAACCCGCGCGCCTCCCCGCGGCCCTTCGCCCAAGACCAATCACCTATAACCCATCACCTATTACCGATACCCGTGACCCATCACCCGTCTTCCGTCGCCCCCCACCGTTCCCGTCCAGCTTCCGTCTCCCCCCGTTGACACCCCGCCGCCCCGCGACCTACCCTTCCGCCCCTCCGACATGCAGCACCTTCACGCCTACTGGCGCATGGACTACATCGAGGCGCCGAAAAATGTCCCCGGCGCCAACCCCTTTGTCGCCCTCCCCGAGTTGGGGGACGACCGCGCGGCGTTGATCGTCCACCGCGGCACCGCGCACTACGTCGTGATGAACCGTTTTCCGTACAACGCCGGCCACCTGCTTGTCGTCCCCTTCCGAGCCGTCCCCGAGCTCGAGCAACTCACTCCCTCCGAGCGCGATGAACTCATGGCCCTGATCGTCTTCGGCAAACGCGTCCTGCAGACCGCGCTCAAGCCCGACGGCTTCAACATCGGCTTCAACCTCGGCTCCGCCGCCGGCGCCGGGATCCCGCAGCACCTCCACGCGCACATCGTGCCGCGCTGGTCCGGCGACACCAACTTCATGCCCGTCGTCGGCCAGACCCGCGTTCTCCCGCAGGCGCTCGAGTGCATGTACGACCGCCTCCGCGCCGTGGCCGAGCAACTCGCCGCCGCGCCCGCCGCCTGCTGAAGCCTCCGCGCAATGGCCACGAAGACGCTCACGTTTCCCAACGCCCGCCACCTCAACCAGCTCTACTGCGGCAAGGCGGACAACCTCGCCCTCGTCGAGCGCCTCCTCGGCGTCACCCTCGCCTCCCGCGAGGAGTGGCTGAAGATCGACGGCCCCGAAGACGCCATCGCGCGCACCGAATCGTTTTTCAATTTCCTCAACGACGGCCGCACGCAGGGCCTCGCCCTTCGCCAGGCCGACTTCGTCAAACTCCTCGAAGGCTTCGCCCGCGGCGACGACTCCAAGCTGCGCGCGCTCTTCGCCGAGCCGCTCGTCATCGCCACCAACCGCCGCAGCATCGTCCCCAAGACGATCGGCCAGAAGCTCTACCTGCAGGCGATCCAGGCCAACCCCGTCGTCTTCGGTATCGGTCCGGCCGGCACGGGCAAGACGTACCTCGCGATGGCCTCCGCCATCTCCGCCCTGCTGAAGAATCAGGTGCAGAAGATCATCCTCGCTCGCCCCGCCGTCGAAGCCGGCGAGACACTCGGCTTCCTCCCCGGCGACCTCCGCGAGAAGATTCTGCCCTACCTCCGCCCGCTCTACGACGCGATGCACGACATGCTCGACCGTGAGGATGTGGCGAAACTCATGGAGCGCGGCGCCATCGAGATCGCCCCGCTCGCCTACATGCGCGGCCGCACGCTCTCGAACTGTTTCGCCATCCTCGACGAGGCGCAGAACACCACGCCCGAGCAGATGATGATGTTCCTCACCCGCCTCGGAGAGGAGTCGCGCATGGTCGTCACCGGCGACATCACGCAGATCGACCTTCCGCGCGCCAAACAGTCCGGCCTCGCGCAGGCGCCGAAGATCCTCGGCGGCATCAAAGGCATCGAGTTCCACCATTTCACCGGCAGCGACGTCGTCCGCCATCCGCTCGTCCAGCGCATCATCGAAGCCTACGAACGCCACCAGAGCGCGGGAGCGTGAGCCAAGGTAGCACATGACTCAGCAGCGATGATCTACTTGGTAATAGCCTTCGTGCTGTCGATTCTCTTGGTCTGGGCTCTCACAGCGATGGAGGCCTCCGAACTCGATCACGCATTCAAGAAGCGATACCCGGAATCAGCAGAGAAGATCGCCCCGTTGCCCATCCGGAAACACCGCGGCTATTTCTTCCTAGGGGATGAATCCAAACGTTTCCTGGAGCAGAAAAACGACAACGAACTGATCACAAAGCGGAAGCATGTGGTCGCGCTATTTGCGACTGCATCCCTCCTCCCCTTCGGCGGATTCACATTGCTGGCGATTGTCTCGCTTCTCGTCCGCTGACACCCGTCGCCACCCACGCTCGACCCCGCTTCCGTTCCTGCTCACTCTCCGCCCCGTGCACGCCCTCGCTCGATGAATTGGCTCGCCCGTTTTCTTCACCGCACGCTCCCGCCCGCGCCGGCCACCGCCCGCCTCGAAAGTTCGCCGTTGCTCCGCTTCCTGGAGACGAGCCGCCTCGTCGCCGCCGCGGTCCTCGCCGCCACCGTGCTGGCCATCGTCGCCGTGAGCTACGTGGGCGTTTCGCCGATCGCGCTGCCGCTCCAGGAAAACCAGCTCGCCAGCGTGCGCATCGTCGCCGCCGAAACGTTCACCTACACGAGCGCCCTGCGCACCCGTCTCGCCCGCGAGCAGGCGGCCGAGCGCGTGCCGCCGGTCTTCCGCGTCGAGCTCGCCCCGCTCGAGCAGTTCGCGACGCATCTGCGCGAATTCGCCGCCGAACTCGACCGCTTCGAGCAACAATACCTCCCGGGCGACCCCATCGCCCGCGCCGAGTCCCTGCGTGAGCACGCGTCCGCGCTCGCCGTGATCGTCGAGGCGTTCAACGTCCGCGGCCCCTACCACGTCGCGCCCGAAGACATCGCCACGATCCTCCGCCTCGGCCCCGCCCGCGCGCGGTTCACGATTCTCCAGAACGGCATCGCCACGCTCCAGGAACTCTACCGCGAGGGCATCTACGACAACGACCAGGATCTCGTCGCCGCCGCCAACGGCGCCATGACCGCCTACCAGATCCGCGGCGCCGACGGCGCGATCGTCCAAGCCCGTGTCCAGTCGCGTGAAGACGCGCTCACGATCCTCCGGATCAACCTCAACGCCGAGGGCGTCGGCCGGGAAGGCGCCAACGCGTTGTTCCACCTCTTTCGCAACGGTCTCACGGCCAACCTCGTCTTCGACTCCGCCGCCACCGGCGTGCAACGCGCCCGCGCCGCCGCCGCCCAGAAGGAAGTCGTCGTGACCGTGCAGAAGGGCCAAGTGCTCGTCGACCCGGGCGCGCGCATCACCGCCGAGCAATACGAGCAGCTCGCCGCCCACCGCCAGTTTCTCCTCAACCAGGGCGGCGTGCAGGTCTCCGGCTATCTACAGCTCTTCGGTCGCATGCTCCTCGTGCTCGCGATGGTGCTCGCCGCCGTGATCTACATCCGCCTCGAGGACCGCGCGTCGCTGACCAGCAACACCCGTCTCGCGCTGCTCGGCCTCGTCATCGTGCTCAATCTCTCGCTGGTGCGCACGGTCTTCCAGCTGGGCGAGATGACCGTGTTCGTGCGCAATCCGAACCTCGGCGCGATGCTGCCCTATTTGGCGCCCACTGCGCTCGCGCCGCTCATCGTCGCCGTCCTGCTCGGCACCGGCCCCGCGATCATGATGGCGCTCGTCGTCTCGCTCTTCACGGGCGTCATCTACGGCAACCGCCTCGACATCCTCGTCGTCACGTTCTTCGCCTCGATGGTCGGCATCTTCGCCTGCCGCCGCGCGCGCCAACGCAGCCGCGTCATCCGCGCCGGTTTCCTCGCCGGCCTCTCCGTCGCCGGCTTCGCGCTCCTCCTTGGTGCCGCCGAAAACATCGGCACCGACAACCGTGACGCCGTTGTGATCGTGCTCCGGCAGATGGGCGTCGGTCTCGGCGTGGGCGTGCTCACCGGCATGGCGGTCGTGGGCCTGCTGCCGCTGTTGGAAATGCTCTTCCGCCGCACGACCGACATCACCCTGCTCGAGCTCACCGACTACAACCACCCGCTGCTCAGCCGCCTCCAGATCGACGCGCCCGGCACGTACCACCACAGCCTCATGGTGGCCAACCTCTCGGAAAACGCCGCGCAGTCCATCGGCGCCAATCCCCTCGTCTGCCGCGTGTGCGCGCTCTTCCACGACATCGGCAAGACGACCAAGCCCGAGTTCTTCACCGAGAACCAGCGCGACCGCTCCAACCCGCACGACGATTGCAGCCCGCAGGTGAGCGCCGCGGTTATCCGCTCGCACATCCCCGAAGGCGTCGATCTCGCCGTGCGCCACCGCTTGCCCCGGCTCGTCGTCGACGCCATCCGCCAGCACCACGGCACGACGCTCATCCAGTTTTTCTATCAACGCGCCCGCAAGGAGCTCCGCGCCCCCGCCCCCGGCGGCTTGGAAAACGGCGCCGTTGCGGTCGAGGTGCCCGAGGCGCCTTTCCGCTACGAAGGCCCGAAACCGCAGACGAAGGAGAACGCCATCCTCTTCTTCGCCGACTGCGTCGAGGCCGCCTCGCGTTCGCTGCGCACCGCCACCCGCGAAAGCCTCGCCGAACTCGTCGACCGCCTCTTCCAGGAGCGCATCGACGACGGCCAGCTCGACGAATGCCCACTGACCTTCGCCGAGATCGCGAAGATCAAGACCAGCTTCGAGTTCACGCTCCTCAACATGCTGCACTCGCGCATCGCGTATCCGACGCCCGAAGCCCCGGCCGCGAAGGTCCCGGCGCCGGAGAAGCCCGCGAGCGGCCCCCTCAGCCCCACTGAAAATGCCCGCGAAAAACAGTCGCCCCGTTAAGGTCTACAGCGGCCATCCCAAGCTCCGCTTCACTCGCCCCGCCGTCGCCGCCGTCATCCACGCGCTCGACGCCGCCGCGGCCCCTTCGACCGACTGCCACCGCGGTACTTGGCGCCTCGCGCCCGGCGAACTCTCCGTCGCCTTCCTCACCGACGCCGCCCTCGCGCGCCTCCACGGCGACTTCATGGATGATCCGTCCACGACCGATGTGATCACCTTTCCCGCCGCCGACGCCGACCACGGCGAAGCCGGCGAAGTCTGCATCTCCGTCGACACCGCGCGCAACTACGCCGCCCAGCACGACCACGCGTTCACCGAGGAGCTCACGCTCTACCTCGTGCACGGCTACCTCCATCTCGCCGGCTACGACGACCGCACTCCGGTCACCAGGAAACAGATGCGCTCCGCCGAGCGCCTCGCCCTCGCAGCCGTGCGCGGTGCGAAGAAGATGCCCGAGTTCGCCTTCGGCCGCTGAACGCGAGCCGCCGGCCCCGAAAGTGGATCTGCCCGCGAGGGCAGCTCTCTCCCGCCACAGCGCTCTGCTTGGCCTGTGGAGCTGCTCGCGAGAGCAGCTCTCCGTCGCTCACTCCCCGATCACCAGTTCCGCGTTGCCGCGCAGGTACCGCCGCAGGCTCTCGAGCAGCCGCGCCACCGAATCGGAATCGATCGCGGCGAGTTCGGCCAGCGGCTCGTTGATCACGCGCCGCACATTCTCCCGATCGCTGCCGCGCAATCCCGCCGCCCAATCCTCCTTCACCGGATAACCCTCGCTGCGGGCGAACGAGTACAGCGCCTTGAGCGCCACCGCGTCGGC
>DATGXO010000002.1:0-9646 GCA_035298965.1 Opitutaceae bacterium | reverse complement strand
CCGCACCGCCCGGTCATGATCCACCGCGCGCCCTTCGGCTCGATGGAGCGTTTCTGCGGCGTGCTCATCGAGCACTTCGCCGGCGACTTCCCCGTCTGGCTCGCGCCCGAGCAGGTCCGCATCCTGCCCATCTCCGACAAGGTGATGGACGCCTGCGATGCGCTCTATCGGAAGTTCAAGGACGCCCGCGTCCGCGTTTCGCTGGACACTTCCAACGACAAGCTCGGCGCCAAGATCCGCCGCGCCGAGTTGGACAAGGTCCCGTACGCGCTCGTGCTCGGCCAGAAGGAGGCCGAGGCGCTCAGCGTCTCCGTCCGCAGTCGCGCCAAGGGCGACGAAGGCGTGATCAAGCAGGACGACTTCGTCGCCCGCGTGCTCAACGAAATCGCCACCCGCGCCCTGCCCGAGAAACGCCCCGCCGCCCCCGCCGCCGAGAAACCGGCGAAACAGGGCTGAGCCCCCGCCTTCTCGCAGCCTCCTCGTAGCTGGGCGACGCAGTCGCTCAGCTACCCGTCGCCCCGCGGTCGCCAAAGCCGCGGGGCATTTCTTTGCGAGGTGCGGCAACGCCATCCCGTCGCCTTCAACGCGATCACTTCCGATGGTGGGGCGGGCTTTACGCCCGCCATCCGGCCGACCGCTCCGTCCAACAGGAATTGGTGCCGCTCGGCTGCGCCGCCTTGCCCGCGGCCGGGGCTAACGCTCTCTTCGGCGCGAACGCTTTTCATCTGCAACCTCCGCCGCGAAACACACGTCTGTTTCCGCGGTCACTCGACACGATGCCGCCGCCCTTTCGTCGCCTCCGCCGGTCGCCCTGGCTCCCGCTCCTCGTCTTCGCCGCGCTGTTGCTTGCCCCCGCCCTCAGTGCCGCACCGTTGGCCAACGACGTGCTCGTTTACGCCGATGGCGATCGGATCCAAGGTCGGCTCATCTCCGAGGAGGGCGACACGATTGTTTTCCGTTCAAATCGTTTCGGTGAGCTGCGGGTGCCCAAGAAGCAGGCGGAGGTCATCCGCCATGTGCCTGCGTTGGCGAGCGGTACTGTGGTCGCCACGCCGCCGCCCGCCGCACCACCTGTGTCACCCGCTCCCGCGTCCACCCTCGCCGCCACCGCTCCGGGCAAACCCGACGCCGAACTCGCCGAAGAGCGGCGGATCGTGGAGCGCCTCGCCAACAGCCTGCGCCAGGTCTTCGGCCCATGGCACGGGCGCATCGCGTTCTCCTCGCAAGTCGTCGTCGACACCAGCGAGCGCCACACCGAAGTGCTCGAGGGCCGCATGGAGCGCAAATGGACCGGCGACGAATTCCGCGTCGAGGGCCGCTACGAGTTCAGCAGCACCAACGACGTCACCAGCACCGACCTCACCAAAGGGGGCGCCTACTGGCGCCACGACATCACGAAACGTTGGTTCACCATCGCGCACCCCTCGATCGAGTGGAATCAGAACTACGTCGTCGATGGCGTCGCGGCCGACTACTTCCTGATTCAGCACGAACTCGGCGCCGGTCGCACCGTGTGGGATCGCCCGGGCAAGAAGCTCCGCCTCGGTCTGGCCGAAAACATCTACGACATCTGGAACCTCAGCTCCGAAGGGCACACGACGCGCAACGTCGAGTCGTTCTTCGTCGAGGCGGAGTTCAAGCTGCCGTGGAACATGAAGCTCACCGAGCGCGGCATCCGCTACTTCGCGATCGAGGGCGGCGACTCCGGCTGGGAAAGCCAGTTCGAGCTCAGCAAGAAGTTCACGGAAAACCTCGTCCTCGCGATCCGCAACGACGTGCGCAGCCGCGAGAAGGAAAGCCGCCTGCAGGACTACTCGTCCTGGCGGCTGCTCCTCGGTCTCGATTTCTGAGCCGTTTCGAATGGCGCAGGCAACCGCGGCGAGCCCGGCGCCCGCGGCGGAATGCCTGAGCGCTCCGCGGAGCCCGGACTCGGCGCCTCTTCTTCAAGCGGCCATCACTGCACTCACCAACGGTACGCGAAACCGGCCGAGTACTGCCGCGGCGCAGCGGGCACGGCGGGCACTTCCTCGAAGCCGCAATTCCAAAGGTTGTCGACCTGCACCGACACCTCGAGCCCGCGCACCTGCGGCACGAACCAGCGCACGCTCGCCGCCGAGAGGATCGCCCGGTTGCTGCTGCGCCGGAGGAAGTTCGGCTCCTGCTGGCGGTACTCGTTGTCGAGCCGCAACTCGACCTGTTTCACCGGCTGCCAGACCAGCGCCGCCGTCACGCGATGCCGCGCATAGTTGAGCGCGTAGAAACTGGCGTCGACGAGCGCGGAACCGTAGTCCTCGCTCTTCCCGAGCCACGTGTAGCCGAGCACCGCGCGGCCGCGCGACCAGCGATACGTGGCGACCGCCTCAAATCCCGTGGTGTCGATGTCGACCGCGTTTGCCGTGCGCGCCGTCACTCCCTGTCGGTAGGTCCAGTCGGTGAGGTCGCGGTCCCGGCGGAAGAAGAATGCCGACTGCACCTCGAACCGGCCGAACGTGCGCTGCACGCCGAGTTCGTAGTTCGTGCTCCGCGCGCGGCCGAGGTCGGGGTTGCCGCGGAACAGGCCGGAGCCTGCCGCCGAATTGAGCGCGGTGTAGCTCGACACCTGCGAATCGCCCGCAACCTGCGCGTAAACCCGAGTGGAGTTGCCGCCACCGGCTTCGGCACGGCGCCAGGCGATCACCGCCAACGGCGCGAGCGCGCCACCGCCGCGGTTGTCGTCAGCCCAGGTCGCCCCGGCCTCGAGCTCGAGCACATCGGCCGCACTGAGCGAGAAGGTCCGCTCCGCCGAGACGCCGAGTTTCCAGTAGCTGCGGGAGTCGAAGCGGCCGGCGGTGAGCGAGGTCGAGCGGAGTGTATCCGCCGCGGCCTCGGCGCGGCCGCGCACCGCCCAATCGGCGCCGAGCTCGCGGCGGCCATCGAGCGACACCGCCGTGACCTGCGTCTCGTGCTCGTACGGGTTGAACCGGCCGGGCTGCGTGCGGTCGGCTTCGTAGTCGTCGAGGTTGCGTCGCCAGAGCGCGGAAGCTTGGAGAAAGTCGCCGTCGAACGCGCCGATCCGGTGGTTCAGAGTGACGAGCGTCGTGCGGAGGTTCTCGCTCTCGAGCCAGCCGAACGGCGTGTAGAGGTTCGGCCAGCCGAAGAACTTCTCCTGGTATCCGGCGAACAGATCCGTCTGCGCCGCGCCGTTCACATACTGCAGCCGGCCCGCGTAACGCGTGAAGTCGTGGTCGCCGCCCTTGATCGCACCATTCGACTCCGAATGCGCGAGCTCGGCGTCGAAACCGAGCCGTCCGCCACCCGCGAGCGAGCGCGCGATGCCCTGATAAACGGAGCTCCGCCACGTCGAGTAATCGCCGCCACCGAGCGTGAGCTCGCCGCGCGTCTCGATCGGCGCCCAGTCGTAGGCGAGCGTCGCCACGCTGGCGTTGATGCCGGCGAAAGCCGCTTCCGCGCCGGTCAACACGCGCACGGGCGAGAGCATCGTCGGCGAGATCGGAAGCTCCGCCGCGTAATGGCCGGTCTGCGGATCGACCACCGCCGCGCCGCCGAGCTGAAAACCGGTGTTCTCGAAGACGCCACCGCGCACGGCGATGTCCGCCTGCCCCTCGGCGAAGTTGCGCGCCTGCACGTCCACCGCCGGCTCGTAGCTGAGGCTCGTGACGGGCATCGGCACCGTGATCGCCGGCGTCTCGTTGGCGACGCGCGTGGCGGTCGTGACGAAGGGCGGCAATGTGACAACCTCATCGCCGGCGGCCCCGGTCGCGGCAAACGCGACCACACCGGCGACGACAAGAACGGGAATTCCTGAGGCACGTGACATGGGCTGCTGGTTAAGACTTGTTTCTTTTACCTTAACAAGCTTCTTCTTCGGCCCGCAGTCGGCGTTCACAGACGGGTTGCCTCGCCGCTCATCCTCCCCACGCGCAGCGCACGTTCGGTCGGCGGGTGTGCCCATACTCTGGAGCTTCCGCGCACGGCCGCACGCCTGAGTTACCCGATTGAAACGCGCGCGCAGCGAGCCGTTGCTAGTCCTGTGGACAAGGCCACACGCCAAGCTCTGCGCTCGTTCCCGAGCGCCATGTGGGTGCTCGCAGCGGGGAATTTCGTGAACCGCTTCGGTGGCTTCGTCGTGCCGTTGCTCGCGCTGCATCTCACCCATCTCGGCTTCAGCGCCGAGCGAATCGCCCTCGTGCTCGGCGCCTACGGCATCGGTCGGCTCGGAGCGTCGGTGCTGGGTGGCAACTGGACGGATCACCACGGGCATCGTTTCGTGATCGCGCTTTCGATGTTCAGCTCCGCCGCCGGCATGCTCGTGCTCGGGTGGCTCACGGATTACCACGCGATCCTCGCGATGGTCCTGTTCCAAGGCCTCGCTTCGGAGCTCTTCCGGCCCGCCTCGAGCGCGCTCATCGCGGAGCTGGCGCCGCCAGAACACCGGCTCGTCGCCTTCGCGCTCAACCGCCTCGCGGTGAACGCCGGTTTCGCGCTCGGCCCGGCCGTCGGCGGCATTCTCGCAAACATCTCGTTCCACTGGATCTTCATCGGCAACGCGGTCGCGGATCTTGCGTACGGCGTGCTCGCGTGGCGCGGCCTGCCCGCGCGGCTCCGGCACTCGACAGCCAGCAACGCCGACTCCGGCACGTGGTCGGCCGTGCTCGCCGATCGCCGCCTGCTGCTCTTCCTGACGTCGATCTTCCCGATGACGTTCATCTTCATGCAGGGCTCGTCGAGCTTCGCGCTCTACACCGCCGACCTCGGTTTTTCGCCGCGCGATTTCGGCCTGTTGCTCGGCATCAACGGCCTCCTGATCGTCACCTGCGAACTCACGCTCACCGGCTTCACGCGGCGTTTTTCTGCGGTCCAAGTCCTCACGCTGGGCTACACGCTGCTGGGCGTCGGCTACGCGCTCACCGGCCTCGCGCACCACTTCGCCACGCTGGCGATCACCGTCGTGATCTGGACGTGCGGCGAGATGATCAGCGCGCCGACGCAAAGCGCCGTGCTGGCCGACATGGCGCCGGCGCACCTCCGCGGCCGCTACATGGCCGCCGCCACGTTGATGTGGTCGTTGGCCACGATCGTCGGTCCGTCGCTCGGCAGCCTGCTGTACGGCTGGAGCCCACCTACGCTGTGGCTGTTCTCCGCCGTGATGGGCCTCGCCAGTGCGGCCGCCGTGCGCGTGGCGCTCGGCCGCACGCGCGCCGTTTCCCTCAACCGCGACACCGCAGCAAGCTGACGCGCGCCCTGCCCGCCTCGCCCGCGCGCCTCACTCCGTCTCGCGCACTTCCTCGAGCTGGAGCTTTTCGTTCAACAGGTGGTCGTTGAACATGAGCACCTGGTACGAGCGCACGAGCACGCGCTTCTGCACGCCGTAGGTCGACTCGTGCCCGATGACCTGCGTGCGCTCGTTGCCGTTGCTGTCGCGGACCAAAGTCGTGATCGGGCGCGTGGCGGTCTCGAAACGTTCGCGGCTGAGCTCCTGTCGCGTGCGATAGATCCACACCTCGGCTTTGCCGGACGGCGCCTCCATCGGGTTCGTCTCGGTCGGCTTGCCCATGATCTTCAGCACCTGGTCGGCCGACATGCCCTGTTTCAGCTGCGCTTCCTTGGCGGTCTTTTTCGAAGCCTCGGTCATCACCGCTTGCTTGGAGTTTGCTGGTGCCGCGACACAGGACGGCTGCACGCCTGCGGTCACGCCGACGAAAAGGGCAACAAGAGCCAAAGAGGTGCGCATACCCTGATAATACCCTTTCGCGGCCGAACCCTTCAACTCGTCAGAACTATCGACGCCGGCCCTGCGTCGCGCCCGCGGGCGGCAAAGGCATCAACCTGCCGCGGCGCGCACGCTCTCCAACTCCTCCCAACGGGTGAAACTTGTGGCTATCTCGTGCTCGATGGTTTCGAGCCGCTGCTTCACCGCGGGTGCGGCGCCGGGCTCGCGGGCGTAGAAACCGGGATCGGCCAGCTTCGCGGTGAGCTCGACCTGCTCGGTCTCCAACTCCTCGATCCGCTTCGGCAGCGCCTCCAGTTCCCGGGCCTCCTTCTGCGTAAGCTTGCGCGGTTTCGCGGCGGCCTTGGGCCGCGGCGGAGGCGGTGCGACGACCTTCACGGTCGCGGCGGGCGGTTTCACCCCGCCGCCTTGGGCCACCCAGTCGCTGTAGCCGCCGATGTACTCGGCGAGGCGCCCGTCGCCCTCGAACACGAGCGTGCTCGTGACAACGTTGTCGAGAAACTCGCGGTCGTGGCTCACGAGGAGCAAAGTCCCCTGGTATTCGACAAGCAGATCCTCGAGGAGGTCGAGCGTCTCGGCATCGAGGTCGTTGGTGGGCTCGTCGAGCACGAGCACGTTGGCGGGTTTCGTGAAGAGGCGGGCGAGCAACAGGCGGTTGCGTTCGCCGCCGGAAAGCACGCGGGCCGGCGTGCGTGCGCGCTCTGAGGAGAACAGGAAATCCTGGAGATACGTGATCACGTGCCGCTGGCGGCCGTCGACGAGCACGGTCTCGGAGCCGTCGGCGATGTTGTCGGCCACGCTGCGGTTGTCGTCGATCTGCGCGCGGAGTTGGTCGTAGTAGACGATCTCGAGGTTGGTGCCGTGCTTGATCGTGCCGGCGGTGGGCGCGAGCTCGCCGAGGAGCAGCTTGATGAGCGTGGTCTTGCCTGCGCCGTTGGGGCCGATGAGGCCGATCTTGTCGCCGCGGAGAATGGTCGTCGTGAGCTCGCGCACGAGCGGGCGGCCGTCCGGGTAGGCGAAGGCGAGCTTCTCGGTCTCGATCACCTTCACGCCGGTGCGGCCGGCCTCGGCGAGGCGCATGCTCACGTTGCCCATGCGGTCGCGTCGGTCGCGGCGCTCGGCGCGCATGGCCTGCAACGCCTCGATGCGCGCACCGGAGCGCTTGCGTTGCGCCCGCAGGCCCTGGCGGATCCAGACCTCCTCCTGCGCGAGCTTCTTGTCGAAGGCCGCGCGCTGCCGTTCCTCGGCGAGCAGGCGCTCCTCACGGCGGACGAGAAACTTCGCGTAATCACAATCCCAGTTCGTGATCACGCCACGGTCGAGCTCGACGATCCGCGTCGCCAACCGCCGCAGAAACGCGCGGTCGTGCGTGACGAAAAACAGCGCCACCTTCTCGGTGAGCAGAAACTCCTCGAGCCAGAGTACGCTCGCCAAATCGAGGTGGTTGGTCGGCTCGTCGAGCAGCAGCAGATCGGGCTGCCCCGCCAACGCGCGCGCGATCAACACGCGGCGTTTCAATCCGCCGGAGAGCGACGCGAACTCCGCGCCGGCCGGCAGTTGCATGCGCTCGAGGAGTTGCTCCAACCGCAACTCGCGTTGCCAGTCCTCCTCGTGCGGCCCGCCGGAGCTCTCCGGTCGCACGCCGGCGGCGACGATGTCGTGCACACGGCCCGCCACATCGGTGGGCACTTCCTGGTTGAGCCGTGCGAAATGCGCGCCGGGCTGCCGCGAGATCGAGCCGGTGTCGGGCTCCATCTCGCCGGCAATGATCCGCATGAGCGTGGATTTGCCGGCACCGTTTCGCCCGATGAGACAGACGCGTTCGCCGGCATCGACCTGGAAATTCACGTGGTCGAGCACCGGCGGTCCGCCGAACGCGTGGGAGAGGTCGAGAAGCGTGAGCAGCGCCATGAAGCGCGCCACCGTGAGCAGTGCGAGCGGGACAGGCAATGCCGCGTTTGCAGGCGCTCCACCAGGAGGGCGATTGGGGAGGTTTGTTTCTGCGATCGAGGTGGTTACAAAACGATATGGCTGGCGAGCCATACCGCACATTGACGGATATGGCACACGAGCCATACTCATCCCTGCCATGAAGATGACCATGCACATCGACGAGGACGTCCTCGCCCAAGTGATGGAGCTCACCGGGGCGAAGACCAAGACGCAGGCTGTGGAGCTGGCGCTCACCGAGATGGCGCGCCGCCACAAGCAGAAGAAGCTCTTCAGCCGCGGGCTCGATGCCACACCGGACGAGCTTGAGGCCTTCGGAAATGCGGTGATGGCTGCCCAGACCGACCCGATGGATATCGACGAGGCCGCAGCGCAGCGGTTCATCGCCAAGAGCGACGCGCGAAGCGCCGCCAAGCAGGCCCGCGAGTTGAAGGTCGCCGAGGACCAAGCCCCCTACCGCACCGACAATGAGCAACCGAGCGCACATTCTTGATGCCAGGTTACGCAAACGCCGGATTCGTGGCATAACAACAGGATGAGCAACCTGGTGCTGGTCGATAGCAGTTTCTGGATTCGGATGGTCAAGGTCCGGCGGGACCCGTTCGCATTGATCACCGCGCAGAGCGACGACTTCGATTTCGCCATTAATGGGGTCATCTGGGCCGAAGTCGTCCGCGGACGAACGGACCCGCACCTGCGCGCCCGCTTCGACGAATTCTTCGGAACATTGCGCTTCCTCGACCTCGCACAAGCCGGCTGGCAGGACGCAACCCGGCTCGCATGGGAGCTAGGCCGTCGTGGGGAAGTGATCCCACTGACGGACATCATCATCGCAGCAACCGCCATGATCCACGGTGCCGCGCTCCTCACTTTCGACCGCCATTTCCAGGCGATCCCCGGGTTGGTTGTTGTGGACGACCTCGGCTGAGCGCCGACCGCGCAGGAGCCGCCCAACCCCGGACTTGTCGCCGGCGCGTCCACTGTCTGGACTCGTCCCATGCTCCGCTCCATCCCGCCCGGCCGTTACCTCGCTCTGCTCGGCGCGCTGCTCGCCGCCGTGATCATCCGCTCCGGCGTGGGCGCTCACTATCGAAATGACTGGCTGATGGAGAACGGCCTCGTGCTGCTCGCGCTCGGATTTCTCGCCGCCACCTACCGGCGTTTCCCGCTCTCGCGTCTGAGCTACACGCTGCTCTTCGTCTTCCTCTGTCTCCACGAAGTCGGCGCACACTGGACCTACTCCGAGGTGCCGTACAACGACTGGACGCGCGCGCTGTTCGGCCGCTCGCTCAACGAACTCTGCGGCTTCGAGCGCAACCACTTCGACCGCCTCGTCCACTTCTCCTACGGCCTGCTGCTCGCCTACCCGATCCGCGAGGTCTTCCTCCGCATCGCCGATGCCAAGGGTTTCTGGGGCTACTTCCTCCCGCTCGATGTCGTGATGTCCACGTCGTTGGTTTACGAATTCATCGAATGGGCCGCCGCCGTCGGCATCGGCGGCGATCTCGGGCAGGCCTACCTCGGGACGCAGGGTGACATCTGGGATGCACACAAGGACATGGCGCTCGCCACCTGCGGCGCGCTCATCGCGATGCTCGTCACCGCCGCGATCAACTGGCGCCTGCGGCGCGATTTCGCTCGCGAGTTCGCCACCAGCTTGCGTGTGAAACACATCGCCCCGCTCGGCGAGGAAGCCATCGCCGCCGCGCGGTTGCGGCGCGACTGAGCACCGCATGCGGTTGAGCCCCGCTCCCGTGTGCGCCGCGGCCCGCACACGACCTCACTTCGCCGCCGCAGCCTTGTTCGCTAACTCCGCCGGTTTCCCCGGAGCGGCGACCGCCACCGGCTCCGTGAATTAGATATCCGCCTCCGCTCCGAAGCACCGCTGCAGCCGCGCACGGATCATCGCATCGTCGTCGATCGCCGGCAGCACCTGCTTCTGCACGACCGTGCCGTGCTCGGGCACGT
>DATGXO010000001.1:0-91792 GCA_035298965.1 Opitutaceae bacterium | reverse complement strand
TTCTGCCCTCGGCGTTCTCAGTTATACCTTGAGCAGTTCCTGCTCCTTCTTGGTGAGGTGGTCGCCGATGTCTTTGATGAGGCGATCGGTCGAGGTCTGGATGTCCTTCTCGAGCTTCTTCGCGTCGTCCTCGGAAAGTTTGCCGTCCTTGAGCGCTTTCTTGACTGCGTCGACGCCATCGCGGCGGGCGTTGCGGATCGCAACGCGGCCTTCCTCGGCGAGCCGGTGGGCGACCTTGGTCAACTCCTGGCGACGCTCCTTGCTCATCTCGGGGAGCGGGAGCCGCACAGAGGGGCCGTCGATGACGGGATTGATGCCGATGTTGGCCATTTGGATGGCTTTCTCGATCGGCTTGAGCAGCGACTTGTCCCAAGGCTGTACGGAGATCATGCGCGAATCCGGAGTGTGGATGGCGGCGCATTCCTTGAGGCGCATCGAGCTGCCGTAGGCTTCGACCATGATGCCCTCGACCATCGCGGGGCTGGCCTTGCCGGTGTTGATGCTGGCGAATTCGTGGAGGGTGTGATCGAGGCTCTTCTGCATCTTCGCGATGCAGTCTTTGACGAGTGGATGATCGGCCATGGTTGGAGGAGGTTTGAGGCTGGAGGGGAACAGGGAGGAGCGGACGGCGGCGGCTCAGGCGTGGACGAGCGTGCCGACCTTCTCGCCGAGCAACGCGCGGCGGATGGCACCGGGGTCGTTCAGGTTGAAGACAAGAATCGGGATATTGTTGTCCTGGCAGAGGGAAAACGCCGTCGCGTCCATCACGTTGAGGCGCTGGCGAAGCGCGTCGACATACGTGATCTCGTCGTAGCGCACGGCATCGGAAAACTTCATCGGGTCCTTGTTGTAGATGCCGTCGACCTTCGTCGCCTTCATCACGATGTCGGCGCGCACCTCGCTCGCCCGCAGGGCGGCGGTGGTGTCGGTCGAGAAATAGGGGTTGCCCGTGCCGGCGACGAACACCACGACGCGGCCTTTCTCGAGGTGGCGCGTGGCGCGCCGCAGGATGAACGGCTCGGCGACCTGGTTCATCGGGATCGAACTCTGGACACGCACGGGCACGCCGAGGCTCTCGAGGCAATCCATGATCGCGAGGCCGTTCACCACGGTCGCGAGCATGCCCATGTAGTCACCCGTGGTGCGATCGACACCGCGCTTCTCGCCGAGCGCGCCACGGAAGATGTTCCCGCCACCGATCACCACGCACACCTGCGCGCCCATGTCGTGGACTTCCTTCACCTGCAGGCAAATCTGCTCGAGCGTGTCGGCGTCGATCGGGTCGCTCCCGCCCTTTTTGCCGCGGAGCACTTCGCCGCTGAGCTTCAGGACGACACGCTTGTATTTCGCTTCCGGGTGGGCCGAGAGGTTTTGCATGGTGCGGAATAAAACCGGCGGGCGCTCCGCCGGTCAATGCAGGAGGCAGCGGACGACGCGGAGAGTCGGACTCCGGTTTCCGAGCACAACAGCGGCCGTTCGTGGCGCGCCGCCTCAAAGCAGCTCTCCTCCCACGCCAACACCGTCCCGTGGGTCGGGCTTCATGCCCGATTTTGCGTCGACCGGCGAAGGGGTGGAGGACGGAGGACCCCGAAAGGGGAATCTCCCACCTGCCACTCGGACTTCCGCCCGCAAGACGAGCCTCCGGGGCGGTGTTAGCCTCCGGCCATGAGCGCTGCACCTTCACCGAAGCGGAGCGCCGGGGACGACGGCAATGTTCCCCGGCCACCAAAAACCGGCGACAACAAGAAGCGGGGCGGCTCCGCCTCCGCGCAGGCCACCAAGCGTGCTCGTCGCGGCGAACCCCTCCGGGCCGAGAACCCGCAACAGCGCTCGCCCAAACAGGAGAACCTCTGAACGCCCGCGCGGCGCCGCGTTCGTCCCGACTCGATTCGCGGCGGTCGCGACCCGCGAGTCACCACGATCCTATGCCCGAACGAATCCTCATCACCGGCGGCGCCGGCTTCATCGGCTCGCATCTGGCCGACGAGTTGCTCCGCCACGGTTACGCTGTCCGCGCGCTCGACTGCCTCGTCCCGCAAGTCCACGGACCACACGGGAAACGTCCCGATTATCTCCACCCCGATGTCGAGTTGCAGGTCGGCGATGTGCGTGATCCCGAGGCGCTGCGGCGCGCCCTGGAAGGCATCGACGCAGTCTACCATTTCGCCGCCCGCGTCGGTGTCGGCCAAAGCATGTACCAGATCGCCGATTACTGCCGGTCGAACACCGAGGGCACCGCCGTCCTGCTCGAAGCGCTCGCCTCCCGTCCCGTGCGACGCCTCGTCGTGGCCTCGAGCATGAGCATCTACGGGGAGGGACTCTATCGCACCTCCGACGGCGCGTTGGTCGCCGGCACCGACCGGCCGCTCGAGCAGTTGCAGGCCCGCGACTGGGAGCTGCGCGACAGCCACGGCACGATCCTCTCGCCTGTGCCGACGCCGGAGACGAAGACGCCGAATCTCGCCTCCGTCTACGCCCTCTCGAAGTACGACCAGGAACGCCTGTCGTTGATGGTCGGGCGCGCGTACCGGATTCCCACCGTCGCGCTGCGCTTCTTCAACGTCTACGGTCCGCGCCAGGCGCTCTCCAATCCCTACACCGGCGTGCTCGCCATCTTCGCCTCACGCCTGCTTGGCGGGATGCCGCCGCTGATCTTCGAAGATGGCGGACAGCAACGCGACTTCGTCCACGTGACCGACATCGCACGCGCCTGCCGGCTCGCGCTCGAGGCCCCCGCCGCGGTTGATCAGGTTTTCAACATCGGCAGCGGCCGCCAACGCACCGTGCTCCAGGTCGCGGAAAGCCTCGCGCTGGCGCTGGGCAAGACGCGCATCGAGCCCGAGGTCACAGAGCGCTACCGCGCCGGCGACATCCGCCACTGCTTCGCCGATATCTCGCTCGCCCGCCGTGTGCTCGGGTTCAAACCACAGGTCGAGTTCTCCGAAGGACTGCGCAACCTCGTCGGCTGGCTCGAAGGCCAGATCGCGGTTGATGGAGTGAACGGCGCGCGCGCCGAACTCGCCACGCGAGGGCTCACCGTATGACCGAGGTCGTCCCAGCCGGTGGGATCGAGAGCAAACGCGGCCGCGTGCTCATCACCGGCGGGGCGGGCTTCCTTGGCGTGAATCTCGCCGGCCGGTTGCTCGACGAGGGCACTCCGGTCGTGGTGCTCGACAATCTCGCCCGGCCCGGCGCCGACGACAACCTGCGCTGGCTCGCCGAGCGTTATCCCAATCTGCTGCGCACCGAAATCGCGGACGTGCGCGATCGGCAGGCGCTCGGGCAAGCGGTGCTCGGTGTCGCGACAGTCTACCATTTCGCCGCGCAAACCGCCGTCTCGGCGAGCATCGCGGATCCGACGCTCGACTTCGACGTAAACGCCCGCGGCACGCTCAACCTCCTCGAGGTGCTGCGCGCGCTCGACACTCCGCCGACGCTGATCTTCGCCTCCAGCTCGAAGGTCTACGGCACGCTCAGCGAGCTGCCGCTGCGCGAAGCGCGACGACGCTATGTGCTCGCCGGCGAAGCGGAGGACCTGCGCGGCATCGGCGAGTCCCGTCCGCTCTGTTTCCAGACTCCCTACGGCTGTTCGAAAGGCGCCGCCGACCAGTACGTGCTCGATGCCGCCCGCACGTTTGGCCTGCCCGCGTGCGCGTTGCGCCTGAGTTGCGTCTTCGGTCCGCACCAGGTCGGCAATCCCGAGCAGGGCTGGGTGACCCATTTTCTCAAAGCCGCGCTCAACGACCGCCGAGTGACCATCTTCGGCGACGGCAAACAGGTGCGGGATCTCCTCTACATCGAGGACCTCGTCGATGCGCTGCTGCTCGCGGCGGAGAAGATCGACGGTCTGCGCGGTCAGGCATTCAACCTCGGCGGCGGTTCCGCGAACGCACTCAGCGTGCTCGAGGTGCTCGCGCTGGTGGAGGAATTGCGCGGAGCCACTCTCACCATCGACTTCGGCGAGTGGCGCGCGGGCGACCAACGCTACTACGTCTCGGACTATCGCGCGTTTGCGCGCGAGACCGGTTGGCGGCCGCAGGCCGATCTACGCACCGGACTTGTACGCACCTACGAATGGCTCGCCGAGCGACGCGCCGCCGCAATCGATCTGCCGGTCACCGCAACCTCAACTCCGCCTGCCGCCCGCGACAACGCCTCCACCATCGGGCCGCCGGACGAGTGAACCGGCATCCAAACGAGGCCTCGCCATGAAAACCCACCTCGCCGCCGTGCTCGCGTCGCCGCGCACTTTCCGCCTCGAACGCCGGTCCGCACCGCCGCTCGGGCCGCGCGAGGTGCGAGTGCGCCTTGAGGGCTCCGGCGTGTGCGCGTCCAGCCTGCCCGTGTGGGAAGGGCGCTCCTGGTTCTCGTATCCGCTGCCCGCGGGCGCTCCCGGCCACGAGGGCTGGGGGCGCTTGGCTGAAGTCGGCTCGGAAGTGACGCAGCTTCGGCCCGGCGACCGCGTGGCATTGCTGTCGTCGCAGGCGTTCGCGGAAACCGACACCGCCGGCGCCGATTCCGTGGTGCCGCTACCGCCGGAGCTCAATGGCCAGCCGTTTCCCGGGGAGGCGCTCGGATGCGCGATGAACGCCTTCGAACGCTCGCGCATCGTCGCCGACGAGTGGGTCGCGATCGTGGGTCTCGGTTTCCTCGGCGCGCTGCTCACGCAACTCGCCACCGGCGCCGGTGCGCGCGTGATCGCCGTGTCGCGCCGCGAGTTCTCGCTCTCGCTCGGCCGCCGGATGGGCGCGAGCGAGACGGTGCAACTCGGCGACCGTCGCGAGGTAGCCGAATCCGTGCGCGAGATCACCGGCGGGCACGGTTGCCCCTGCGTCATCGAGGCGACGGGGCTCCAAGCGCCGCTCGATGTCGCCACCGATCTCACCGCGGAACGCGGGCGGCTCGTCATCGCCGGTTACCACCAGGACGGCCTGCGTCATGTCGACATGCAGGTCTGGAACTGGCGCGGGCTCGACGTGATCAACGCGCACGAGCGCGCCCCGCAGCGCTATATCGCCGGCATCCGCGCCGCTGTCGAAGCGGTTGCTAACGCGCGCCTCAACCCGCTGCCGCTCTACACGCATCGCGTGAGGCTCGACGAACTCTCCAGCGCTTTCGCCGGCGTGCGGGAGCGCCCTGATGGCTTCCTCAAAGCCCTCGCCACTTATGAATAACCCTGCGCTTCAATCCCTCGGCGCCGTCGCGCTGACCGCGCGCCGCCTGCCGCGCCTTGGTTTCGCCGGCATCGGCTGGATCGGCCGGCACCGACTCGGCGCGATTGCCCGGGCCGGCGTCGGACGTATCGCCGCCGTGTGTGATCCGGCGCTCGCCGACTCCGGCCCGATCGAGGGCGCCGTCCTCGAGACTGCGCGCACCACCAGTTACGAAGACCTGCTCGCGATGGATCTCGATGGCGTGGTGCTCGCGACGCCGAGCGCATTGCACGCCGCGCAGGCCGTGGCGGCGCTAGAGCGCGGGATGGCGGTGTTTTGTCAGAAACCGCTCGGGCGAAACGCCGCCGAGACACTCCGTGTGGTCAATGCCGCGTGCGCGGCCGATCGCCTGCTGGGCGTCGACCTCTCGTACCGCGCCACCGCCGGGATGCGCGCGATCCGGCAGCTCGTGCGCGATGGCGCCCTCGGCGACATCTACGCCGTGGAACTCGTCTTCCACAACGCCTACGGCCCGGACAAACCGTGGTTCTACGACGCCCGGCTCTCCGGCGGCGGCTGCCTGCTCGACCTCGGCATCCATCTTGTGGATCTCGCGCTGTGGGTGCTCGGTTTTCCGCGGGTTTCGCATGCGAGCGGCCAGTTGCTGGCCCATGGCAAACCGTGGCGTGCCGCCGCCGGCGGGGTGGAGGACTATGCCGCCGGCCAGTTCGTCCTCGAAACCGGCACGGCCGTGCAGCTCGTGTGTTCGTGGAAAGCACCAGCCGGCTGCAACGCCCGCATCGAAGCGACGTTCTTCGGCACGCGCGGCGGCGCGGTTTTCCGCAACGTGAACGGCTCGTTCTACGATTTCGTCGCCGAGCATCTCCAGCCCGACCGCACGCGCCAGACCCTCGCCGGCCCGCCCGACGACTGGGGCGGCCGAATGGCCGTCGAATGGGCCGAACGTCTGGCGCGACAGCCCAATTATCAGCCGCAAATCCGGCACGTCGTCGAAGTCGCCGAAGCGATCGACCGCCTCTACACGACATGAGCGACAATCTCGCCAACTCCGTGCGCCGCGTGCTCCTCACCGCCGATTCCGTCGGCGGGGTCTGGACCTATGCGACGACGCTCTGTCGCGAATTCGAGCGCCGTGACATCGAGGTCGTGCTCGCGTTGATGGGGCCGGCGATGGCCGACGACCAACGCCGCAGTCTTCCGCCGAACGTAACGCTGTGCGAAAACCAATTCCGTCTCGAATGGATGGAGGCGCCGTGGGACGACGTGCGCCGCGCCGGCGACTGGCTGCTCGGGCTCGAGCGCCGGCACGCGCCCGATGTGGTGCACCTCAACAGCTACGCGCACGGGGCGCTTCCGTGGCGCGCGCCCACGATCGCCGTGGCGCACTCGTGCGTGCTTTCGTGGTGGCGCGAAGTCCGCGGGGAGGATGCCCCGCCCGAATGGAGACGCTATGCCGAGGAGGTGCGCGCGGGCCTGGCCGGCGTGCAGCGCGTCGTCGCTCCTACCCGCTGGATGGCCGCCGCCGTTCAGGAACTCCACGGCCCGCTGCCCCACATTGAGGTCGTGTCGAACGGCCTCGAGGCACGGGCCGACGGCACGAGGGAGAAAGAACCGTTCATCCTCGGCGTGGGCCGGCTGTGGGACGAGGCGAAGAACTACCGTCTGTTGACGCGCACCGCGCAACCGCTGCCCTGGCCGGTGCGGCTCGCCGGCGACGCACGTTCGCCCGATGGAGAGGCCGCGGTGTTCGATGGCTTCGAACTGCTCGGTCGGCTAGCGCCGGAGGCGGTGGGCGAGCTCTACGACCGCGCGTCGATCTTCGTGTTGCCGGCGCGCTATGAGCCCTTCGGCCTCGCGGTGCTCGAGGCGGCGCAGGCCGGTTGCGCGCTCGTCCTCGGCGACATTCCAAGTCTGCGGGAAAACTGGCAGGACGCGGCCGTCTTTGTCTCGCCCGATGATCCGGAGGCGTTCCGCGCCGAGCTCTGCCGGTTGGCGGCGGGATCGCTCTCGCAACGGCAACTCGGCGACGCCGCTCGCAAACGCGCTGCCGAGTTCACCGCTCAACGCATGGCCGAATCCTACCTGGCGATTTACGCCGCGCTGCGACCCGCAACCGCCACCGCGGCGCCGGCATCGCTCGCCATTTCACGATGAAGATCGCGCTCTTCTACCATTCGCTCGTCTCCGACTGGAACCACGGCAACGCGCATTTCCTCCGCGGCATCGCCACGGAGTTGCAGCTCCGCGGCCATCAGGTGTGCATCTACGAGCCGGAGGACGCGTGGAGCGTGCGCAACCTTCGCGCGGAGCACGGCGAGGGTGCGCTCCGTCGTTTCCGTGAGGCGTACCCGTCGCTCGAGAGCACGTGCTACAATCTCGCCGACTTCGATGCCGAGGAGTTGCTGCGCGACGCCGACCTCGTGCTCGTGCACGAGTGGAACGCCCCCGAGCTCATCCGCCGCATCGGCGCCGCACGGCACAACCGCCGTTTCATCGCGCTGTTCCACGACACGCATCATCGCTTCGTCACCGCGCCCGGCGCGTGGGGTAGGGACGAGCTCGACGGCTACGACGGCGTGCTCGCCTACGGTCGCGTGCTCCGCGACCGCTACCTCGCCGCCGGCATGACCGGCCGCGCCTGGACGTGGCACGAAGCGGCGGATACCCGGATATTCCACCCACGGCCGAGGAACGCGCTCGACGGCGACCTGGTCTGGATCGGCAACTGGGGCGACGGCGAGCGCAACGCCGAGCTCGAAGAGTTTCTGATCGAACCCGTGCGCGAGCTGCGCCTCCAGGCGCGCGCCTATGGTGTGCGTTATCCCGCCGAGGCGATCCACGCGCTGGCCCGCGCCGGCATCGAATACGGCGGGTGGCTGCCAAACCAGGACGCCCCCGAAGTCTACGCACGCTTCAAGGTGACACTGCACGTGCCTCGCCGCGTGTACGCGTCGACATTGCCCGGCATCCCCACGATCCGGGTGTTCGAAGCGCTTGCGTGCGGCATCCCGCTGATCTCCGCGCCGTGGAGCGACAGCGAGAATCTCTTCACACCGGGCCGCGATTTCCTCGTCGCTCGCGACGGTGCGGAAACGCGCGAGCTGCTGCGGATGCTCCTCGCGAACCCCGGCCTGCGCAGCGCCCTCGCCGAGCACGGCCTCGCGACGATCCGCCGCCGCCACACCTGCGCGCATCGCGTCGACGAACTCATGGCGATCGTGACCGAGCTCCGGCCCGACCTGCACGCTGAGGCCGCCCGCGCTCCGCAGGAGCATTCCGAAACCTCAACCGCGACCCTCCGATGAACACCGCCCTCGACATAGCCTTCTTCGGATCGAGCCTCGTCTCCGCCTACTGGAACGGCGCCGCCACCTACTACCGCGGCATTGTCCGCGCGCTCGCCGAACGCGGGCACCGCATCACGTTCTACGAGCCCGACGCCTACGACCGGCAGAAGCATCGCGATATCCCCGATCCGGACTGGGCGAAGATCGTGGTGTATCCCGCCACCACGGAAGCTGCTGTGCTGCAGACCATCGAGCAGGCCCGCGGAGCGGATCTGGTGATCAAGGCATCCGGTGTGGGCGTGCACGACGGGTTGCTCGATGCCGCCGTGCTCGAGCTCGGCTCGCCCGCGACGCTCGTGGCTTTCTGGGATGTCGACGCCCCGGCGACGCTCGACCGCTTGCACGCAGATCGCGGCGATCCGTTTCGCGCGCTCATACCGCGCTACGATCTTGTGCTAACCTACGGTGGCGGCCCACCGGTAGTGGAGGCGTACAAGGAACTCGGCGCTCGCGTGTGCCGCCCCATCTACAACGCGCTCGACCCGGGCACGCACTTTCCCGTGCCGCTCGAGCCGCGTTTCGCCGCCAATCTGGCCTTCCTCGGCAACCGCCTCCCGGATCGGGAGAGCCGCGTGGACGAGTTCTTCTTCGCTGTCGCCGCGGCCCTGCCGCACCGCACGTTTCTGCTCGGCGGCAGCGGCTGGGACGACAAGCCGATGCCGCCGAACGTCGAATACGTGGGGCACGTGTTCACGCGCGACCACAACGCCTTCAACTCCAGCCCGTCGGCGGTGTTGAACATCAACCGCAGCAGCATGGCCGCCTACGGTTTTTCGCCGCCGACGCGGGTCTTCGAGGCGGCCGGCGCGGGAGCCTGCGTGATCAGCGACGCCTGGGCCGGCATCGAGCTCTTCCTTGAGCCGGGAGAAGAGATCCTCGTCGCGCGCAACGGTGCCGAAGTGGCCGAGCACCTCGCGAGCCTCACCCCGCGTCGCGCCGCCCAGATCGGCGCGGCCGCGCTCCGCCGGGTGCAACGTGAGCACACCTATGCGCGCCGCGTGCTCGAGCTCGAAGCGATCCTCGAGGGCCACGAGACGCTACGGCTCAAACCCGAGACCGCACGGCCATGAACATCGTCATCCTCGGTCTCTCGATCACCTCGTCGTGGGGAAACGGGCACGCGACGACCTACCGTGGCCTCGTGCGCGAACTCGCCGCACGCGGGCACGAGGTGCTGTTCCTCGAACGCGACGTGCGGTGGTACGCCGCCAACCGCGATCTGCCGCGTGCGCCTGGCGCCGAGGTGGCGCTCTACCGCAGCCTCGCGCAGCTCCAACGGCAGCACGCCGACGCGATCCGCGAGGCCGATGCGGTGATCGTCGGCTCGTACGTGCCGCAGGGGATCGAGGTGGGCGAGTGGGTGCTCGCGACGGCGCGCGGCGTCGTCGGCTTCTACGACATCGACACACCGGTCACGCTCGCGCAGCTCGCTCGCGGCGCGTGCGAGTACCTCTCGCTCGAGCTGATCCCGCGTTATCACGTCTATCTGTCGTTCACCGGCGGGCCGCTGCTGCGCCGCCTCGAACGCGAATTCGGCTCACCCATGGCGCGGCCGCTTTACTGCTCCGTCGATCCGCGCGCCTACTATCCGGAACCCGAGGATCCGGTCTGGGATTGCGGCTATCTCGGCACCTACAGCCCGGACCGGCAGCCGCGACTCGAGGAGTTGATGCTGCGGCCGGCAAGGCGGTGGCGTGGCGGCTGTTTTGTCGTCGCCGGGCCGCAGTACCCGCGCGGCGTGCGTTGGCCGGCGAACGTCGAGCGCATCGACCACGTCGCTCCAGCGCATCATCGCGCGTTCTACAACCGGCAACGTTTCACTCTGAACATCACCCGGGCCGACATGATTGCCGCTGGCTACTCGCCGAGTGTGCGGCTCTTCGAGGCGGCCGCGTGCGGCGTGCCGATCATCAGCGATTCGTGGACCGGCCTGGAGGAATTTTTCGAGCCCGGCACGGAGATCCTGGTCGCGGGCTCCACCGCGGAAGCGCTCGATCTCCTGCGCAATCTCGGCCGCGGCGAAGGCCACCGCATCGGCCTCGCGGCCCGGCGGCGCGTCCTCGCCGCCCACACCGCGGCCCATCGCGCGCTCGAGCTTGAGACGCACCTGCGCGAAGCGATGCAGGCCGGCGAGATCGACGACGCGCGGATACTCTCCGCCTGACGCGCCATGAGCGAAGCCGCCTACATGATCCGGCCGAAGACGCCCGCCACCGGTCTCGCGGCCGAGGCGGCGCAGTTCGCACCGTGGTTTCACAACCTCCATCTGCCCGACGGCACACAGACCGCGCCCGACCATCCGCTCGGCGATTTTCCCAGCTCCAAATGGGCGGCGATCGGGCCGAGTCTCCCGGCGGACCTCTCCGGCTGGACTGCGCTCGACATCGGCTGCAACTCCGGTTTCTACGCGATCGAGCTCGCCCGACGCGGAGCGCAGGTGACCGCGATCGACCACGACCCGCACTTCCTGCGGCAGGCCCGCTGGGCGGTCGATCAGTACGGCGTGGCCGACCGCATCGAGCTCCGCGCGGCACACCTCTACGAACTCGCGCGCTGGCACGAGAGCTACGATCTGGTGCTGTTCCTCGGCGTCTTCTACCACCTGAGGTATCCGCTTCTGGGGCTCGATTTGGTGGCCGAGCGCGTACGCCGCAAGCTGGTGTTCCAGACGTTCACGATGCCCGACGAGGCGAGCGTCGTCGTCCCCGACGACTTCGGCATCGACGAACGCGAGCGCCTGCTCGCGCCCGGTTGGCCGAAGCTCGCGTTCATCGAGAAACAACTCGCGGGCGACGTGACCAACTGGTGGGCGCCGAACCACGCGTGCATCGAGGCGATGCTGCGCACCTGCGGTCTGGAGGTGCGCGCACATCCCGCGCACGAAATCTACGTGTGCGAGCCGTCGGGCGAAGGCGACGCTGTCGCGCGCTCCGTCGCCATGCACGAGTTGCTCGCCGCAACCGGTCGGCGCCGCGTGGGCCTGTCCTCCACGGTGCGGGAACCAGCTGCAGAGGAGTGACGTGCGGCAGGGGAGTCGGCCGAACAAACCGGGGCCACGCGATGCCTGCCGCGAAATCCTCCGCGTTGCCGGTCTCCCGCGAACGCCTGCGGCGCGCGCTGGCCTTCGCGGCGCCGCACAAGTCGGTCGTCGTGGCGATCTCGGTGTTCACGTTGCTGCTCGCGGCGGCGAGCGCGGCGGAGCCGCTGGTGTTGAAGTACATCTTCGATGCGCTCGGCGGCGCCGCCACGGCACGTGTCGTCTTCCATGGCGCGCTCCTGTTGCTCGGCCTCGGCATCGTGCGGGAACTGCTCAGCGCGTTGTGCAACTGGCTCACCTGGCGCACGCGGCTGGGGCTGCATTTCTCCCTGCTCGAAGCGACCGTCGGCCGGCTGCACCGGATGCCGCTGCAGGTGCAGCGCAGCGAGGGCGTGGGCGCGGTGCTCACGCGGCTCGACCGCAGCATCCAGGGCTTCATCGGCGCGGTGACGCAACTGCTCTTCAATGTGTTTCCCGCCATCGTCTACCTCGTGCTTTCGGTGGTGGCTATGTGGCGACTCGACTGGCGGCTCGCGCTCGTCGTGCTCGGGTTCGCGCCGCTGCCGGCGTTGATCGCGGCGTGGGGCGCGCCCGAGCAGGCGGAGCGCGAGCGCGTGCTGCTCGACCGTTGGGCGCGGATCTACTCGCGGTTCAACGAGGTCCTCTCCGGCATCCTCACCGTGCGCAGTTTCGCGATGGAGGACATGGAGAAGGAGCGCTTCCTGCGCGAGGTGCGCTCGGCCAACAACGTCGTGATCCGCGGCGTCGGGATCGACAGCGGGCTCGGCGCCGCGAGCAACGGTGTGATCATGCTGGCGCGCATCACGGTGGTCTGCGTGGGCGGGTTGCTGGTCCTGCGCGGCCAGTCGACAGTGGGCACGCTCGTGGCGTTGCTCGGCTACGTGGGCGGATTGTTCGGCCCTGTGCAGGGGTTGAGCGGCATCTATCAGACGCTGCACAAGGCGTCCGTTTCGCTCGAGGAGATCTTCGGCATTCTCGATCTGCAGGAACACCTCGGCGACGCGCCGGACGCGGTCGAACTCACCACTGTCGTCGGCCGCGTGGAGTTCGAGCGCGTAGAGTTCCGCTACGAGCAGGAAGGGCGGCCGTTGCTCGCGGGCGTGTCACTTGATGTCGCGCCGGGGCAGACGGTGGCGATCGTGGGCCCGAGCGGTTCGGGCAAGACCACGCTGATGGCGCTGCTCATGCGTTTCTACGACCCGCTCGCGGGCGCCGTGCGGCTCGACGGCCGCGATCTGCGCGCACTCAAGCAGAGTTCGCTGCGGCGGCAGATCGGCGTGGTGCTGCAGGATCCATTGCTCTTCAACGACACGGTCCGCAACAACATCGCTTATGGCCGGCCGGACGCGACGCCGGCGGAGGTCGAGGCCGCCGCGATCGCGGCGAACGCGCACGACTTCATCCAACGCATGCCCGAACGTTACGAAACGATGGTGGCCGAGCGCGGCACGCGGCTCTCGGTGGGCGAGCGCCAACGCGTGACGATCGCGCGCGCGCTCGTGAAGGACCCGCGAATCATCGTGCTCGACGAGGCGACCTCATCGCTCGATGCCGAGTCCGAAGCACTTGTGCAGGACGCGCTCGAACGGCTCATGCGTGGGCGCACGACGTTCGTGATCGCGCACCGTCTCTCGACGGTCGTGAACGCCGACCTGATCGTGGTCCTGCAGGACGGTCGTATCGCCGAGCAGGGCCGCCATCGCGAGCTGATGAAACTGGACGGCTACTACGCATCGCTCGTGAAACGCCAGACCCGCGGCCTGCTCCAGAACGAGGGCGAGGATCTGTAGCCCGGTCGGAGTCTGCACCGGGCCAGCACGCGCAGCGTGAGAGAGGCCTTCACGCCGCGGCGGACTCGGGCGAGGCGGCGGTGCGATGCGGCTCGTCGGGCGGCACGTTTGCGGAAAGTTCTGTTGCTCCTGGAACCGGATCGCCGCGGATGAAGGCTTCGGTCGCTTCGCGCGCCTCGTTGTCCGTGCACTGCTGCGGCGGCGATTTCATGAAGTAACTCGCGGGGCCGAGCAGCGGACCGGCGATGCCGCGATCGAGCGCGAGTTTCGCGCAGCGCACGGCATCGATCACCACTCCGGCGGAGTTCGGCGAGTCCCACACTTCGAGCTTCAGCTCGGCCTTGAGCGGCACATTGCCGAAGGTCGTCCCCTGAAGGTGGATGTAGCACCATTTCTGGTCGGCGAGCCAGGGCACGTAATCGCTCGGGCCAACGTGCACGTCCTCGGCGCGGAGCGGCTCGGCGAACTGGCTGGTGACGGCGTTCGTCTTCGAGACCTTCTTCGAGTCGAGCCGCTCGCGCTCGAGCATGTTGAGGAAGTCGGTGTTGCCACCGAAATTCAGCTGGTACGTGCGATCGAGACGCACGCCGCGGTCACGGAAGAGGTTCACGAGCGCGCGGTGAAGAATCGTGGCACCGACCTGCGATTTGATGTCGTCGCCGATGATCGGCAGGCCGCGCTCGAAGAAACGCTGCTGCCAGTAGGGCTGCGACGCGATGAAGACCGGGATGCAGTTCACAAACGCGCAACCGGCCTCGAGCACCTGCTCGACGTACCATTTCGTGGCCATCTCGGAGCCGACGGGCAGGTAGGAGACGACGACATCCGTGCGCGTGCGGCGGAGGATGTTGACGATGTCGGCTGTTTCCCCCGGCGCCTTGTCGATCTTCAGGCTGAGATATTTCCCGAGCCCGTCGTGCGTCATGCCGCGGCGCACGGGCACGCCGAGCCGCGGCACATCGGCGAAGCGGTAGGTATTGTTCGGCTCGGCGTAGATCGCCTCGGAGAGATCACGGCCGACCTTGTTGCGGTCTATGTCGAACGCGGCGGTGAACACGATGTCGCGCACGTGGTACCCGCCGAGCGTGACGTGCATCAGGCCGGGCACGCGCTCGCCCTCGGCGGCGTCGCGGTAGAAGTGCACCCCCTGCACGAGCGACGAGGCGCAGTTGCCCACGCCGATGAGAGCCACGCGCACCTGCCGCTGGCGTGGTGCAGCGGACACGCCGATGCTGGGCGCGGGTGCGGTGGCGGGGGATGTTTCCTCGATGATCATGGCAAAGGAGGGGACGAGGTTGCGTGCTTTGGAGGAGTTTGGGGGCGGGCGCGGCTCACCCGAGCAAGGCAGGCGCGACCGTGGCCGGCGCGTAGCGCCGCACCATGCGCGCGCAGAAGTCGGCGTACTCGGCGATGTCGCGCGGCGGGCTGGTGTGGTGCGGTTGCACGCCGAGGTGTTCGGGTGTGAAGCAGAACGTCAGCGTGACTTCGAACTCCGCGAGCGTGGCCATCATCTGGTCGAACCACGCTTCTGCGTCGGGACGGAAGCTGTCGGCCCAGCTCAGTCCGGTGCGCAGGTGCCGCACGCCCAGCGAGCGCAGCAACACCGCCGCCGATTCGAGCCGCGGATCCTGGAAGTGGAACCATTGGCAGATGCCGAGCTCGGGCGTGTGCTCCGCGAGCAGCGCGAGCGCCGGCTTCGGCGTGCCGTCCTCGCGCAGAAGCCCGAGGTAGTAATGCCGGTAGTAGGAGGAGCCTTCGGCCTCCTTGTGACGGGTCGTGGCGGGCCACGCCTTCGGCAGATCGTAGAGGCTGTACCAATGAATTCGTGGCACGCGGCCGACGAGGAGTTGCGCGGTGCGATGCAGGCCGAATGCCTGCACTTCCTCGGCGCCGAAACTCGAGACGCCCACCTCGGAGACCCAGACGGGGAGATCGGTCACGGCGCGGATCTCGTCGATCTTCGCCGGCCAGTCGTCGAGCTTCCAATGGTTCCAATCGAGGGGGAAACCGTGCACGGCGACGGCGTTGAGTTCGTCGAGTACGCCCTGGGCGGCGAGGTTGCGGACGAAGTTCGCATCGATTGGCGAGATGCCGCCGAGCACGCGGGTGAGCGCGGGATTCTCGGCGGCGACAGCGCGTGCGGCGCCCTTCACCATCGCGGCGAAGATCGACCAGTCCGGGTCGATCTCGAACGCCCAGTGCGATTTGTTGTTCGGCTCGTTCCAGAACATCACCGCTTCGATCATGACGCACCTCCCGGAGTTGCCGCTGCGATGGGCTCGGCCGCGCTCGGCGCGGCTCGAACCGCCTTCGGCCGCGGTCGCGCTCCGACGGCGAAACGGGGAGCATCGCCGGCGTGCCGGCCGAGCAGCGAGATCGCTTCGTGGTAGCCGTGGAACGTGCCGACATCGACGTACGCCTCGCCGGCCGGCACCGCCTGCGCCTCGCCGCCCCGGGCAAGATAGGCGTTCACGAGCGTGCCGAGGTATTCGTCGCCGCGGCCTGGCTCACGCCAGAGGCGATGCAGCGCGTGGAACACCGCGGCCGGCAGACGCAACGCGCCCCAGACCCAATGCGAGCTGGGATGCGGCACCTTCACCTGGATCTCCCGCACGGCGCCGGCAGCGTCGGCCACCACGGCGTCGAACAACTCGGGGTGATCGACTGGGAAAAGGAGGAACGAAAGCAGTTCGGGAGGCAGGAGAGTGAAGCCGTTTTCCGGGTACCAGATCGTGTCGGGCAGCCCGATCAACACCTGCTCATCCGGAGCGATCAATGGCGCGGCGCGGAAAAGGGCGTCGCAGAGGCCGGCGGGTTCCGGTTGTACCACGTAGGCGACCGTCGCGCCGCCGACTTCGCCGCCGAAATAGGTCATGATGTCCGATTTTCCGGGCGAGATCACGAAGCAGATACGGTCCGCGCCAGCCGCGAGCATCCGGTCGACGAGGTACTCGCTCACTGCGCGGGGACGTTCGCCCCACGCGCCGAGGCGGCTCCCGACGGGGAGAAGCTCCTTGGAAAACGCGAGCGGCTGGATCCGACTGCCCGCGCCGGCGGCTGGAATGATACCCCACATCTCAGGACCCTTCCCGCCATTGGCCGGCGGCGGCCGGAGTAGCGGCCGCCGTGAGCAGTTGCTCGAGTTCGGCGGCGCGATGGTCGGCGGTATGTTCGGCAAGCACGCGTTCGCGACCGGCACGGGCGATCACCTGCAACTCTTCGTCGGATCGCCCCAGAGCGGCGACGACATCGGCGGATCCCGATGCCGCCAAAATTTCGCGACCGGGGGTGAAAAAGAGCTCCAGCCCGTCCCACGTGTCGCTGATGATCGCAGCGCCGCAAGCCGCGGCTTCGAACAACCGCCCGGAGGGGCAGAACCCCATCGCCTTCATTGCTCGCCGAGTCACGTTCAGCGTGAGGCGCGACGATGCGAAGAACGCCGCGTGCCGGCTCGGCTCGACGTGGCGCAGAAAGAAGAGGTTTCGCGTCCACGGGAAATGCGGCGGATAGAGCGCCCCGCCGATGATGAAGCGCGCTTGCCGGAGTTGCCGCGCCGGCTGGACGAAGAGCTCTTCGAGCGCCGCCTGCCGATCGCTCGCGTAGGTGCCCAGATACGAAAGATCGCAACGGAGCTCCGGGTCCGGCGCAGCGGGATGATGCGCCTCGGGATCGACGCTGCCGTAAAGCGGGGCGACCTGCCGTGCCCTCAGGCGGGATCGCAGTTCCGCGAGAGCGAGGCCGCCGGTGTAGCTCAGGACCAGATCGTAGTCCGCGAGGCCGTTGTCGCCGAGGTAGGCGACATTGTCGCCGTTGCGGACGAGCTCCAGCGTGACCGGCGTATCGAGATCGTAGAACACGCGCATCGCCGGCGAATCGCACAGAAGCGCCGTCGCCGCGCGCGCGTCCGGACAGTAGGAGGTGACCAGCCCGACGTCGGCATCGGCCAGTTCGCGCCGAGCGAGAGCCTTGGCTTCATCCCAAGTGGAGTAGAGCACGAGGCGGCCGCCTTCGAAGCATTCGACATCGCGGTGGGCGGCGTAGTAGGGGACGTCCCGCTCGAAAAATACGACCGTGTGTCCGCGGCGGCCGAGCGCGCGGCAGAGGGCGCGCCAGAGCGTGGCGTGTCCGTTTCCCCACGAGGAGCTGATGGTGAGTCCAAAGATGACGATTTTCACGATGCGTTCGGTGAACGGGGTAGCGGCGCGGAAGCCGGGCGCACTTTTGCACATCCAACTCTCCGCGCGCAGCGGGCGGCATTCCCAGCGGTTGGTGGGAGAAAGCCCGAAGTCTCCGCCCCGGTGGAGCGCGGTGCGGACGGACCGCCGGAGCGGTCGAGGCGCGGTGGCTGTGCATGGCGCCGCCGCGATGGTTGAGGACGCTCGCCGCGACGCGACGGCCGTAGGCCTCGACGCGTGCGGCGCCTTCGCGGCGCTCAGGCGCCGGGACCTGCAGGCGAGCCGCCGAGGACCTTCTTCAGGATCTTGCCGAGTTCGCCGACCCGGAACGGTTTCGAAAGGTATCCTTGGAAACCCATGTCGAGGTAGCGGCGCATCATGTCCTCGCTGTCGTAGCCTGAGGAGATGATCGCGCGTAGCTCGGGGTTGAGCTTCTTGAGCTCGCGGTACGTTTCCTCGCCGCCCATGCCGCCGACGATCGTGAGATCGAGGATGACGCAATCATACGGCCGGCTGACGTTCAGATAGCGCTGGTAGAGCGCGACGGCGTCCTTGCCATTGCGGGCGACGTCAAACTTGTACCCTAGATTCTCCAACATGATCCCGGTGAGGTGCAGGATCTTCTCCTCGTCGTCCATGACGAGGATGCGGCCGGTGCCGAAGCGCAGGGTGGGCGCTTCGCGCTGGATCTCGGCGACGGGTTGATCGGCTCGCGGTAGGAAGATCGAGAATGTCGTGCCCGCGCCGGGTGTGGAGGTGACGCCGATCTGGCCGCCGTGGGTTTTGACGATCGAGATGACGGTCGCGAGGCCGAGTCCGGTGCCGGTCTTTTTCGTGGTGAAAAACGGCTCGAAGATCTTCTGCAGGTGTTCGGGCGGGATGCCGGCGCCGTTGTCCTGCACTTCGAAGTGCACGTAATCGCCTGCGGCCAGCGGCGGCACGTCGCCCTCGCGCAGCGCGGAGTTGTACGCGCGGACCCAGACGTTGCCGCTGTTGTTCGGCATCGCCTGGATGGAGTTGATGATGAGGTTCTGGAAAACGCGGATGATCTCGGCCTTGTCGGCGTGGATCATGTGGAGGTCGTCGGAGAACTGGAGTTCGACCTTCACGGGCGTGCCGACGGCGGCGAGGCGGACCGATTCCTGGAGGATCTCGCCGGGGTTGAGGATCTGCCGCAGGTCGGCTCCGCCGCGCGCGAGCGCGAGCAGCTGGCGCGTGAGCGCCTTCGCGGCGATGCAGCCCTTTTCGGAGTCCTCGAGCTGGTTGTAGTCCTTCGTCTCACGGGCGATGGAGATACCGCCGAGGATGGTGGTGAGGAGATTGTTGAAATCGTGAGCGATGCCGCCGGCGAGCAGGCCGAGCGTCTCGAAGCGGTTCGAGCGGATCAGCTCGTCGGGCGTGAGCGTCATCTCCTCCGGATCGCGGAAAACGAATACGGCGCCCTGCACCTTGCCCTCGGTGTCTTTGACGGGCACGCAGGTGAAAACGATGCGCCGGAGTCCCTGCTGGACGGGAAGCGAGTGCTCGTCGTTGAGCGGCACCACCTCGCCACCCTCGATCGCCCGCACGATCGGGCTCTCGATGCGGAGCTGATTGAGCCGGTGGATGAGAGGGACGAGTTCCGCGGCGGCACGGCCTTCACCGAGCTCGGGCGTGGTGCCGAGCATGCGCGCGGCGCGGGCGTTGAGAAAGACCACGCGCGCCTCGCGATCGGCGACGACGACGCCCTCGCTGATCGCATCGTACGAGGAGCGCAACAGCAGCGGCGGCATGCGCGCGGGAGCGCCGGGAGCGGCGCCGGGCACGAAGAAACCGATCGCACGCAGCAGCGTCTTCCGCCGGTCGAAGGTGCGCACGATCGTCGCGTGCACGAGGACGGGTTGGCCGTCTTTCCGGCTCAGCTCGATCGTGTCGCGGAGCACCGGCTGACCGGGCGATTGTTCGGCGAACCAAGCGTTGGCGCCGCGCGGAATCTGCGCGGCAGGAAGCAGGTGGGCGAAGCTTTCAGGACCAGCCGGCAGGTCGACGTCGCGGTAGCCGGTGAGCTTGCGCAGTCCTGCGGAGAACCAGTAGGAGCTGTTGGCGAAATCGAGATCGAACGCCGCAAGGTCGCCCTGCCGGCCGAGCGTGTCGAGGCGCTCTTCGCTGGCCACGCACGACTCCTCGAACTCCTTGCGTTCCTGGATGCTGCTCATCGTGCCGAGCACGCGGATGAGCACGCCGCTGTCGCCGAAGACCTGCACACCGTTGGCGAGCACCCATTCAAACGCGCCGGTTTTGGTGCGCATCCGAAATTCCGCCGAGAACGCGCGCGACTGGTTCGAAGCCTTGCGGTCGGCGTGGTCGGGAGCGCCGGCGGAATCGTCGGGGTGGACGAGCTCGCGCCACGTGTTCTCCTGGTTCGGAAGCTCGCCGTCGAGGAACCCGAGGAGGTTCTTCCATGCCGGCGAGAAGTAGAACTGCTGGTTGGCGAAATCGAGGTCGAAGAACCCGAGTTGGCTGCGCTCGATCAGCGCCGCGAAACGCGCGGCCGGTCCGGCGGTGACCGGGCCGTGGCCAACCTCGTTTCCGGCGGCGCGGCCGCCGACGACGGCCTTGCGAGCGTGCGCGAAATAGACCGGCGGTTGTGTACCGGCGATTCTCTCGATGTGCACCGTCACGTCGAACGGCGCGGAGTTCTTCGGCTGGGCGGCGAGCGTCACGCCGGTGGGCGTGCTGCCGGTGTCGAGCAACGCGAGCCATTGCGTTTCCAGCCACTCGGGATCCGAGGAGACCACATCGAACACGAAGAGGTTCGAAAACGAGTCGCCGTGCAACGCACCGGGAGCCACCTGCCACCATTGGCTGACGGTGGTGTTGGCGTACTGGATGGTGCCGTTGGCTGTGAGAAGCAGAAGGGCCTCGTCGCTCACGGATGGGGAGAAATTTCGGTGCTGCGAGCGACGCACCGCGCGGCGCGTCGATTCGGGAGCCGGGAAGCTAGAGGTTTCCGATCCCGACCCAATCCGAAAGTCGTGAAAAATCGGTAAGCACCGATTCGCCGCGCGCCGGATGCGGCCGGCGCCGATGTAGCGCCAGTTCCGTTTCGGCGCCGCGGCACGCACGCCGCCGCGAGAGCGCCGCCGCGGCTCACTTGCGCCAAGCGAGCGTGCGCTTCGCGAGGAAATCGATGAACGGAGGCTGGTCGTTCAGGCACGGGATCTGACGAAACTCCGCGCCGCCGGCCTCGAGGAACGTGCGTTTTCCTTCCTGCGCGATCTCCTCGAGCGTCTCGAGGCAATCGGCCGTAAACGCCGGCGTCATCACGAGCAGACGTTTCACGCCACTCTGTGCCAGGCGCACGAGTTCGCGGTCGGTGAACGGCTCCAGCCACGGCTCGCCGGGCAGCCGGGACTGGAACGAGAACGAATACTGCGCCGGCGCCAGCCCCGCGCGCGCCGTGAAGGCGCGCACCGTGCCAAGGCATTGCGCGCGATAGCAGGTGGCGTGCGCCGGGCTCGCGACGGTGCAGCAATCCGGCGAACACAGGCAGTGCGCGCGCGACGAATCCGCCTTGCGGAGATGCCGCACAGGCACGCCGTGGAAACTGATCAGCAGATGATCGAAACCGCGGGCGAGATCGGGCGCCGAGACCGCGTGCAATGCCTCGATGTAGTCCGGATCGGCAAAGAACGGCTGCACGGTCGTGAACTTCAGCTCCGGCGCCACACGCCGCGCCTCCTCGTAGACTTTCACGACCACCGTTTCCCAGCTCGACATCGCGTAGTGCGGATACTGCGGAACGAGAAAAACATCGCGCACACCGAGGTCGCGGATCCGCGTCAGCGCCGAGGCGATCGAAGGCTCGCCGTAACGCATCCCGGCGAACACCGGCACGCCAACCGCGTCCTGCAGTTTCGCCCGCACTTTCTCCGAGGTGACGAGCAACGGCGCACCCTCCGGCGTCCAGACCTTCTCGTACGCGTGCGCCGAACGTTTCGGGCGCACGCGCAGGATGATACCTTCGAGCAGCAGCCAGCGGAACCACGCCGGGTAATCGATCACGCGCTCGTCGCCGAGAAACTCCCGCAGATAGCGGCGAACATCGGGGACGGAGGTCGATGCGGGCGAACCGAGATTGACCAACAGGACGGCTTGCTCGGGCATGGCGCGAAGAGGTCGTGAGAAACCGGCTCGTGTCAACGGGGGAGGTGAGCGCCGCCGCGGATTGTCGCCGCGCTTCTCGTCGGCGTCGGCAGCATTCGGATGTTTCCTTCGCACGCCGCTGTTGGTCTGCTGCGGCGCATCCACGCATGGCCCGCCGCAACGTACGCGATCTCTGGAAAGCCAAACTCGAAGGACGGCTGCCGCCGCCCGCGATCCCGGCGACATTGCTACGGACAGATGCACGCGCGGCGCGACCGACCGGCGCGGTGTTGCCGCAGCGCACGAACTTCGCCGGCCGTGTGCTGGGGATCGATCCGAGTTTGCGCGGCACGGGCCTGTCGTTGGTCGAAATCGCGAACGGGCGTCAGCCGCTCGTGCTGGTGAGCCGCACGCTGCGAATTCCGCCGAAACACGACATGGCGTTTTGCCTCGGCGAGATTTTCCGCGCCGTGGCGGCCGTGCTGCGCGACCACGCGGTCGACCACGTGGCGCTCGAAAAGACGATCTTCGTGCAAAACGTGGCCACTGCGCAGATCCTCGGGGCCGCGCGCGGCGCCGCGATTGCAGCGGCAGCGATCGCAGAGAAACCGGTTTTCGAGTATCCGCCGCTGCGCGTGAAGCAGGCGGTGGTCGGCGTCGGCCGGGCCAGCAAGGAGCAGATGGCGCGCACGGTCATGGCGCTGGTCGGCCACGGCCGGCCGCTGGGCTACGACGAAGCCGACGCGACCGGCGTGGCGCTATGCCATGCATTCACGTGGAGAGGGTGAACGCGTCAGTTCTCGATTAGACATAATGCCTATTGTGCGTAGTTAGGGGCGACGCGGGGAGAATGCCTTTAGCGAAGGTCTTCGTCCTCATTTCCCGAAGTTTTCCTGACGTCGTTTCACAGAAACTCCGCGTTTAGCCGCTTTCCCTATACACGGTTCCATGCATTGTGCCCGCCGCGCATGAGCCCAAAAAACGCTCCGTTGTTCAACTGGCTCGAAGGTCGGGCCGCTGGCGTTCTTCTGCATCCCACCGCGTTTCCCGGTCCGCACGGCATCGGCACTCTTGATCGCCACGCTGCGCGTTTCCTCGAATTCCTCGCCCGCGCGGGCTTCAGCTACTGGCAGGTCTGCCCGCTCGGCTCCACCGGCTACGGCAACTCGCCGTACCAGTCGTTCTCGGCCTTCGCCGGCAATCCCTACCTGATCGACCTCGAGCCGCTGATCGCCGCCGGACTGCTCACGCGCGCCGATCTCGCCAAACTCGATGCGCTCCCGGCGCACCGGGTCGATTTCGGCGGCATCTGGCAGCACAAATGGCCGATCCTGTTCGCGGCGGCCGAGCGTTTCCAGAAAGCCCAGGCCCGCGAAAACCCGCCCCAACTGCCGTACGGCGATTTCACCGAGTTCTGCGCCTCCCAAGCCGCATGGCTCGGCGATTACGCGCTGTTTCTCGCCCTCAAAGATCATTTCGGCGGGCGCCCGTGGTGGGAATGGCCGGCGGATTCCCGCACCTACGAGAAGGCCGTGAAATCCCAGCTTCGGCGCACGCTCGCGCCGAAGATCTTCGCCCATCAGTTTCTGCAGTACGTCTTCTTCGGCCAGTGGCGCGCGCTTCGCGCACAGGCCAACGCGCACGGCATCCAGATCATCGGCGATGTCCCGATCTTCGTGGCGCTCGACAGCGCCGACGCCTGGGCCAACTCCGATCTCTTCCTGCTCGATCCCTCCACCCGCCGGCCGACCTTCGTCGCCGGTGTGCCACCGGATTACTTCTCGGCCGACGGCCAACTCTGGGGCAACCCGCTCTACGATTGGCCCGCGCATCAACGGACTCGTTACGTCTGGTGGATGCGCCGCCTCGCCGCCGCATTCGACCTGTGCGACGTCGTCCGCATCGATCATTTCCGCGGTTTCGAGAGTTACTGGGCCGTACCGGCCGGTTCGCCGAATGCCCGCAAAGGTACGTGGGAACTCGGCCCTGGGCTCGATTTCTTCCGGGCCGTACGCGAGGCGTTTCCGCGGGCGCGCATCATCGCGGAGGATCTGGGCGTGCTCACGCCCGAGGTGCTCGCGCTACGCGAAGCCACCGGCCTGCCCGGGATGGCCATCACGCAGTTCGCGTTCGGCGGCGACGCCAAGAATCTCTACCTGCCGCACAACCACACGCGGAACTGCGTGCTCTACCCCGGCACCCACGACAACGATACCACGCGCGGCTGGTATGCCGCCGCGCCAGAACAAGTGCGCGACCATCTCCGTCGTTATTTCCGCATCAGCGGACAGGAGATCGCCTGGGATTTCATCCGCGCCGCCTACGTGTCGCCGTGCCGCCTCGCGATCCTGCCGCTGCAGGATCTCATGAATCTCGACAGCACCGCGCGGTTCAACACTCCCGGCACCGCCGAAGGAAACTGGGAATGGCGCTATCGCTCGGCGCAGCTCGAAGCCCTCGAGCGCGACAGCGCGGCGTACCTGCACGAACTCGGTGAGCTCTACGGACGTCTGCCCGAAGCCGCCTCCACGCGTGCCGCCGTGAAGGCCGGGCCTCCGGTCGTGTGAAGTTTTCCGCCGCTGGCGCCCTTTCGCGCGTCCGGCGGCGGTTCCTGAGAACCGCTTCGCGCGACCTCCGCTGTCTCGGTACCGCGAGTACCGCGGCGCACGCGGACATTCGGGCGGGAAAATGAAAGTGGCCAGGCACCCCACGGCACTGGGAGAACGTCGTTGCCGTTGCTACCTTCCGGTCCTGGCGGAGTTCACGCGCCTGCCCATGCATGGGACCTGGCCGGCGCGGACGGTGGTGAGCGCCCCGCGGCGTCGCAATCAGATTCTGGAGAAAAAAGCGCCGCAGTTCGGGTGCGGCGCTCACGGTCATTCGTTCGGTGCCGGCGGCATGTCGGCCGGACGTTCGCCCGGAGGAAGCAGCGGCGGCGCACCTTCCCGCGGAGCATGATCGTGCCGGGGGCCGAACGGCTCGCGTTCGAAGCGTCGCATGCGCTCACGTTGCTCGCGCTGGAGCTCCGCAAACTTCTCGCGCTGCGCGGGGGTCAACAGCGCCTGGATTCTGGCGTTCATCGCCTCGATCTCGGCCGCACCGACCTTGAACGATTCGCGCCGAAGTCCCTCCAGTTTCTCCGACGACTCGCGGATGATCGCCTCGACCTGCGGCCGTTGCTCCGGAGTCAGCTCGAGCTCCTCTTTGATGCGCTCGAGGATACGGACCATCTTCGGCCGCGGCCCCTGATGTTTGCTGCCGGGCGGCGGGAAAACTCGCCATGGGAGAAGCATTCCGCTGGCAGCGCCGGCGAGGAAGATACCGACGAGAATTAGGATCGTGCGCGGCTTCGCGTTCATGGGTCAGAGCTGGGCGACGAGTTCCGCCACCGGGTCGTCGAGATCGTTGTTCGAGCTGTCGGAGGTTTTCGAAAACGGATAACTCGCCATCGCCGACGTCAACAGGACCGCGAGCGCTACGCCGAGGGCGCGCATCGCGACGAAGCCGAAGAAATCGGCCGGCTCGCGGCGCGCGGCCAGACCTCGGGCGGCGACACGGGTGGCGAAGCCTGGAGGCAGCAGCGAAGTCTCATCCTCCGGCGCGTGGCGGGCTGCGGCGACGAGGCGCAGCCAAGGATCGGGACGTTTCATGGGCATTCCTTTCGTTCCAGTTGCTCGAAGAGTTTGCGCAGTTTTCGGCGGGCGCGGAAAGCGCGAACCTTGATCATGCTCGTGCCCCAGCCCGTCAGTTCCCGAATTTCGGCGACAGATTTCTGCTCGAGATCGAGAAGTGTGATCACGGTGCGATCGGCGGGAGCGAGCTGGTCAAGCAGGCGGCGGACGAGTTCCTTGGCCGCCATCGCATCGGTGGCGTCCTCGCCATCGCTGCCGGCGAGCACGGCGTCGAGCACCTCGGCTTCGTTTTCGGAAAGGTCGGCCCAGCGCAGCTCTGGTCGCCGCTGCTGATGCCGGAGTTGGTCGATGCAGGTCGTCACCGCGATTCGGGAAACCCAGTGCGGCAACGGCATCTCGCCACGGTACTGTTCGAGCCGGCTGAACATCTTCAGGTAAACCTCCTGCGCGAGATCCTCCTCGGCGACCCGCCGCGGCAGATGCGAGCGCACGATCTTGCGGACGAGCGGATGCAACGCCTCGACGAGCGCACGCGCGGCGGTCTGGTCATTGCGGCGTACGCCGGCCAGCAGTGCGTCATAATCGGGCGCTTGGTCGTCCATGTTGTTGCGGCTTCGAAAAACACATCGGCTATGACGTGCCTATGTCGATCGAGGTTACCGGGAGCTCACCGAATCACCGGGTCTTGCGCAAACGCATCCGGCGCGCTCGCTCCATCCATGCGGGCATCGCTGTGGGCCGGGCGGATCGTGTCCCCACCGTTGACACCGCACCGCACGCCCGACTTACTCCGCCGCGTGAGCCTCCTCCCGACAGCGCTTCGACTTACCAGCGGCCTGCTGCGACTGCGCCGCTTGGCGCTGTCCTGATCTCCGGGAAACCCCTTTGCCGCGGCGCCGCTTGCGCCGTTTCCCCGGAGCGATCCCGCCCCGTTCAACTGTTCCGTTTTCGTTCACAACTTTTCGCCATGCAAAAACCGCCGATCACGAAGTATCGCCCGTTCCCGCCGGTCCGCTTGCCCAATCGCCAGTGGCCCAGCCGCACCCTCACGCATGCCCCGATCTGGTGCAGCGTCGACCTGCGCGACGGTAACCAAGCCCTCGCCCAGCCGATGAGCGTCGAGGAGAAGCTGGAGTACTTCGAGATGCTCGTGGCGATCGGCTTCAAGGAGATCGAGGTCGGCTTCCCCTCCGCGTCGCAGATCGAGTTCGATTTCTGCCGCCGGCTCATCGAGGAGGACCGCATCCCGGCCGACGTCTCGATCCAGATCCTCTGCCAATGCCGCGAGGATTTGATCACCCGCTCCCTCGAGGCGCTCCGCGGCGCCCGGCGCGTGATCTTCCACCTCTACAACTCCACATCGCCCAAGCAGCGCGAATACGTCTTCGGCGCCAACAAGCCCGAGATCGTCGCCATCGCCACGCATGCGATCGCGTTCCTCAAGGAGAAGATGCAGCCGCTCGTCGCCACCGGCACGGAGCTCCGGCTCCAATACTCGCCCGAGAGCTTCACGAGCACCGAGCTCGAGTTCGCCCTCGAAATCTGCGAAGCTGTATCCGATATCTGGCAACCAACGCCGCAGAACAAGATCATCCTCAACCTCCCGGCCACCGTCGAGTACGCCACGCCCAACATCCACGCCGACCAGATCGAGTGGATGTGCACGCACCTCACGCGCCGCGAGTCGACGATCATCAGCCTCCACACCCATAACGACCGAGGCACCGGCGTCGCCGCCACCGAGCTCGGCCTGCTCGCCGGCGCCGACCGCGTCGAAGGCACGCTCTTCGGCAACGGCGAACGCACCGGCAACCTCGATGTCTCCACCGTCGCGCTCAACCTCTACACGCACGGCATCCATCCCGGCCTCGATTTCTCCGACATCAACCACATCCGAGAGATCTACGAGCGCTGCACCAAGATGGAGGTCCACCCGCGCCACCCGTACGTGGGCGAGTTGGTCTTCACCGCGTTCTCGGGTTCGCACCAGGACGCGATCAAGAAATCGTGGGTGAAACAGTCCGCCGAGCGCCCGTGGGACGTGCTCTACATCCCGCTCGACCCCGCCGACATCGGCCGCACCTACCGCGCGATCATCCGCATCAACAGCCAGTCCGGCAAAGGCGGCGTCGCCTACATCCTCGAGAAGGAGTACGGCCTCCAGCTCCCGAAGGCCATGCACAAGGAGTTCGGCAAGATCATCAACGACTACGCCGACTCCAAGGGCACCGAGATCAGCGCCGACGAGATCTACGCGCTCTTCCTCAACGAATATATCAACCGCGCTGCCCCCTTCTCGCTCGCCGATTTCTCCGCGCGCCCGCGTGGCGGCCAGCACCAGGAAACCGAGTGCACCGCCTCGCTGCTCGTCGAAGGCCAGCCGCGCACGTTGAAGGGCACCGGCAACGGCCCGATCGCCGCATTCGTCCACGCCCTCGAGGTTGCCGGACTGAAGAATTTCCAGCTCGTCTCCTACAACGAGCACTCTCTGGGCGAAGGCGCCGACTCCAAAGCCGCCTCGTATATCCAGATCAAGACCGACCGCGGCCTGCAGTTCTTCGGCGCCGGGATCGACACTAACATTGAGACCGCGTCCATCCGCGCGCTGCTCAGCGCATTGAACCGCGCCGCCGCGCGCTGAACGGCTGGCGTCACGCGAGCAGCGCCACGCATCGTTTCTCCCACAAGGCGGAGCCGAAACCGGCTCCGCCTTTTAATGCGCGCGGATCCGGAGCACGCGCGCCCCCGCCCTCGCCCTCCTTGCACCAGCGGCTAACCGTTCGCCCACTCCACGGCCCGCGACTCACCCAGATTTCTCCGTCGGCAGTGCATCGCGAGACGCGAGCGCCCGTTCTTGGCATGATGGGCGGCCTCGTCACCCGCCATGTCCGCTCCCCACTTTCCACATCCTCACCAGCGTCGCGCCCAAACGGCGCTCGCCAACCACCGAGCGCCGTCCTCGGACCTCGATTTATGGCGACGCGCCACCGGCCACGCCCGCGCGCACAGCCGGATCATCCCGGGCCTCGCCGAGGTCGTCGAGAAGGTCGGCCCCTGCGCGCCCCACGGCGATATCACGGTTTATTTCTCCACCTCGATCACACCCGATCACCACGGTGAACCCATGGCGCGACTGATCGAATCCGCCGGCCGGCGCACCGAGACCGCTTTCGAGCCGCTCGTCCGCCACGCCCACGCCCTGCTCGATCTCGTCGAGAACGCCCTCCAATCCGCCGATCCATTGCTGGGCACAAACACCGGCGGTATTCGCCGTTCCATGCAACGTGTCGTCGAGGGCCGCAGCTGCATTGGCTTCCAGGCCGCCCGCCGCACCGCCGGGCTCGACCTCGAGTTTTCGGTCTGGGTCGACGCGCAAACCGGCCACGCCGCGCGCGTCGATTTCCGCGGTATCAACCTCCACGACACCGCCAGCGACTCGCGCATCTCGTCGGTCTACGGCATGCGTCGTTACGAGACCGACCCGTTCGGCCGTTCGCTGCTGCGTTGCCAAACCGACCGGCTGACTTTCGTGACCGTCGACCCTGAGCTCCCGTCGACAGGCTACGCGGAACGCACCTCTTCCTACAATGAGCACTGGGAACAGCCCCCGGCCGCCGCTCTGCTCGCCCTCGAAACCGACGCCGCGCTGTCCCGCTAAACGTCTTCGCGCCGCACACCGCCTCACGCGCGTGCCTTGACGCACGCCGCCGGCCGCCATGCCATCGCGGCTCCGTTGAAAACCGCGCTCTTCGATTACGAACTCCCGCCCGAGCTGATCGCGCAAACGCCCGCCACGCGCCGCGATCAGTCGCGCCTGCTCGTGGTCGACCGCACGCGCCGCACGGTGGAGCACCACGTCTTCGCCGCGCTGCCGGATCTCATCGGCGGCCGCTACGCGTTGTTTCGCAACAACGCCAACGTGATCCCCGCGCGGCTCTTCGCCCAGCGTCCCACCGGCGGTCGCGTCGAGTGTTTCCTACACCAACCCGCCGGCGGCGGCGCCAACGACTGGTGGTGCCTGCTGCGCCCCGGCCGCAAACTCCCGCCGGGTTCCACCTTCGGCCGCGACGGATGGTTTTCCGCCACCGTCATCGAGAAACAGGACGAGCGCGGCTATCGCGTCGCGTTCTCCACGCTCGGCCACGCGTCCATCGTCGAGGTCGCGCACGAGATCGGCGAAGTGCCGCTCCCGCCGTACATCGCGCGCGATCCCGCCACGGGCAGCGCGCTCGCGCCACTCGACCGCGACCGCTACCGCACGCATTACGCCGACCGCGCCAAGTCCGTCGCCGTGGCCGCGCCGACCGCCGGCCTGCATTTCACCCCGGAGATCGACGCCCGCCTCGCCGCGGCCGGCGCGCAGTTCTTCGACATCACGCTCCACGTCGGCCTCGGCACGTTCAAACCGATCCAGACCGACGACATCGAGGCGCACCAGATCCACCGCGAGCTCTACGACATTCCGCAAACGACACAGGAGGCGCTCTTCGCGCAGCGCGGTCGTCGCCTGGCCGTGGGCACGACGAGCGTCCGCACCATCGAAGATTTCCTGCAGAAACACGCCGCGCCGACCGGCGCCGCGGCGCGCGACGAAGCGGCGCTTTTCCTTCATCCGCCCGCCGAGTTCCGCGGCGTCGACGCGCTGATCACGAATTTTCACCAACCGCGTTCGACGTTGCTCTGCCTCGTGGCCGCGTTTCTCGCGCCCGGCAGCACCGATGGCATCGCATGGCTGCACGCGCTCTACGCCGAGGCGATAGCGCGCCGCTACCGTTTCTTCAGCTATGGCGATGCCATGCTGATCCTGTGAACTGCGCACTGGCTGCTCCTCGGCGGGTTCAACGGCAGCGCAGTTCCGCTGCTGCGTCGAGTTCGGCCCCGCAACAATCAAGCAACCGGTCGAGTTCGCGGATCTGCGAATACGCCGAGGCCAAACCGAGCAACAGCGGCACGAAACCGCCGATTGTCGCCGTCGCGCCGCAAAGCGCCCCGCGCACCGCCGTCGCGACGAGCCGGATCATGCGACACGCGATCGCCAACGCCCGCGACCGCTGCCGCAACCCCACGCCAAACGCCCGCACCTCGTCCGCGGTTGCACGCTCGTCGACAAGCACCCGCAGATCGAAGTCAACGCTCTTCGCGCACGCGATCTGCCCGGCAGTGTCCGTCACAAGCCGAGCAGTGAAGAAATCGACGCCAGCTGAAAACGTCCGCAGGGCCCGACGCAATCGCGACGCCGCGCTGCCCATGAAGTGGTAGACTGCGCGCCAAGCGTTCGCCAACGCGTTCACCGTCCAGTCGACCGCCTTCGCGAAAAATCGCGCGAGCCAGGCCACCGCGCGTTTCACACCGTCGAACAACGCGCCGGTCAGCTTTCGTCCCACATCGCGGATGCGCGCCCACAGCCGCGGTTCCGCATCGAGCTTCTCCTGCAGCCGACCGATCAATGCCGTCGAGTCCCGCGCGGCATCCGCAGTCCTCGTTTCCGCATCGCGCCGCAGTCGCTCCAGTGCGGCAAGCAGCGCCGGCACGCGCTCGGGAATCTCCTCCGGACGTCTTGGCGGCGGTGTCGCCGCGGGATCGGCGAAGACATCTTCGCAGGCTCGCACGATGAAGTTCGCTACGGGTGACGGCTCGGCGCTCCAGCGTCCGTGTCGACCGGCGTGAAAGGTGCGGACCGTGAGCGCAGGGTTGCCGTCGGGCGCGATATCGAAGCCGTGGAGCCACAGTTCGACTTTGGCGAGGCAGACGAGGAAATCGCGAACGTGGGCGCTCGCCGGAAGCGGCGCCGTTCGTGCCGCGATCTGCGCGACAAGCGCGTCGTGATCAAATAACGTGGCGGCAAACTCCGGCGTGAGCGCCGGCGGCAACGGTCCATCGGTCAGCTCCAGCTCCTGTGCCACCTCCGCGAATGCAGCCATGGACTCGGCCGTCGGCCGCCAGTCGTCCGCGCGCGGAGCGCGCCCGAAACCAAACACGCTGAGCCGCAGCCGCGTCGCGCGTTCGAGCGCCGGCCTCGGCACGTCTCCGGAGAACCACCGAGGGCCCTCCATCGGCGTTTCGAAATCGAAGATCTCCTGCAACGCGCGCCAATCCGCCAGGGTCAGTTCACCGCAAACCCGCCCTCCGCTGCACAACCCCGCCTCGCGCTGGAACTCCGAAAATGCCGGACGCAACTCCCGCCAGTCGCTGGTCGGCTCCGAATGCAGCGGCGTGTAGCCGAGTCGCCCCAGCCGATCGTAGACGGCGCGGACTCGCTCGCGCGTGTCCTCCGGCGCCACCGCCAGATCCTTGTCGTCTAGCGTGAGCGGCGGGACGGCTCCGGTCTCGCACGCCACGGCGAAGTAACCCGCGGTCGCGACGAGATCGGCCGCCGGCACGGCCGAATCAAAATCCGCGCGGAACTCGGCAAACGCCGCCTGCGCCCGCGCCCCGTCGAGCTCGATCATGGCCCGCTTACTTGCCCGCCGGGGAAACCAGCGTGCGCACGGAGTTCGTCACCAGTTCCAGGATCGCGCGACGCGCCTCGAGCCCTGAAGCCACCGCCGCGGTGTGCACATCGATGATCCATTGGGGCGGCGCCTCGTCGGCGATGAACGTCCGCGTGTCCGAGTCGAGATCCACGACCGTGGCCAGCGCGAGGGTGAGCTTGCCCTTGTCCGCCTTCAGTTGGGTCAGCAGGTCCTTCCACTCGTATTCGCCGTTCACGTTGCCGGTGATCGTCCCGCGAAACGTCATGACCTCGAGCGAGGAGACGTCCGTCACGGTGTTCTTGATCGAATCGATGATGCCTTCGAAGCCCTTCTTCGAAGCCGCCGCGGTGTCGTTTGCCATGGTATGCTGGGGTTCGTGTTCGGCCGCGTGGCGCCTCTATCTCGCCCGCCAGCCCGAGCTGGCGGGGAAACGGCCCGACCGCGGCCTCGCCCACCGCGCTACGCCTGTACCGATCCGGCGGCAACCGGTTTCTCGTCCGACCCCGGCGGGCACGTCAGCAGTCTGCGCCTGGCCAGCTTCAGTCTTTCGCGAGGGTACCCGCGCCGGGTTTGCCCAGCGCGGCGGCCGAAGCGACTGGAGGCAGTTTCCCTTCCTCGGCGGCGCGGACGAAACCCTCCGTCACCGACTTCAGCTGTTCCCAACGGTTGCGGATCCGCTCGGTCTCCTCGTGGGTGATTTTTCCGTCGGCGACCGCCATCGATATCACACCGAGCAGATCCGCGAACTCCTGCACGATGTTGTTCGTCGCGGGAATCAGCTCGTACGGATGCGCCTTGGGCTCCGGATTCTTGATGAAAAAACCGCCGGCACGCTCGCACACCCACTGCGCCATCGTGGCGTCGCCCGTGAGCTTGATGATCGCGTCGACGCGATCGAGCGGGTTCGCCGCGCCGCTGCCCTCGGAGGGCGGTTCCGCCCATTTGTACACGAGCGATAGCGAAAGCCCGAGCTCACCGGCGACCTGCTTCGCGCTGACGCGCTTGAGCAACTGCTTGAAGACTTCGTGCGAGTGCATCGGCCCCCAGCTTAGAATCGCCCCGGGCTTTGGCAAGAACCCCCTCCGGGCCCACCGACCACTGTTTCAGGGAACGCCTGATACCGCCGGTATTGAAATTAGGCTAGCCTCTAGGGCGAAACCCAGTCGCCCCCCAGCCGCAACCAGCCAACACCATGCGACTCCTCATCGTTGCCCTCGCCCTCGCCGCGACCGCCGTCCAAGCGCAGATCATCGCCTACACCGATCGATTCGGCTACACCGGCTCCGTCACCCGCTACTCCACCCTCGCCGATGCACAGAGCGCATCCAACGCGCTTGCGACATTCACCCTCGGCGAGAATCGCGACCTCCGTGTCCAGCTCTTCAATGGCTTCTCCCCGTTGGTGGAGGATCAGTACCACATCGGCACGAACTGGACCCCGCCCGGCAGTCCCAGCAACACCGCCGCCGGCTTCGTCCAGGTGCCGCTGCAATACGGCGCCAACTCCGTGCACGCATTCTGGGACGCCACGCTAACGCAGTTCTCGTTCGACGCCCGCGGCGCGCTCGACGCGCCCAATGCCCGACTCTGGGACGGCACCACCGCAGCCGCTAACCAGTCCGGCCGTTTCCTCGACTACCATCTCTGGTTCACCGCCTCCGGCCTCGATCCGGCCTTCTGGCTCGCCGGCTTCGGCACGTACGCAAGTTCGGGAGATCCGACCGCCGTCACCGGCGGTTTCTCGGGCCTCTTCGAGAACACCTCCGCCGGCGCGAGCGGTTTCTACACCTTCGACTTCCAGCTCAATCTCGACAACTGGGCCTTCGCCAACTTCGGCCCGTACGATACCGAATACTACATCCCGAGCTTCTTCGCCGCGCCCACCGCGGTACCCGAGCCGTCGACCTTCGGCCTGCTCGGCGTACTTGTCCTGGCGACGTTGATCCTCGGTCGGCGCTTCTCTCCGAAACGGGGCTGATTCTGCGAATCACCACGTGGCAGCAAAACGGCCGGCATTTCGACGCCGGCCGTTTTCGCGTCCGGATCCGGCACCCCGCCGACTCACTCCGGCCGCCGCCGTGCGCGGCGTGCGTGCCGGAACACCACGAGCGCCGAAGGCCGGCCCTCCACCGGGCCATAGCGCAGCCGCTCCAGCTCCGCCGTCGCCGCGAGCACGCGTTCGCTGCGTGGCGCCGAGGCCAACCGCCGCAACCAGCGTCCCGCCTCGCGCCGCACCGGGTCGGCGTGGTGACGCCGTTTCCAGCGCCACCACCACAACGCGCGCCAGCGCCACGCGATCCAGGCAACGACCACGCATGCCGCGGAGACCCCGCCCCATTGCGCCGCGCGCCCGAAGCTCCAGGGCTGTTGCACCCAATCGCGCAGCGCTCGGCCCCAGCGGTCGATCCGTGCAATCAACGCCGCTCCGCTCCGCCGGCTCGCCGCACGCAGAGTGTCCACAAGTTCTTCCTGCGACACGCGGTCGAAATTCACGATTCGTCGGTACCAGAGCATCCGCAGCGCGTCGAAGCGCGCCGTCCAGCTACGATCCACCTCCGCTGGCCGTCCCGTGCGAGCGGGGCCGCTCGCCGATTCACCCGCACCGCCAGGAGTAGCGTCCACGCGCAACCACCGGCCGCGCTCATCGTAGAGCTCGCACCAGGCGTGCGCGTCGGAGTTGCGCACCATGTAGTACCGCTCGAATTCGTTCCACGCGCCACCCTTGAATCCCGTCACCACACGGGTCGGAAATCCCGCGCGTCGGGCGAGCAAGGTGAACGCGCCGGCGAACAGCTCGCAGTGGCCGGGCTCGCGGCTGCGCAGCCACCGCACCACGACGTCCTCAGCCCCCGGGGGGACGCTCGAGCGCATCGAATAGTCGTGCCGCGCCTCGAGCCAGGCGATCGCTCCCGCGGCGAACTCCGCCGCCGACAACCGCGCGCCGCCGGTGATCTCGCCGACGACGCCATCGAGCGCCGCCGCGTTTGCCTCGCCCGCGGGGACGGCGAGCAGCGTGCCTGGAAACTCAGTACGCTGCGGCGATGTCCCCGCCGTGGCGCGCAGCTCCTCCGCGAGCAACGGGTCCTCTCGTTCGCCCATCAGCTCGAGGCCCTCGACCCGGTACGCGAACATCGATTGCGGCTCGTCGCGCAGCGCGATCGTGGCGGCGCGGTCGTTCAGGACCAGCGACCGCGCTTCGCGCAGCCGCAGCCGCGCGAAATCTCCCGTGAGCGGCAGATACCGGCTCACGCCGGCTTCATAGTAGAACGTCCACACCGGCAGGCCCGCCGCCGCCCGGGCGCCGTGCAGTTCCCGGCCCTCCGCCACTCGCCGGTCGTGGCGCAACAAGCCACGGCTCGCGGCGAATGTCCCCTCGCGATACTCGTCGAGCGCGACCATGCGCCAATACGGCGCCGCGGGCACTTTGCTCGGATCGTCGAGCTCGGCGCGGAGCGCTGTCGTCGTGTCCTGCGCGATGTCGGTCACGTCGCCGAGTTTCACGACATCGGAAAAACCGCTGAGCGAGCGCTTGTTCTTGAGCTGGAGAAACCCGAGCGAGTTCTCGACCTGGAAGCGCGGAATCGCGAGGAAGAGCGCCGAGGCCACCGCCACCACGAGCACGTACAAGCCCGCGCTCGCCGCCACCACGCGCCAGTCCACGGCGCCGCGCACCCGGCGGAGAAGCCGTCCCCATGAAACGCGAGTCCAGCCCTCGGCTCCATCCGGCTCCGACTCGAGCGTCGTGCTGAGCGTGATCGTCAGGAGGTATGTGAGCGCGAGCGCGGTGAACGCCAGGATCAGCGCCACAAATCCGAACGCCACCGTCAGCACGCCCGCCACGACGACCAGGAAGAGGCACAGCACCACCAGCTGCAGATCCTCGCGCGGACGCCGCGGCGCCACCGCACGCACCAGCATCAGCACCAGATTAAGCCGCAGCATCGCGGAGAGCGGCTCGCCGTTCAGTACCAGATCGGCCGCGACAAAAAGGATCAGCGCCGGAAACACCAGCCGCCACACCCACGACGGCAACCGCCCGGGCCAGGCCGGCCAGACAAGCGCCGCGAGCACGATGGCCGTGAGCGCCGGTACGAGTGCCGTGCCGCTTAGGTCGAGGAAGAACACACCCCACGCGCTCACCAACGCGAGCGCCCCGCCGAGGCCCCAACGCAGCCGGTGGAGTTCCTCGGCGTTGAGCGCCGGCGCTTCAGACGCGTGCTGCGATCTCGTTTCCCAAGCGGGCACGGATCCCCCTTTCTCCATCGGGTTCGAAGGTCAGCAAGGCGCCGCGCACGCGCGGCCCGCGCCGACCTCGGCCCGGCGCTCCGGGCTCGAGCACCGCGAGCCGGTCGAGCCATGTGTCGACATCGCGGATGCGGCGCACCAGCAGCGCCGGTTCGTCGTCGACCGCGACGCTGTCGAGCCGTCCCGCGCGGTAGAGGTCCTCGGCGAGCGAACCGGCGAAACTGCACAGCAGCTCGAATTGCTCGGGCCGCGTCCATATCGCCGCGGAGGAATCGAGCCAGAGGGCAAATGTCATCGCCGCCTCGGCCGCGTGCTGCCGCACGAGCAACTGCCGCAGCCGCGCCGACGCCTTCCAATGGATGTGTCGGTGCGAATCCCCCGCGCGGTAGCGCCGCAATCCGAGCAGGTCGCTGCCGCCGCCCGGCTTCGAGAGTTCCTCGTTTTCCATCTGGAAGCGCGCCGCCGCCGCGCCGCCGAAATGGCACGCGACACGCGCGGGCCACACGCGCACCTCCGTGCGGACCTTCGCGCCCATCGTCTTCCGCAGGAAACCGAAGGGGAACAACGACCCGACACCGGACAGCTCGAGCGTCTCGATCCCGCGGCGTGTCGGTCGGAACGTCCACTCCAGCCGGTCGGTGCCGCCGACCTCGAGCCGCCGGCGCAGAAAAAGCCTCGTCTGCGCCGCCGAAAGCCGCGTCTCCAAATCGAACCAGAGCGCGTAGGTGGGCAGCACACGTTTGCGGCTGCGCAGCTCCACCGCGACCGCGGCCTCCTGCCCCACCCTGAATGGTAACGCCGGCCGCAGCCGCCACTCCGTACCCGAGAAATTGAGCCACGCGAGCACACCGCTCAGCACCAAGCTCGAGAGCAGCAGCGCGAGCGTGAGAAAGAGGATGTTGTTGCCCGTGTTGTAGGCCGCCATCCCGATCGCCAGCACCAACACCAGCAGGATCATCCCGGACACCGTGGGCAGGATCCGCTGGCGTTTCTCCGGAAGAAGCAGTCCCCAGAGCAACTCCTGCCAGGAAAACCGCCGCCACTGCCGCCGCCAACGCGCGCGACCGAGCCCGTGCCATTCGGCATCGGCCACGGCGGGAACTGCGGCGCGGACGGGCTCCGTCGCGCCCACCGACGCTCGTGCCGGGGATGACAGGCTGTCGGCCACGGCGATCAGACCGGCTCGGGCAGATGGCTGAGCAGGCGCCGGAGAATCGTCTCGATCGCGACCCGCTCCTCGAGCGCGTCCGCACCTTGGCGAGCCAACGCGAGGCGATGAGCGAGGACCGGCACGACGAGTTTCGTGACGTCTTCCGGCAGCACGAAATCGCGGCCAAACACCAGCGCGCGCGCCTGCGCGGCCTGCTTCAACGCCAGCCCGCCGCGCACGCTCACGCCGGTGCGAAACTCGCTCTCGGTGCGCGTCGCCGCCACAATCTTCAAGAGGTACTCCAGCACGCTGTCCTCGACGAAGACGTGTCCGGCGAGTTCCTGCAGCGCGACGAGTTCCGACCGTGTGAGCACAGGTTCGACGTTGATCGTGTCGTAGGTCAGCCGCGGGCGTTGGAGAATCTCGAGTTCGTCCGCCGCCGCCGGATAGCCCATGCGCAAGCGCATCAGGAACCGATCGAGCTGGCTCTCGGGCAACGGGAACGTGCCCTCGTAGTCGACGGGGTTCTGCGTCGCGAAAACCATGAACGGCGCACCGATGTCGTGCGTGACGCCGTCGGCCGTGATCTTGCCGCGGTCCATCACCTCGAGCAGCGCGGACTGCGTCTTCGGCGTCGCGCGGTTGATCTCGTCCGCGAGCACAATGTTCGCGAAGACCGGTCCGCGCTTGAAGACGAACTCCCGCACGCGCTCGTCGTAGATCGCCACGCCAGTGACGTCTGTGGGCAGCAGGTCGCTCGTGAACTGGACGCGCGAGAACGAGCAATCGAGCGAACGCGCCAGCGAATACGCGAGCGTGGTCTTGCCCACGCCGGGTAGATCCTCGAGCAGCAGATGGCCCTGCGCGAGCAGGCACACGAGCACCTGCTCGATCGCGTCGTCCTTGCCCTTGATCGTGCGCCGGATGCTTGCGCGCAGCCGATCCAGTTTTCCGCGGCTTGCCACCACCTGTGTCGACTCGGCGGTTTCGTTCATGCCGGAAAAGCTGGCGACAGAGGCGGGCGAAGCAAGCGTGCCCCGCGGCGCCCGGATCCACACACAAGTTGACTCCGGCCGCGCGCCGCCCCTCCTCCACTCGGCCGCACCGCCGCAAGTCGATGCAAACGCTCCTCGCCTCGTTTCTCCACCTTCTATCCGACACCGTCGTGCCGTTCGTCCTCGGCCTGCTGCTCGGTTCCGCGCTCGAGGCGTTTCTACCTCGGCGCTGGGCGGAGCGCTGGCTCGCGTCGGGCACCGGTTCGCTCGCGATCGCCACGCTCGCCGGCGCTCTGCTACCCGGCTGCGCGATGAGCACCGTGCCCGTGGCCCGCTCGCTCCGGGCGCGTGGCGCGCCGCTCGGCACCGTGGCGGCGTTTCTCCTGATCGCGCCGCTCATCAGCCCCCACACGGTCGCGCTCACCGCCGCGATGGTCGGCGGTGGTTTCGCGGCGGCCCGCGTCATCCTACCGATCGCGTTCACGTTGGCGTTTGGCGCCGTCGCGAACGCGCTTTCGGAACACGCGGTGGCGAAGATACCGAGCGAGACACGTGCCGGCGACGCGTCCTGCTGCGGCGGCACGACGTGCAGTGGCGGCGGCGATGCAGCCGACGAAACATGTGACGACGATGGCGCCTGTGGCTGTGCGAACGCGGGCGCGCCCGAGCAGAACGCCTTCGGCCGTTTTCTCCGGCAGACGATCGCCAATCTCCGCGCGCTGGCGCCGCTCTATGTCGGCAGCATTGCGGTGGTCGCGGTGCTGACAGCTTTCGTGCCGCCCGCGCGCATCGCCGAGTACGGAGACGGCGTGCTCGCCTACGGCGCCGCGCTGCTCGGCGGCATCCCGCTGTATGTGTGCGACGGCGGCGAGGTGCCGCTCACGCGCTCTCTGCTCGAACTCGGACTCGGGCCGGGGCCGGCATTCACATTCATGCTCGCATCCGTCGGCACGTGTCTGCCGACCATCGCAATGTCGCTCGGCATCATCGGGCGACGGCTGACGTTCGCCTACGTTGCGGGCGTGCTCGTGCTGGCGTTGCTCAGCGGATTGCTCGTCGCCGGCTGGCCGTTCCTGCAGCCGGCGGTCGGGGCGGCATGAACGGCGGCGCCGCGGGCTTGTATCGGCTCGCGTGAATCGCCGGACTGGTGCTCTTCTCGCGTACCCTATGCTCGACAGAACTTCAGTTTCCTCCCTCTGCCGCCTGTTCGCCGGACTGCTCCTCGCGGTGGCCGCCGCATCTTCGCTTCAGGCAGCGGAACCAGCCGCGGCGAATCCTTCCTCAAACGAGATCCGCCTCCTCGTACGCGGGGACGACCTAGGTTCGTGCCACGCCGTGAACACCGCTGCGATCGCCGCGTACCGCGACGGCATCCTTCGCAGCGTGGAGGTGATGGTGCCGGGACCGTGGTTCCTTGAGGCCGCGGCGCTGCTCGCCGAGAATCCGGGGCTCGATGTCGGCGTACATCTCACGCTCACGAGCGAGTGGGATCACCTGAAATGGCGGCCGCTGACCGCCGCGCCGAGCGTGACGGACGCCGACGGCTACTTCTACCCCAACGTCGGCGAGCGCGGCAAACCGGGCAGCGGCCTCTTCGGCGCTCCGCGGTTCGACGAGATCGAACGCGAACTCCGCGCCCAAATCGAGATGGCGCGCCGCCACATCAAGAACGTTACCCACCTCACCACGCACATGTTCGGGCCGGACTCCTCGCCCGAGCTGTTCACGGTCATGGAGAAACTCGCCCGCGAATACGGCTTGCCGCTCGAGCTGCCTGGCCTCGAGTTCATCCCGAGCCTCGGCGAGTGGCCGAAGACGACGGGCGAGCAGAAGGAGGCCGCGATGGCCGCGCACCTCGAACACATCGGCCCCGGCGTCTGGTTCTTCCTCGCGCATCCGGGCACCGAGGATCCCGAGATGCGGGCGATGTTCGTCACGCCGTGGTACCCGTGCGTCGCGAGCGATCGCACCGGCGATGTGCGCGTGCTCACCAGCGCCCGTGTGCGCGAGGTGATCGCGCGGCGCGGCATCCGGCTCGTGAGCTACGCGGAGATCCTGCGCGAGCGCCGCGTTGCCACCACGAAACCGTGACGCGCGCCGCGCCCGCGGTGACGCAGCTCAGCCATCACGACTCGGTCGAGTGTCGAGCGTCGAGAGACGAGGGCTAGACTATCGGTGAGTCGACAGCATCGGCTTTGCTGATCGTGCGCCCGCGTAGGATCTCCGGCTCTCGACTCTCGCCCTCTCGACACTCGACAGCATGCTCAGAGGAGCTTGAGCAGCGCCGAGAAATCTTCGTCCGCCCAGCCGCGTTTCTCGGCCTCGCGTAGGCGATCGCGCACGAGCGTCGTCTGCGGCAGCACGCCCTCGCCCGCGGTCTCGACTGCGAGGCGCAGGTCCTTGCACATATGTTTCACCGAGAACTGCGGCGCGAAATCGCCCGCGCGCACCTTCGGCTCCTTGAGCTTCACGAGGCCGGAGTTCGCCACGTTGCAGCCAATCACCTCGAAGAACTTGTCGTCGGCGATGCCGGCGCGACGCGCAAAGGTGATGCCCTCGCACAATGCCTCCATAAGGCCGGCGATCTGCAGATTCATCGCGAGCTTGAGCGCGGAGGCCTGCGCGTTGGTGCCGATGCGGAAACGAAACTCCGACAGGTTCGCCAGCACCGGCTCGACCTGCGCGACGACCGACTCCGCCCCGCCAAGATAGAACACCGTCTTGCGCGCCTCGGCGGCGGGCTTGCTGCCGGTGAACGGCGCCTCGACATATTCCGCGCCGCGCGCTTCGACCAGTTGCCGGAAACGCTCGCTGCTCGCCGGATCGATGGTGCTCGACTGCACGACGATCTTTCCCGGCCCGAGCGCCGGCGCGATCGCGTCGAGCAGCCCGGCGACCGCCGGCGGATCCGCCACGACGATCTGGAGCACTTCACCCGCGCGCGCGGCGGCGACGATGTCGGGCTGCCAGCGCGGCGTCTCCGGCTTGGGCGAGCGGTTCCACGCCGCGGCCAGCAGGCCGGCGGACTCGTAGTGGCGCGCCCAGATGGCGCCGATGATACCCAAGCCGAAGACGGAGACTTTCATGAGGCGATGAAGAGATGTTGGAGGAAACGTACGACACAGCGAACGGCCCACACCAGACCGCGCTCAAGTCGTGCCTCGCCGCCGGCGCGGCCGCGTGGCCGCCGGTGCGTGGGGCGCGAAGAGCCGCGCGAAACCGCTGTAGGCGCGCAGCTCGTCGATCTCGAATTCGATCAGCTTCGCGCGCACGAGCGGCAACGTCGCGAGGACCCGCCGCGCCACCGCGGCGTTCGCGCTCTCGAGGAGGAGCACGGCTTCTCCGGCGGCGGTGAAATAGATCTCGCGCACGGTGCCGGCCTGCTGGAGCGCCCAGACGCGCTGCGCTTCCGCGCGGAGCAACTCGGGAGTGAAGGCCGACTCGTCGGCGGCGAGCGTGCGGGATTTCGCGAGGATCTTCATGGGGAGCGGGGACGTTGCGTCAGGCGAACAACTCCAGCAACCGGCGAAACAGCGTATTGACCTTCTCCTGATTCGCGCGGACGAGCGCTTGGAACGACTCGGGCGAGAGCTCGGTGCCGAGGATGCCATTGGCGTAGTTGTCGACCATGCAGAGTGAGTTGTAGTTCAGCCCGAGCTCGCGGCAGAGGTCGGCCTCGTTCGCGGCGGTCATGCCGACGACGTCGCCCCACTGGCGCAGCACGCGCACCTCGGCGCGCGTCTCGAACCGCGGACCGGGCGTCTGGATATAGATTTTGCCCTGCGGCAGCGGTTCGGGGAGCGCGGCGGCGATGCGGGCGACCAGATTGTTCGCGATCTCCGGGCCGAGCGCACGCAGCTCGGTGTCGGAGAACGTCGCCGGCCGGAAGCTGATGTAGTCGGCGCACGAGACCAACGTGCCGGGCGGCAGATCGAGCTGGAGCGAACCGACGGAGTTCAGCGACACCACGTCGCGGAAGCCGAGGTCGGCGAGCGCCTGGATGTTCGCGCGATAGTTGATCGCGTGCGGCGGCAGGTAATCGGGACCGTGGCGGTTGAGGAGAACGAACTCGCCGTGCCGGCGCACAAGCGCATTGCCGTAACGCGTCTCGACCGTCTGCACGGTCCATTCGTCGAACAAGGCCGAGCGCGCGATGCTGGTTCCGCTGAGGAAGGCGACTTTCACGCGGTCGACCATGCGGCCAAGCCGCTGTCGGGCAACGCCGGAGAACGCCGAGAAAATCCTTCGATCGCGCCTCTTGCCAAACGCGGCCGAATCGTAAAAGTCGGGCCCTTTCCAAATTCGCGATGAGTGTCGCTCGCGCAGTCCGCAAACCGTCCGTCTCCTCCAGGCCCGCCGCCCGTCCGGCTGCGCGCCCCGCCGCCGCGCCCGTCGTCGACGCTCCCCCGCCGCCGCCTCCGCCGCCCGCGGCTGCCACGCCCGCCGAGGTCGAGTTCTGGGATTTCCGTTACCGGACCAACCGCACGCCCTGGGATTCTGGCCGTGCGCCAGTCGGGCTGTTGCAGTGGATCGAGCGCAACCCGCCGCGCCGTCGCCACATCCTGATTCCCGGCTGCGGCCGCGGCCACGAGATCTTCTCGTTCTCCGGCGCCGGCTGGAACACGACCGCGATCGACGTGAGCCCCGCCGCCATCGAGAAGGTGAAGCGCCGCGCGAACCGCGCTCTCGCCAAGCAGATCTACTGCGGCGATTTCTTCACGCACCCGTTCAACACGCCGCAGTTCGACGTGATCTACCAGCGCGTCTTCCTCAACGCCTTGGCGCCGGCCCGTTGGCCAGATTTCGTCCTGCGTGTCGCCTCGTTGCTCAAGCCCGGCGGCCTGCTGCTCGGCTCGTTCCTCTTCGGTGAACGCGGCGCCGAGCCGCCGCATGGCCTCGCGGAAAACGAGGACCGCCGACTGTTCGAGACCCGTTTCATGCTCGTCGAAGAAGCTCCCGTCACCGACTCCGTGCCCGCTTTCGAGGGGCGCGAACGCTGGCAGGTCTGGCAAAAACGCTGACGCGCCACTGCGCGCGTTCCGCGCAGAATCGCGCTCGCAAACATAACCGCCCTCGCCACCTTCCCGCCCATGCACTTCGAGCAACTTCAGCCCGGCCTCAACGTCCCGCCCGCTCCGCACCTCGACGACGATGATGACGACGAGTGCGAATGCGACGAGAAGGCCGCCAAACAGGCCGGCACCATCGGCACGCTCATCCAGCGCAAATTCCTCGAGCAGCGGAAGATTTTCCTCTGGGGCGCCGTCACCGACGAGACCGCCAAGGACATCACGGAAAAGCTCCTGTACCTCGAAGCCGTCGGTCCCGGAAAGGACATCACCTTCTACATGAACACACCGGGCGGCTCGATCACCGCGGGCATGGCCGTGTACGACACGATGCAGTTGATCACGTCGCCGATCACGGTCGTCGTCACCGGCATGGCCGCGTCGATGGGCTCGATCCTGCTCAGCGGCGCGCCGAAAGGTCGACGCCTGATCTACCCGCACGCGCGCGTGCTCATCCACCAACCGCTCATCACCGGCCGCATGATCGGCCCCGCGGTCGACATCAACATCCAGGCCCGCGAGATGGAAAAACTCCGCGAGGAGCTCAACCAGATCCTCGCCAAGGCCTCCGGCCAGCCACTCGAGAAGATCATGCGCGACACCGATCGCGATTTCTACCTCAACGCCCAAGAGTCCATCGAGTACGGCCTCGCCGACAAGATCGTCGACAAGTTCTGAGCGCGTGGCGCTTCGGCCGAGTGCCGAGCGCCCTCCCCCTCCCCCCCTCTCCCATCCCCTGAAAGGCCGGTGCCCACGCCGGCCTTTTTTTTGTGCCCACGTTCTCCGGACGCAGGAAGGGCGCGACCAAGATAGCCGCGCCCTTCAGACATCTCTGGCTAACGCCGACTGCTCACAGAAAAGCGGCAACGGCGTGCGCCTGCCTGCGCCTTCGCCGTCGTTGAAAATGGATTCCCCGGTCCCTCCGCTGGAGCTGATTGTTCATGGGCCGAACACTCGGGTTCCGCTCGCTTGCCGAACCGAGCCACCCCCTTCATCGGCTCTTCGGCTACGAAGTTGAGAGCGAGCCGCCACCATCGCGGCCTTTGTTCTCCGAAGCCGCGCTGCTTCGCGCAGGTCCGCCCAGCCGACAGGCTTGCGCTGTCCCACCGCGTTGCCACGCTCCGCGCCAATGGATTCGACGTTCCTGACCGACCGCGCGGCCATCACCGTCGGCACGGTTTTCTACGCCGCCGGACTACTCTACGGATGCCTGTCGCTCCTCCTGCGCCGACGGCATTCGCGCATCGGCGGCTACGCGTTGATGGCGCTCGGCTGGCTCGTGCAGACGTACGGACTCTTCCTGCGCGGCGAAGCGACTCACAGCTGCCCGATCGGCAACAAGTTCGAGGTCCTCCAGTTTGTCGCCTGGTCGTGCACGCTCCTCTACCTGTTCCTGGGTCCCGTTTTCCGCACGAGCCTCTTCGGATTCTTCAGCGCCGGCATGGCCGTGCTGCTCGGCGTGCTCTCGCTCGCCGTGCCCGCGTGGGATGCGGCGGCACGCGCGCGCCCCTTCGGCAACGACCCGGTCGTCGCCTTCCACGCCTCGCTCGCACTTTTCAGCTACGGCGTGCTCGCGCTCCTCGCGCTCACGTCACTGATGTATCTGCTGCAGCATCGCAACCTGCGCCGCAAACGTCTCGACGGCCCGTTCTCGCTGCTGCCCTCGATCGTCGAACTCGACCACATCAACCTCCGCCTGCTCACCGTCGGCGTGGCATTGCTCGCCCTCGCGCTGGGGGTGGCGGTCGTGCATTGGCACGGTGATCGCGACGCCGTGGTACCGGCGAAGTTCGTCGCCACCGTCGCCGTGTGGGTCTGCTACGCCGTCGCACTCATGCAACGCCTCCGGCAACGCTGGATCGCACAGCGTTTCGCCTGGGTCGGTCTGCTGCTTTTCCTCGCCCCGCTGTTCTCCCTCTGGATCGTCAACGCCCCACGCCGTACCCCGACGGCCCCCGTCACCGAGCCCGCCTCCGAGCGCGCGCCATGACTCGCCCCACGCCCAACCTGCTCTTCCTCGGCGTCAGCCACCGCAACACCCCGCTCGCCCTCCGCGAACGTTTCGCGCTCCCGCCGGACCGGGCCGCCGCCCTCGCCGCCGCGCTCCGGGGGGATCCCGCGCTGGCCGAACTCTGCCTGCTGAACACGTGCAACCGCGTCGAACTCTACGCGGTCACCTCGCGCCTCGATGCCGCAGCCGCGCTCGCCGAGACGTTCTGCCGTATCCAGGCAATTGAGCCAGCTCTGCTCGCCGCGCACGCGCTCGAGCTCCGCGGAGCCGACGCCGTGGGCCATCTCTTCGCCGTTGCCGCCGGGCTCGATTCCCAGATGGTCGGCGAAGCCGAGATCCTCGGCCAGGTGAAGGACGCCTTCGCCGCGGCGCAATCCGCCGGCCATCTTGGACCGGTCCTAAACCGCGTTTTCCAGAAGGCCTTCCAGGCCGCCAAGCTCATCCGCTCCGAGACCGCGATCGGGGAGGGTCAGGTGAGCGTCGCCACCGTGGCCGTCGCGCTCGCCGAGAAGATCTTCGGCCGCCTGCGCGACAGCCGCGTGCTCATCGTCGGCGCCGGCGACATCGCCGAGAAGACCGCCAAAGCGCTGCGCAGCCGCGATGCCGGCGCGCTTACCTTCACCAACCGCACCGCGGTCAAGGCCGAGGAGCTCGCCCGCGAGTTCTCCGGCGCCGCGCTGCCGTTCGCCGAGCTCGGCGCGGGCCTGCCGCGCTTCGACATCGTCGTGAGCTCCACCGCCGCGCCCGATCCCATCATCACGTTGCCGATGGTCTACGCCGCGATGCACGCGCGCGCTTCGCGTCCGCTTTTCCTCATCGATCTTGCGCTCCCCCGCGACATCGAGCCCGGCGCGGCCGAGCTGCCCAACGTCTTCCTCTACAACCTCGACGACCTCGCGCGCCTCGCGGCCGAAAACGTCGAGCACCGCCGGGCCGAACTCGCCCGCGCGCGCGGCATCCTCGACCAACGCGCCGCGGCCACCTGGGGCAAACTCGCCTCGCCACCGGCCTGAACGAAGTTGCCGTCGCCATCTCGGCGCAGTGTAGGTCGGGCTTTACGCCCGACTCGTCTGGTCCGGGATCGGAAAGTCGGGAATGAAGCCCGACCTGCCGCAAGCGCTTCGCTTCCGCCTCAGCCGAGGTGGCTCGCCAACCAGCCGCCCACGCTGCCCGCCGCCGGCTGCGCCAACAACTCGCGCAACTTTTCCACGTGCAGCCGCGTCTGCTCGACTCGGGCCGGCTCGCGCAGCGACGCCTGCAACTGCGCCGCGAGCCGCGCCGGTGTCGCCGCATCCTGGATGTACTCCGGGTACATCGCCTCGCCGAGCAGCAGGTTGGCGATGCCGAGATACGGCACCTTCACGATCCAACGGCCGATGTGGTAGGTGAAAGGGTCCGTGCGATATACGATCGCACCCGGAATCCCGGCCAGCGCGCACTGAAGTGACATCGTGCCGCTCGAGGTGAGCACCGCTGAGGCACCCACCGGCTCATCGCCAGGAGCGAGCGCGCGCAGCTCCACCTCCGCGGGCGGATGCGCGGCACGCAGCGTCTGCAGGATCTTCTCGCTCGGATAGAGCACGACCGCGCCGCGATCCCCGCCGTCGTTGCGGTACCACAAATAGCCGTCGAGCAGCGCCGGGAAGATCTTCGCCACCGCCCCTTTGCGGCTACCGGGCAGGAGCAGCACCGGACCGCTCGGATCGTAGCGCACCGCCATCCGGTGTTCGGCCGCGACGAACGGGTGCCCGACGAACGTCACCGGCAGCGCGGTGTCCGCGTAGCACTTCGCCTCGAAGGGGAAGATCGTCGCCAAACCGTCGAGATGCTTCGCCATCGCGAAACGCCGCCCGGCGCGCGACGCCCAGATCTGCGGGCTGATGAAGTAAAGCGCCTTCGTCCGCCCGCCGGCCTTCGTGATCAGACCCCGCTCGAACAATGCCTTCGCGATGCGAAGATTGAGACCTGACGAATCGACGAAGCACACCGCCCGCGGCCGATGCTCGCCGACCCAGCGCACGATCTCGCCGATCAGGCGGCGGAAGAACGGGAACTTGATCACCGCCGCGAACCCGAGCGCCGAGTGGGCCGTGAGATCGAGCAATAGTTGCGCGCCGCTGGCCGCCAGCGCCGGTCCGCCGAGCGCGCAGATGCGCAGTTCCGGCCGCAACGCCCGCAGCTCGCGCACCGCGCGCGCCGCGTGCTGATCGCCCGAATGCTCCGCCGCCACGAAGAGCACATCCGCCGGCCCGCCCTGCGGCGGCGGCAGCGGAAACGGCTGGTGTTGCAGCGCGCCCATGGTGCGGGTCAGCGCTTCGCGTTGCGGATCTGTTCGGTGATCGCGATCGCGACCTCGAGCGCGCTCTTGCCGAGCGCGGCGCCGACCTTCGGCTGCTGCACCTTCGCCACGCTCTCGACGAACGACGCGAGCTCCAGCGCGAGCGGCTCGCCCTTCTCGATCGGAATCTCGTGCACCGGGATCGAGCTGGCGTCGCCGGCCTTCACCAGGCCGAGCTTCGCCTTCACGCCGTAGGCGATGATGTCGCTCTTGCGCACGAGGTGGCCCGACTGGTTCATGAAATCGAGCGAGAGGTAGGCGTTGTCCTGGAAGACGCGGATCTCCCGATTCTTCTTCAGGCTCATGCGGCTCGCGCTGAGGTTGGCCACGCAGCCATTTTCGAACACGATGCGCGCGTTCGCGATGTCCTCGGTTTTCGAGAGCACATTGATCCCAACGCTGTCGATCCGCGCGATCGGCGACTTCACCAACGCCAGCACGATGCCGATGTCGTGGATCATTAGATCGAGCACAACGCCCACCTCGGTGCCGCGCGGCGTGTACGGCGCGAGCCGCTCGGTGGTGATGTACTGCGGGCGATCGGCCTCCTTCTCGAGGAAGCTCATCACTGGGTTGAAATGTTCGATGTGCCCCACCTGCACGATGCAGTTCTTCTCCCGCGCCGCGGAGAGCACGCGCTCCGCCTCCTCGAGGCTCGCGCACAGTGGTTTCTCGATCATCAGGTGGCAGCCGCGCGCGAGCAGCGGCAGCGCCACTTCGCAATGCCGGTCCGTCGGCACCACGACGCTCACCGCGTCGCAGTTCTCGCCGAGTTCTTCAAGCGAGGCGAAACGTCGACAGTTGTACTTGCCGCAGATCTCCGCCGCGCGCGCATCACTCGTCTCGAAGATGCCGGCGAGCGTCGCGCCGGGCAGCGAGGAATAGATGCGGGCATGGTGCTGGCCGAGCGAACCGACACCGGCCACGCCGCAACGGATCAGGGAGGGCTTTTTGCCGAACATGCCGTCCATCGCACGCGCTCCGTTCCGCGGTGGCAATGAGGGAAACGACAACGAAACCGCTCGGTCGCCCGGTTCGGTCTGATGGTGGGGTGGGCTTCACGCCCACCAGTTCGGCATCGATCGGAATGGCGGGGGGAAAGCCCGCCCCACCATTCCGCCCGTCACCACCGGATCACGCCGTCTGCGTGCGCCACCACTCCGCGAACTTCGCCCAAGCGCGCGCGCGGTGGCTCAGGCCGTTCTTCACCGCCTCGCCGAGTTCGGCAAACGTGAGGTGGCTCTCCTCGGGCACGAAAATCGGATCGTAGCCAAAACCAGCGCCGCCACGTTCGCGCTCGAGCAGACGCCCGTCGCAACGCCCGATGAAATTGTGTTCCTTGCCGCTCGGATCGATCACGAACAGCACGCAGGTGAAATGCGCCAAGCGTCGTTCCCGCGGCACGCCCTGCAGTTTGCCGAGCAGCTTCGCGAGGTTCGCCGCGCTGGTCGCCGCGGGACCGGCGTAGTTCGCCGACTCCACGCCGGGTTCGCCGCCGAGCGCATCGACACACAGGCCGCTGTCGTCCGCCAAGATCCAGGAATGGTTGTTCAACTGCGCTCGCAACGCACGGGCTTTCTGCCGCGCATTGCCGAGGAAGGTGCCGGTGTCCTCCGCCACCGTCGGCATCCCCCCGGCCTCCTTCGCTGAGCGCAGCCGCACGGGCAATTTCGAGTCGTTGGCGAGAACCTGCATCTCGGCGACCTTGTGGGCATTGCCGGTCGCGAAGAAGATTTCGACGAGGTCAGTCATGATCGCAGCCACAGTGATGGTGACCATGGCCGGTTTCGTCGCTTTCGCCACCCGGCGCGGGCTCGATTTCCAAATTCTCCGGGTAAACGATTCGGCCGCGCATCAGCTGGTCGTCGCCGAACACCGCGTGCCGCACCTCCGCGAGTTGCAGCCCCACCGTCGGCATCTCCACGCGCAAACCGGTCGCGACGGGAATCGACGCCGCATCGGCGAACAATCGCGGCGCGCGGTACGACAGGAGGTAGTCGAGCGCGCGCCGCTGGAGCAGCGCGCTCAACAGCCGCGAACCACCCTCGACCATCACACCGGCAATTCCCTCGCGCGCGCAGCGTTCCTTGAACGCGTCGCTATCAACCGCGCCGTCGGCCACGGGCAGGAGCCACACCCGCACGCCGAGTTGCTCCAGCTTGCGCACCACGACCGAGTGCTGCCGATCGCTCGTGACGATAATCGTGCGCCCGCGGTTGTCGTCGGTGAAGAGGCGCGGCAGCGGATTGAGCGTCGTCGTGCTCAGCGCGGCGTCGAAGACGAAGCGCCACGGGCACCACTCGCCCTCGGAGGAACGCGCCGTGAGTTGCGGATCGTCGCTCGCCACCGTCCCCGCGCCCACTGCGATCGCGGGAAACAACCGCCGCCAGCGCATCACGTCGGCGCGGGCAAGTTCGCCGGTGATCCACTTCGACTCACCCGTGCGGCACGCGATCCGGCCGTCGATCGTCGTCGCCACCTTCGCCGCGAGCAGCGGGCGCTGGCGCACGATCCAGTGGTTGAAAATCAGATTCAGGTCGGCGCAATCCTCGGCCAGCACCCCGGTGATCACCTCCACGCCCGCCGCGCGCAGCACCTCGAAGCCGTGCCCGGCGTGCGCGGGATTCGGATCGGTCGCGCCGACGACCACGCGCTTCAGTCCCGCCGCCACGATGGCGTCGGTGCAGGGCGGCGTGCGGCCGTGCGTGCAGCACGGCTCGAGCGTCACGTACAGCGTCGCGTCCGCGGCCGGTTTCCGACCGAGCGCGCGCAGCGCCATGATCTCCGCATGCGGTTCGCCGGCCTTCGCGTGGAAGCCCTCAGCGACGATCGCACCGTCCTCCACGATGAGTGCGCCCACCATCGGATTCGGGTGTGTGGCGCCCCAGGCGCGGCGGGCGAGCTCGAGTGCGCGCCGCATGAACGCCTCGTGGAAATTGGCAATCGGTGCGCTCATCGGTCAGCCCCGCACGTAAGGATTCGTCGCCTTCTCGGTGGCGACATCCGTCTCCGGTCCGTGGCCGGGATAGAGCGCGGTGTCCTCCGGCAGCGTGTAGATCTGCGTCTTGATCGAGCGCTCGAGCATCTCGAAGCCGCCCCGCGGCAGGTCCGTGCGGCCGATGCTGCCGGCGAAAATCGCATCACCGACAAACGCAGCGCCCGTTTTCTGGAAGTAGAACAACACGTTACCCGGGCAGTGTCCCGGCACGTGGCGCACCTCCACCGTTTCGCCGAGCAACTCGAACGTGTCGCCCTGCTGCACCGCGCGGTCGATCTTCGCCGCTTCGAGTCGCAGACCGGGGATCGCGAACATCTCCATCACCTCCGGCGTCTCGATGAAGAGTCGATCCTCCTCGTGCGCGTAGAGCGGCACGCCGGTGCGCTGTACGCGCGCCGCGTCGCCGGTGTGATCCCAGTGGCCGTGCGTGACGAGCAACGCGACGAGTTTGCAGCCGTTCTTGCGCAACAACTGCTGCACCTCCGGCCACACGTCGTGCGGCGCGTCGACGAGCACCGCTTCGCTGCGCGCGGCGTCGGTGAGCAGGTAGGCGTTGGTGCCGATCGGGCCGGCGGACAGGGCCTGGATTTCCATCGCAGCGTGAATGCGAGCGCGCCCCGGCTCCGGCAACCCCAGAATCCGGCAGCGCGCGGCGATTGCAGGAACGCGCCGCAGCGCTACGGTCCCGCGTGCCTTCCCGACCCGCCAACCGCGAGCAACACGCTGTCGTGCTCTTCGACGGCGACTGTGCGTTCTGCCGCGGGTTGATCCGCTTCGCCCAACAACGCGATCGACTCCGCCGCCTCGAATTCTGGCCGCTGCAAGCGCCCGAAGCCCGCGCCTTGCTCGCCCGCCGCGGCGAGTCGCCGGACGATCTCTCAGCGTTGCGCGTGGTCGAAGGCCCGCGCGTCGCCCGCGGCTCCGATGCCGTGCTTCGCCTCGGCCGCCGGCTCGCACCGCCTTGGGCATGGTTCTCCGCGATGCTTGTGATCGTTCCGCGTGCACTGCGCGAACGCGTCTACCGGATCGTGGCGCGGCAGCGCAACCGGTGGATCTGAGAGCTGCGCAGGTCCGGACGGACGCCGGCTTCGCGCTGGCGTCGCTCGCCCTTCCCCGTTTCCTCGCCGCATGCTTCCGCTCGAAGACAACTCCGGCGACGTGATCAGCAAGGCCATGCGCGGGCACAATCTCGGTGATACCGGCCTCGCCCGCCGCGCCGGCGTGACGCCCGAAGCGGTGCAGCTCGCGCGCAAGGACAAGGGCGACGAAGCCACGCTGCGCGCGATCGCGCCCTGCCTCCGACTCCACGCCGACGCGCTAGTCGCGCTGCGGCGCGGCGCGTGGCAGCCGCGCCCGGTCGCGTTTCCCGACGGGTTTGCGATGGCGACGACTCCGTTCGGCGACATGACGGTGAACGCGTACCTCGTGTGGGATCCCTCTTCGCGCCGTGCCGCGTTGTTCGATACCGGCGCCTCCGCCCAGCCGCTGCTTGCGGAGATCGAAAAACGCCATCTCGGGCTCGAGGCGATCTTCCTCACCCACACGCACCGCGACCACATCGCCGATCTGCCCGCGGTGCTCCGTCACCACCAGGTCCCGGTGTGGACATCCGAACGCGAACCGCTCGCCGGCAGCCGGACGTTCGCCGACGGATCCGTCCATGAGCTTGGGGCTTTGCGCGTGCGCGCACTTTCCACCTGGGGCCACTCGCCCGGCGGTGCGAGCTACGTGATCGACGGCCTCGCCCACCCGCTCGCGGTCGTGGGCGATTCGCTCTTCGCCTCGTCGATGGGCGGCGGGATGGAGTCGTACGAGGCGGCTTGGAAAAACAACGTCGAGAAGCTCCTCCGGCTCCCGCCCGCCACGGTGCTCGCCTGCGGCCACGGCCCACTCACGACGGTCGGCGAGGAGTTGGCGCACAATCCGTTCTTCGCGAGCTGAACCGCCGCTTCGGTCGAGGGCCGACGATCGAGAGACGAGTGGCGGACTTTCGCTGCACCGCGAGCTCCGCCGCGCGCGTGTCCACGCAGCGCCTCTCAACCTCCGCCCTCGGCTCGCATCCACTCGACACGGGACAGCCCGGTCACGGCCGGCGCCGCCGCACTTGCCGCTGCCGTCCGTGTCTGGCACGACAGCCAATTGCGCCATGTCTCCCCTAGGCAAATTCACCTCGCTGACGCTTCCCGCCGAGCCGCGTACGCGAGTCCATCTCTGGCTCGGCTCCCGTAACTATTGGTTGTTTCAGATCGGCCTCTGGCTGGTCTTCGTGGCTGGACTCGATGTGGTCTCCGCCGCTGTCGCAAACGAGGTGGTCACCGGCTTCAACGTCTTGTCAGCCCTCGCTTTCGGCGCGGAGATGATCGCGGGCACGCACGTGGCTCGCTCCCTGTTGCTGCTGTTGCGGCAACGTGCGCGATCCGCGTACGCGCTCTTGCTCGCCACCGGCCTAGGCGTGTTGATGTGCGGCGCGGTCACGATGGCGATCGGCCTCGGGCTCTCGTACGCATTCGGCCACCTCGCCGACGCGAGTACCACGGCGCTGCTGCGCTACGCCTACGCGTTCGCCTACAACGGCTCCACCCACGGCGCCTTCTGGCTGGCGGCGTACACCGGCTCGATGTTCCTCCGCGGCTTGCACGCCGCCGAGATCGCCGGTCTTCGGTCCGCCGCCGCCGCGCAGGAGGCCGAGCTGATCGCCATCCGCGCGCAGATCAATCCGCACTTCCTCTTCAACTCCCTCAACACCCTGCGCGCGCTCATCCCGCGCGAGCAAAAGGAGCCGCGCGAAGCGATCTCGCGGCTCTCCGATCTCCTCCGCTCCGCGCTCACCGTCACCGCCAGCGAGACCATTCCGCTCCGGCGCGAACTCGAGACAGTCGACGCCTACCTCGCGCTCGAGCGGCTTCGTTTCGAGGAACGGTTGCGCGTCAGCCGCGAAGTTGAGCCTACGCTCCTCGATTGCCGCATTCCGCCATTCGCGTTGCAGACCCTCGTCGAGAACGCCGTGAAATTCGGCGTCGGCGCCCGGCCCGAGGGCGGCGAGATCCGCATCACCGCCGCCGCCCGCGCGGGCCGCATCGACCTGCGCGTCAGCAACCCCGGCCGCATCGCCGTCGACTCCGGTTCCACCGGCATCGGCCTCCGCAATACGATCAACCGCCTCGGCCACCTCTACGGCGCCGACGCGCACCTCACCCTCACCCAATCCGAGCCCGAGACCGTCACGGCCGAGCTCTCGCTCCCCGCCGCCGCATGAAAGCGCTGATCATCGACGACGAACGCCCCGCGCGGCGCGAGCTCCGCAATCTCCTCGCCGACCATCCTGATGTCGAAATCGCCGGCGAGGCCGGCAACGCCGACGAAGCCGCCCAACACATCGCGACGCATCGGCCCGACGTGCTCTTCCTCGACGTGCAGATGCCCGGCGGCTCCGGTTTCGACCTGCTCGAAATGCTGCCGCCGCCGCACCCGCTCGTCGTCTTCACGACCGCGCACAGCGAGCACGCCGTGCGAGCGTTCGAGTTCAACTCCCTCGACTACCTTCTCAAGCCCGTCGGCGAGGAACGCCTCGCGGCCGCGCTCGCCCGCGCCCGCGCCCGGCTCGCGACACGCCCGCCCGCGCCCACCGTCACGCCCAACGGGCCGCTCAGCGAGCACGACCAGGTCTTCCTCCGCTCCGGCGAGCACTGCTGGTTCGTACCCGTCCGTTCGATTCGCCTGATCGAGGCCGAGGGCAACCAGACGCGCCTCCACTTCGGCACCGACAACGCCCTGCAACCACGCACGCTCACCGCACTCGAGGAGCGGCTGCCGACGAGCCTCTTCATGCGCGCCAACCGCTCGCAACTCGTGAACCTCGGCATGATCGAGGTGGTCGGCGAATGGTTCAGCCGCGGGCTCAAAGTGCGGCTCCAAGGCGGCCAGGAGGTCGAGTTCTCGCGCCGCCAGGCACAGATCTTCCGCGAGCGCATGAGCCTGTAGCTGATCCCGCGCGGCCCAGTAGCGCCGAAGCCTCGGCGGCGCGCGTTACGCGCCGCTTCGTCCGTCGCCACGGAGCTGGTGCCCACGGGTGACGACATCGGCGCCGCGCGCGCGTTTCAGCGCATCGACCGCGGCGGCGAGCTTGTGGCGTTTCTCCTTCTCGCCCGCCTCGAACAACTCGAGCTGGCGCGCCGGCTCCTCCACTTGCGAGAAGCGAACGCACACGAGCCGCAGCGGCCGACGCTGCTTCCACGCTGTGCGCAGCAGCGGCGCGAGCAGCGGATAGAAATCAGTCTCCATGTCGCTCGCCTGCGGCAGGCTGTGCCCGGCGGATACATCCTCCATGCCGGGATAGCGGATCTTCACCGTGAGCGTGCGCGCGCCCTTCCCGTCTTCGCGCAGTTTCGTCACGAGCTCGTCGATCATCCGCTTCGCCACGCGCTCGATCTCCGCCGGGTCGGCGATGTCGTGCGCAAACGTCTCCTGTTGCGAGTAGCTCTTCGCCTCCCACTCGACCGTCTCGACGCGCGAGTCGTCCTCGCCGCGCGCCATCGCGAGGATCGCGGGAAACCCGTCGCCGAAGAAACGCCGCAGCACCGGCTCCGGCGCGGCGAGCAGATCCGCCACCGTGCGCAGTCCCGCGGCGGCGAGGCGCGGCTCTGTCTTCACCCCGATCCCGGGCAGTTTGCCGACGGCGAGCGACGCGAGAAACGTAGCCTCGTCGCCGGGCGGCACCACGACGAACGCCTTCGGCTTGCGCAGTTTGCTCGCGATGCCGGAGACGAGCTTGTTCGCCGCCAGCCCCCACGAGACCGAGATGCCGAGTTCGGCCACGATCGCTGCGTTCAACGATTGGACACGCTCCTCTAGCTGGGCCTGCGAGCGGAAACCGCACGGCGAGAGATCGAGATAGCCTTCATCGATCGACCGCCGCTCGACGTACGGCGTGAGCGTCTCGCAGAGGTCGAACATCCGGTGCGAAACGCGGCCGTAGAGCCCGGACGTGTGCGGGATCATCACCAGATCCGGACAGACCTGCAGCGCCTTCGTCGTCGGCATCGGGGTGTAGACGCCGGCCGCGCGCGCCTCGTAGCTGGCCGAGGAGATGATGCCGCGCGTCGTCCCGCCGACGGCGCACTTCTTTCCCCGCAACGACGGATCGCGCGCCTGCTCGCACGCGACGAAGAACGCGTCGGCGTCGAGATGGACGATGGTCGTGAGCGCGGGCGGCACGCCGACTTTGTGCGTTCAGCGCGCGGGCGGCGCAACCGGAACTCGCACGAGCGTCACGAAGCTGCGCGCCGGCAACGCGAGACTCTCCGGCGGCGCGGTAAGCGCGGCCGTTTCCTGGAAACCGACAGTCTCCGTCGTCGTCACCGCGCGCCAGTTTCCGGAGGGCAACCCCGTGAGCGTCGCGGTCGTCGCCGGGCCGACGTTGAGCACATGCACGACGAATTCCTCCTCGCGAGCGAAGGCGCTCACGAGTACATCGCGCTGGTCGCTCGCGGTCGCGATCGCGTCGCTGTGCGGCGGCGTGAGATCGGTGAGGTGTTTCATCAGCCACAGCCTGCCGGTGGCTTCCACCTCGCCTCCGTCGCGCTCGCGGGCGAGACCGTAATCGGCCGTGAACTGCCAATACAGCGACGCCTGCGGGCGCGCGTGGCGCAGGAACTCGAAAGCCTGCCGCGCTTCGCCTATACCGTACGTGTAGCTGTCGAAGGTCTTATTGCGCCAGGAACCGGGATCGGTGCCGGCCTCGCCCACGAGGAGCGGCAGGCCGAGCCACGTGGCGACCTCGGACCAGGCGCGGTACTGCTCGGGCGTGCCGCCGCCCCAGCTGTGGAACGAGACGGCGCCCACGTGGCGCATCGCGTCTGCATCGGCCGCCGTCGCGAGCACGTACTTGTGCGTGTCGCGCGGATTGGCGGTGTCGCCGAGGAGGAACTTGGTTTTGAAGCCGAGCTGCGCGAGGTGCGCGCCGATGCGTTTCACGGCCTCGCGGTGCTCCTCGGGCGTGAGGCCGACGTTCACGCCGAGATCGGGTTCGTTGAAAGAGATCAGGTCCGGTTCGGCACCGTAGTTTGTCTTCAGGTGCTGGAGGTAGCCGCCGATCAGCTCGAGCAGCTCGGGCCATCGTTCGCCGGCGATCTTCCGCCCGAACGTGCCCGCGGGCACGCGATTCGGATCGGTGTAGAAACGTTCCGGCAGCCGCCAGATACTGACGATCCACGGCACGCCCGCCTGATGGATGCGACGGATGCGTTCGAAGTCATCGGTGAGCACCGGCCCGGGTTGCGCGCGCTGCTGATCCCACAGGATGGCCTTCAACTCGTGCCGCGACCACGCGAGCCGCAGGTGCTCGAGCGTGTACTTCGTGACGGCGTTGTCGGCGGCCCAGCAGAGATTCGCGCCGAAGCCGTCGAAGCGCTGCCAGCGCTCGGCGGGGTCGACGCGCAGGTGCGCCACGGGGGCGGTCACGCGCGCGGCATCGAGGCGGAACGCGGCGGCGAACGCGACCGGCTCCTTCGTGAGCGGCCCCGGCTGCACCGCGATGCGCAGACGATAGCTGCGTTGGTCGGCCGCCCAATGGTCGGTCAACGAGACCTCGCGCGGGCGGTCGAGCGTGAGCGCGAGTCGGCGGGTTTCTCGGGCATCGGCGAGTTCCAGGGTGGCTGCGACGATGCGAAGAAAGGTGGCGTCGACCGGCTTCGTTTCCGGCAAACCGATCCCGCCTGGCGCCACTTTGCCGCCGACAAACTCGGCCCGCGGCAGATCGACCACGAAATCGATGCCGCGCAGCGGGAGCGGGTGGTCGCCCGATTGCGAGACGGTGAGCGAAACGCGCGGCGCGGGCTGCGTCGCCCAGGCGGCGGTGTATTCGAATTTCGCGCCGTTGGGCGCGGTGATCGATCCCGCCCAGCGCAACGCGAGCCCGTCGCGGGTGATCGGCGAGCGTTGGTCATGCGGCTGGAGTTCGACCTCCACTCCGCCGTCGAAAACCGCGACCAGGCGCGCGTGGAGCGGGAGCGTGCAGCCTTGATCGACGAGCGCGGTGAGGCCGCCGGCGCTGTCGAAGGTGGCGGTTTCCGGTGCGGCCGAAGCGAGTGCCGCGCCGAGGCTGGCGAGAGCGAGAAGCTGAGTCATGGGGAGTTGCGCCAGTACGAAACCCGCGGCGCCTCGGTCCACAAACGCTTTCGGGAAGCGCGATGCGCCATCCATGCATCGCGGCCGGACGCGGAAAACGAAACGGCCGCGAACCCGAGGTCCGCGGCCGTCGCGAGGGTTTGCGGGGACTCGCAGCTTCAGCGCCGGAAACGGCGCACTCCGGCGGCGGCCACGAGCGTGCCGATGCCGAGGAATAGAGCGTAGGTGGACGGCTCGGGAATCACCGTGAGGTTGGAATAGGCGACGTAGAGACCGGCGGGGTTGTTGCCTCCGCTGGCGGCGTTCGTCACGGCGAACTCGAGCGTGTTCAGGCCGCTGCGCAGCGCGGTGCTGTCCACGAGATAATGGTAGTGGCTGAGCGAGTCGTAGTTCACCGTGGCCGCTGGCGTGCCGAGGTTGGCGAGGGCGGTGCCGTTGAGCGAAACGCTCAGGCTGTTGTCGACGGCGGCGTTGATCTCGAAACTGCTGGCGCTCGCCGCAGCCGAGGTGAGATCGAACGAGTAGCTGATCGTGTACGTGCCGGCGGCGACGGTTGGGACGGAGGCGGTCGCGCTGGGGGCGCTGTTGCCCGAGTAGAGCGCGAGCCACTGGGCGGTGCCGCCGTTGGCGATCCAAGGGTTGCCGACCGGCCACGCGCTGCTGCCCGGAAGATAGAGACCGTAGGTGCCGCTCACGCTGCTGGCGGTCAGCGAGTACGGATTCGTGCCTCCGGCGAGCAGCGAACCGGTGTTGAGCAATCCGTAATCGGCCGCGGATTGGGCGGACGCGGCGCCGGCGAGGAGCAGAACTACGACTAGGGCGTTGAGCGACTTCATGTGAGGATCGCCCGTTGCTAGAAACGGGTGATCCCCTGTCAACGGCGCGGGTAGTGGTGCCCACGACAGAGCTAGGGAATGAACCCTACGCCCACGGACGCCGTGCGGTACGGTGAGAAAATCACCGCATTCCCCTCGCCTGGCTTCGCGTCGCGAGCTGCTGACGCCCGCCTCAGCGCTCGAGGGAAATGAGCGAATCGATCGCCTTCTCGTGGCCCGACGCCGCGGCCTCGCGGTACAACGCAGCAGCGCGGTCCAGATCACGCTCGAGCCCTTCGTGCCCGAGTTCGTAATGGAGGCCGAGGTTGTACTGCGCGCTCGCGTGTCCCTGAGTGGCGGCGAGTTCGTACCACTCGATCGCGAGCATCCGATCGGATTGCACGCCTTCACCCGTGTCGAACATGAGCGCGAGCTGGTACTGAGCCTCGGCGAGACCGCTCTTGGCCGCGGAGTAGACCCATTCGGCCGCGACTTCCTTGTCCGCGGGAGTCTTGGCTGTCACCAGAATGTCGACTCCGAGATTGAGCTGGGCCTCGGGAATGCCGGCCACGGCCGCATGCTTGAGCCACGCGGCGGCTTCGCCCGGCTCCGCCTCGGGGACGAGTCCGGCCTGCAGCAGGAGCGCGAGATTGAACGCGGAGCGCGGTTCCCCCTTGGAAGCCGCGGACCGGAACCAACGCGCCGCGGTATTGTAGTCCGGCGCGACGCCCACGCCTTTCGTGTAGTAGAGCCCGAGTGTGCACGCCGCCTGGACATGCCCTCGCTCGGCGGCGGCGGCGATCCACCGGGCCGCCTGGGTGTAGTCCTGAGTGACGCCCTCGCCGCGGTCGTAGCTCACGCCGAGCTTGTACTGCGCATCGGCGCGGCCGGCTTCGGCATCCGCGAAGAGAGTGGAAAATTCCTGGGAGGTCATGGTGCGTTCTGCGTGAAGGCTTCGGTGGGAGCGGGCGGGGAGCCGCTCAGATGTAGTCGAGCAGCGATTGCTGGAGGAGTTTCGAACCGGCCTGCAGCGCGGCCTCGTACGAGCGTTCGGCGCTCTGGTATTTGATGATCGTCTCCGCGAGATCGATGTCGGTCTCGCCGGCGGAGAGGTCGGCGAGCTGGTTGAAACGGCTCTTGTTCTGCTCCTGCGTCGCTTCAATGCGGAACTGGGCGGTGGAGAGCGTGCTGAGCATAGTGACGATGTTGCTCTCATCGTCGCCGATCGCGTTCTGGAGGGAGCCGATCACCGGCTTGTTGTCGGCGAGCACGGCGGTGCGCATGGCGACAAAGTTGTTGAGCATCGTCTCCAGCTGCTGGTTCTGCGTGCCGTTGTTGAGTGTGGGCACCGAGGCGCTTTCGCTCACGGCCACCTCGGGCGCGGCGCCGGTATCGCCGGTGTAGGTGACAGCGGTGATGCGACCGTTGACATCGCGTGTGGCGGTGAACGGCGCTGTGCTGGTCTCCTGGCTACCGAAAAGATAGGTGCCGCCCACCTGGTTGTTGGCGAGGGACAACGCCTGCTCGAGCAACCCATCGATCTGCGCGGCGAGCGCCGCCTGGTCGACGGCCACGCCGGAGGCGGCCGCCTGGGGCGCGATGTTGAAGATCTTGTTGGCGACCTCCTTGATCGAGGTGAGCGCGGTGCTGCTGACCGAGATGTTGGTGATGCCCCGCTGGGCGTTGCGTTCGTACTGCTGGAGGCTGCGCTTCTCACTTTCGTACGCCATCACGCGGCCGGTGGCGGGCACGTCGTCGTTGGCGTCGATGAGGCGCCGGCCCGAGGCCATCTCCTGCGTGAGCCGGCTCTGCGTGTTCGAGAGGCGCGTGAGGTCGCTGGTCATGCGCGAGGCGAGCGTGCTGGAGGTGATGCGGAGCATGGCGGGAGGGGGTCAGGGGTTGGCGGAGAGGGGGTCGGCGTCAGCCGGCCAGCGTGTTCATGGCGTCGGAGAGCATCTCGTTGATGATCGACATCAGCTTCGCCGACGCCTGGTAGGCGCGCTGATAGCGCATCATGTCGGCGGTTTCCTCGTCGAGGGAGACGCCGCCGTAGGAGTTGCGTTGCGCGCTGAGCAGGCCCTGCAACGACTGCTGGTCCTCGGCGCGGGTGTTCGTGGTGGTCAGGTCCTGGGCGACGCTCGTGACGAGACGCGAATAGGCGGTCGAGGGCGTGCCGTTGAGAAAAGTCGCGTCATTGGCGAGGCCGGCGACGGCGAGCGCGCGGTTGTTTGCACCGGAGGGGCCGCCCACGTCGCCGGCGACCACGGTCGTCGCGGTGGCGACGCGCGCGAGCGAGGCCGCATCGGTGCCGGTACTCAGGAAGAATTGGCCGTTGGTGCCGGAGTTGTACGCGGTGTTCACCTCCGAGACGAGGGTCGCGACGAACGTGTCGAGACTGTCGCGATAGCCCTGAACGGTAGCGCCGACCGTCTGGTATCCCGCAAGACTTCCGCCCGCGAACGACGCGGCCTGCGCGACACCAGCGGTGGGAGTCCATTCGTAGTCGTCGCCGTTGCGCGCGAGCGAGCCGGTGACGGTGGCGAGGTTGACGATGTCGATCGTGCCGCCGAGGCCGTCGCTGATCTGGATTCCGAGCTGGCCGGCGCTCTGCTGGACGGTGGTGAAGTCGACGTACTTCGCGAGTTCCTCGAGTTTGGACTGCCGCGCGTCGCGCAGATCCACCGCGGCGCCGGGGTTGATGATCTCGACCTGCCCGATCTGGCGGTTGAGGTCCGCGAGGGTCGTGAGCAGCGCGTTCACCTGTCCGACATCGGCATCCATCTCCCGGGTGAGCGTGTTACCGGTGGCGGCGGGCGGGAGCGCGATATCCGCAAGACGCGTGTCGGCGAGGTGGATCTTGTCGATGAGGTCGTCGGTCTTAGCGATGAGCTGCTGTTTGGTGACGATGCTCGAAGGTTCCGTCGCGAAGGCCTGCCACGCGTTGAAAAACGCGTCGATCGAGGCCGCGATGCCGGCGGGCAGATCGGGATTGTTCGTGATCGTGTCGACCGCGCCGGAATCGCTGAACAGGCCTTGTCCGAGGGCGGTCTGCGCCTGCTGGAGATATTTGATCTGGGATTCGATGAGCCGCGTGTTCGCCGTCTCCTCGGTCACCTGACGGTCGAGCAACGTGTCGCGCATCTGCTGGATGCCGACCGGCTCGGTGCCGAGGCTCTGCGCGCCCAGCGGCGTATTCACCGATCCCTTGTCGCCGAGCACCACGCGTTGCCGGGCGTACGCGGGGTTGTTCACGTTCGCCATGTTGCGGCCGACGATGTCGAGCGCCGCCGTCTGCGTGCGCATGGCGTTGGTGGTCGTGTAGAGACTGGAGAAGAGGCCGGACATGGTGCGGGGCGCTCAACCGGTGGCGCGGTAAGTGGATTCGCTGGCGGCGGTGGACACGGCGACCTGGCCGCGGCGCGAATACGTCTTGGTGAAGGACTGCGGGCGCAGCGCGGGGATGAACTCGCGATGGAGCTCCACGAGGCGCGAGAGCATCAGCTGGTTCTGGCGTGTGCGCTGTTTGGTGCGGTTGAGGAGGTGGTTGATCTCGTCGATCAGCGCCTCGAGCAGCGGCCGCACCTCGGAGGGAAATGTGGGGAGGAGTTGCCGCAGCGAGCGATCGCCGGCTTGGCCGTGTTCCACGGCGTAGCGGCGGACCGCGCCTTCGCGTTCCACGCGCCGATCGCGCGCGAGCGCGGCCTGTTGCTCGAGTTGCGGCACGAATTCCGCCACACCAGCCGAATCGAGCGCGAAGATCTTCTTCTGCTGGCCGTCGATGAGCTGGAGCAGCCCGCCGTACTCGGCGAGTTCGCTGCGCAGGGCGTCGACGACGGGAGACCACGCCGTGGGGACGGGAGCTGTCGGGGCGAGGATCATGAGGAGACCTCCTTGTTATCGGTCGCTGCGCTCTTGGGGGTGAGCTGCGGCACGAGCATTTTCGCGATGCCGAGCCCCCCACCCTGGGCGACGCTCTGCGAAACGACGTCGGTGATCATGTACTGGTAGACGTCGCTGCCGGGCATTGCCTCTCCGCCCGCCGAGCCGAGCAGCGGCTTGAAGGCGTCGCTGAGCAACTGCCGGACGAGGATGGCTTCGAACTGTGCCGCGGTGGCTTGCGCCGCGGATTGTTGCGGCGCCGAACGCAGCGAACGGTCGATCGTCTGGGGATCGGCGACACCGAGCAGCGGACTGAAGGAAACGGGTGACATGGCTGCGGGGCTAGTTGATGACCACTTCGGCTTGGAGGGCGCCGGCGCGTTTGAGGCTCTGAAAGATAGCCATCATCTCGCGCGAGGACACCCCGAGTGCGTTGAGCGCCTTGGCGAGCTCCTCGACCGAGGGCAGCTCCTCGACCATCTGGAAGCCGCCCTTCACCTCGGTGACCTCGGTGCGTGTCGAGGGGACGACGGCCGTGGTGCCGCCCTTGCTGAACGCCTCGGGCTGCGAGACGCCGAGGGTCGAGGCGATCTTGATCGTGAGTGAGCCGTGGCTGATCGCGACCTGCGAAAGGCGCACCGTGGAGGTGGCGACGATCGTGCCCGTGCGCTCGTTGAGCACGATCCGCGCGGTCGTGTCGGGCCTGGTCTCGATCATGCCGAGCGAGGCGATGAACGACACCTCGTTGCCAACAAAATCCGCGGGCAGACCGACCGCGATCGTCGCCGAGTCCTGGGCACGGGCGGTGCCGGGGAACTGGGCGTTCACGGCATCGGCGATGCGGGCGGCGGTGACGAAATCGGGCTGGTGCAGGAGGAGGCGCACGGTGCCGTCGCGCACGTAGGAGGCGGGGATCTCGCGCTCGACGATCGCGCCGTTGGCGACCGCCGCGACGGTGGGATGGTTCTTCTGCACGGTGGCGCCGCCGGGACCGCCGGTGCCGCCGAGGAAACCGCCGACCGCGACCGGCCCCTGGGCCACGGCGTAGACATTGCCATCGCCGCCAAGCAGCGGCGTCTGGAGCAGCACACCGCCCTGCAGGCTCTTCGCCTCGCCGATCGCGGCGACCGTGATGTCGATACGTGCGCCGGGTTTGAGGAAAGGCCCGATGTCGGCCGTGACCATCACGGCGGCGGCGTTGGAGGACTTGAGCGTGCTCGCGGAGACGGAGATGCCGAAGCGCTGGAGCGCGTTGGCGATGGAGCGCAAGGTGGCCTCGGAGTTCTTGTCACCGTCGCCGGCGAGACCGACGACAATGCCGTAGCCGACGAGCTGGTTGTCGCGGCCGCCCTCGATCGCCGCGAGGTCCTTCAGCCGCGAGCCTTCGGCGCGCGCGCACGGGACGGCAACCACGAGCAGAAGGAGAATCCGGAAAATGGTGGCGGGGGACATGGTCGGAGCGGCGTTCAGTAGAGGCGGAGCAGCTCGTAGAGCTTCGTGAGCCAGCCCTTCCCCTGCGTGTCGGTGAGCGAGCCCTCGGAGATCACCTCGAGCGTGGCGTTGGCGATGCTCGTCGAGGAGATGGTGTTGTTGGAGCTGATGTCCTCGGGGCGGATGATGCCGCGCAGCACCATGTACTGGCGCTCGCCGCCCATCGCGACCTGCCGCACGCCCTCGAGCACGAGGTTGCCGTTCGGGAGCACGTCGGTCACGAGCACGGCGGCCCGCGAGGTGAGCGTGGCCTTGTTGCTGATGGCGCCACTGGAGGCGGTGCTGCTGGAGTTGTCGAAGCCGGTGCCGGGCAGTGAACCGTTGTGCGTACCAGCGAGGCTGGCGGTGGTCGGGAAGAGGAACTGCGTGATGGCGTTGTCGGCCTTGCTCGCCTTGTCCGCCTTCGAGGATTGGGAGTTCTGCGAACTCACACTCTCCTGCACGATGATGGTGACGATGTCGCCGGTGCGCGACGCGCGCCGGTCGGCGAGCATGCCGCGCGAGGAGCCTGACGGCCACACGGAGTCCGCGTGCGCGACGGGGGCCAGCGGCAACAGGAAGAGGAGACCGAACGTGAGGCGATGCATGTCAGAAGGTGACGCGGGCCTGGTTCTCGGCGGTGACGACGGCGGAGAAATCGCGGCGGGACTCCGGATTGCGCACGACGATCGTCTCGCCGAGCGCCCCGCCCTGCATCGCGAGCGCCTTCATGGTGATGACGAGCGCGCCGTTGCTCGCGACGACATCGATCCGATCGCCGCGCTGGACAAGTTGGCGGCGCGCGACATCGCGCCAGGAGAGTGTCGAGCCGGCGGCGATGCCTCGCGAGACGGAGAGCTGGGAGAGGTCGGTCGCGGCGGGGACGGTGTCCTTCTCGCGCAGGAAATCGACGCGGCGGAGGTCGAACAGCGCGAGGTCGAGCGGCTCGCCGCGTGCCACCGGCTGGCGCGCCACAAAGGCGTCGGCCCAGAGCTGCGCCCGCAACGGCAGGTTCCATTCGCCGAGCGCGCGCCCGGACTGGATCACGCGTACACGCACGATCATCTGCGAGGCGAGCGCCTGAGGCGGAGCGACGATGGCGAGCGACCAATCGCCTTGAGGCGACACGGGCGGTGCCCACGAGCGGAGCAGGTCGAGCTGGAGCTCGCCGCTCACGCCGAAATGGGCGGTGAGGTCGGTCGCGAGTTGCGGCAGAAACTGCGCGGGGTGCACCGTGTCGGCTGCGCGAAGCGGGCAGACGGCGGCGAAAATCGTCGTGACAAACGCGAGACGCAGGGACTGGGCGAAGCGGGTCATCAGCGTTTGAGGTTGTTGACCTCCTGCAGCATCTGATCGGAGGTCTGGATGGCCTTGCTGTTGATCTCGTAGGCGCGCTGCGCGACGATCATCTTCACCATCTCGGTGACGGTCTCGACGTTGGAGCCCTCGAGGTATTTCTGGATCGTGGAGCCGTAGCCTTCGGTGCCGGGATTGCCGAGCTCGGGGGTGCCGCTCGCAGTGGTCTCGAGGTAGAGGTTGCCGCCGGCGTTTTCGAGGCCGGTGGGGTTCGCGAAACGCACGAGTTGGATCTGGAAGTTTGTGCTGCCTCCGTCGGCGGTGGCGACCGTCACTTCGCCGGTTTGCGAAATGGAGATCGATTTCGCGCCGTTCGGGATAGGCTGGAAACCGCTCAGGACAGGGAAGCCGTCGTTGGTGACGACTTGGCCGGTGGAGGAGAGCTTGAACGAGCCGTCGCGGGTGTAGGCGCTCGTGCCGTCGGGGCGCTGGATCTCGAAGAAGCCTTCGCCCTGGATGCCGATGTCGAGCTCTTCGCCGGTTTGCGAGAGCGTGCCCTGCGTGAAGATCTTGGCGGTCGACACGACGCGCGAGCCAGCGCCGACCTGCAGCGAGGACGGCACCTGGTTGCCCGCGCCGCTATCGGCGCCGGCGGCGCGCGTCTGCTGGTAGAGCAGGTCCTGGAACTCGAGCTTCGATTTCTTGAACCCCGTGGTGTTTACGTTCGCGAGGTTGTTCGCGATCGTGTCGAGGTTGAGTTGCTGGGCCTGCATGCCCGTGGCGGAGGAATAGAGGGAGACGTTCATCGGCGGCGGGGTCAGTGGTGGCGGGCGCGGAGTGAATCACTCCTTCGGCAGGGAACGGCCGATACGGCCGGGTGTACGGCGGCGCGACGGCGGACTCAGACGCGGACTCTCTCCGAGGCAGAACGCCAGCAGGCGCTGCACGGGACCGAGGCGGAGGGTGGCGGGAGAAGAGAGGCGGAGGCGGCGCGAGTTCATGGGCGAAAACGGGTGCGGCTAGACGGCGGCACGGATGGTCTTGTCGAGAGTGTCGTCGCGCGAGGTGATGACTTTCTGCGCGGCTTCGTAGGCGCGGGAAATCTGGATGAGGTTCACCATCTCGCCGACGGCCTGCACGTTGCTCGTCTCGAGGGAGCCCTGCACGAGCGTGGGATTCTCGACGGTCTCGGGTGTCTGGCCGCCGGCGGCGAAGAGTCCGCCGGAGAGCGGCGTGAGCTGCTGCGGATCGGCGAAACGCTGGATCGTGAGGCGACCGATCTGCTGGCCGTTCTGCGAGAGCGTGCCGTCGCCCGCGATCGCGAGCGGGCCACCATCAGGAAGCAACTGGATCGGCGCCCCACCCTCGCCCAGCAAGGTGTTGCCTTGGGCGTCGACGAGCACGCGCTCAGAGTTGGTATAGAAACTTCCGGCACGGGTGTAGGCGCGGTTGCCGTCGGCGGTCTGCACCTCGAAAAGGCCGTCGCCCTGGATCGCGACATCGAGCTCGCGGCCGGTGCCGATGAGCTGGCCGGGATGAAACGCAACCGACACCCGGCTGGAGGGAAACTCGGCGGGCTGGGTGGCGTTGCCATTCGCGGCGCCTGCGGGCAGCGCACCGGCGGCATCCATCGAAAACTCGACCTCGCGTTTGCGGTAACCCGGTGTGCCGCTGGCGGCGATGTTCTGAGACGTGGCTTCCTGCCAGCGCTCCAGGGCGCCCATCGCCGCAGCTCCGAGGTAGAGGCCAATATTCATTCCCGGCCTCAGTTGCAGCCCCTATGCCACCGTCATTTCGCGCTGATTCACTGCGACTTAAGAAAACACCGCGCCACGAGGAGGAAAACTCTTCCTGTGGCATCGCGGAAGGTTGTGCCCGCGGCGAACCAGCCCAAAGAGTGCCCAAGCCGGCCTGCCGCGCCGCGAGACGTGCCCTCCCCCGCTCCACCGCACCGCACGGCCGCACGTGTACGCGCCGTCGGGTGACACGCGCTCAGCGCTGGCCGGGCGCGTACGCGCAGAGGATCTCGATCTTCTCTCCGCAGCGGCAGGTGACGATCAGCTTGGTGACGCGGTCGCCCTCCTTGATCGCTTCGACGCTCGGCTCGTGCCCTCCGCCACCGGGATGCGCGGTGCCGAGCATGGCGGCATCGAAGAGCGGAGTCGGCTGCGACGCGGCAGCCGTGAACTCGGCGGTGCCGCGATGCGGCGCGTTCACCCGTGGACGATTCTGGAGAAAGTCTTTCACAGAGGAAAATCAGGGATGCTCGCCGGGGGCCGCGTGCGGCGTTTCGCGGGTCTTCTTCGAATCTCGCGTGTCGGAGGGTCGCCCCGCCATGGAGAGACTCATCACGATGCGCTGGTTGCGCAACGAGTCGGGCGCCTCGCCGGGCAGCGGCATCGAGGAGCCATAGCCGCTGAGGCGCTCGAAACGTGAGGGATCGACGGCGTAGTAGGTGAGCGCGCGGCGCACCGCCTGCACCTGATCCGTGGCCAAATCCCACTCGGTGTAGTCCGGGCGCGTGCTGCTCACGCCCGCGCGGGTGTGACCCTCGACAACGATGCGGAACTTCTGCCGATCGATCAGCCAGGCGAGGTTCTGGATCGTCATGTTGCCCCACTCGGTGAACTCCGCGCTGTCGCGCTGGAAAACGGGCTGGTTGGCGCGGTCGTAGAGCGTGACGCGCAAGCCGTCGCTGGTCACTTCGACGCGCACCGGGTTGTTCGGATCGGTCTCGGAGACGTTGAGCAACCGGTAGAATTCGCGGGCGAGAGCCTGCATCGCGGAGAGGTCGACCGCGGCGCTGTTCTTGCCGCCGGACTCGCTGTCATCGCCGCGTGGCGTGGAGTTCGACTGGAACGGCAGGACGCCGCTGGTGTTGTCGAGGGGCGAGTTGAACGGGCTTTGAAAATACTGCGACGTCGCGATGAGGATCTCCTGGTCCTGGGCCGAGATCCAGAGCACGAGGAACAGCGCCATCATCGCCGTCATGAAATCGGCGAAGGCGACCTTCCAGGCGCCGCCGTGGTGGGCATCTTTCTTTTTCGCCATCGCGAGTTCCTCCGCGCCGCAGCCTCACTTGGCCGGCGGCATGCCCTTGAGGATCCCCTCGAGCTCGTCGGCACCCGGCTGGACCGTGCTGTCGAGCGAGCGACGCGCGACCTCAACGGCCATGAGCGGCGCGAGGCCCTTCGCGAAACCGGACACCGCCTGCAGGATGCAGCGGAAATATTTATCGTCGTTGGCGTTGTTGTGTTTGATGCGGGCGGCGAGCGGATTGACGAAGCCGTACGCAGCAAACACGCCGATGAAGGTGCCGGTCAGCGCCGCGGCGACCTTTTCGCCGACCGCTTCCGGGCCTTCGGAGATCGCGGCCATGGTGTTGATGATACCGAGCACCGCGGCGACGATGCCGACACCCGGCAGCGAATCGCCGACGAGCTGGAGGATGTGGACGGGTTCGTCGGCTTCGTTGGCTTTCGCGTCGAGTTCCACCTCGAGCAACGCCTCGAGTTGGTCGGGCTTGATCTTGCCGTCGACGACAGGTCGCAGGCCGTTGCACAGGAACTCCACCCGCTCGGGGTGGTGCACGAAGCTGTGGTATTTCGTGAAGATGGTGCTCTTTTCCGGCTCGAGGATGTGGCCTTCGAGGGCGATCAGACCGCTGCGGCGGCCGAGCAGGAAGATCTCATAGAGGAGTTTCAGCAGATCCATGTACTCGGCCTTGCCCGTGTGCCCGCCGGCGACCGCGCCTTTGATCTTCGCGATCATCGCCATGATCGAGTGGGTGGGACTCGAAATCACCACGATGCCAAGTGCGATGCCGCCGATGACGATGAACTCCGAGACGTGCAGCAACACCAGCGGGTTGCCACCGGCCACCATGAAGCCGCCCATCGCGGCTCCGAACACGATCAGAAATCCGACCAGCAGAATCATGTTGGTCGGTCCCGCTTATTGCTCCCGCACGCGTTGGATGTAGCCACGCAGCCCGATGATCGTCTGGGCGTGAATCTGGCAGATGCGGGACTCGGTGAGGTTGAAGACGGAGGCGATTTCCGCCAACCGCATGTTTTCGTGGTAATACATCGCGAGGATCTTGCGCGGTATATCGGGCAGTTGGCGGATTCTTTGAGCGACAAGTTCCTGCAACTCGCGACGTTCCATGTCGTCGCGGGCGAGCACGTCGGTGTCGTCGGCGATGATCTCGTGGAGACTGGAACGTTCGCCGCCCTCCTCGTCGGGCGACTGGTCGAGCGCGAGGAAGCAGGCGGGCTTCGCCTCCTCCAGCCACTTGGCGTACTCCTTGGCGGAGATGCCCAGCGCCTTGCGCACCTCGTCGTCCGTCGCGGGCCGGCCGTTCTTCTGCTCGATCTCGGCGATCACCTCCTTGATGCGGCGGGCCTTGGCCCGCGCGCGACGCGGACGCCAGTCGAGGCGGCGAAGCTCGTCGAGCACGGAGCCGCGGATGCGGCGGCTGGCGTAGGCCGCGAACGTGTTGTTCTGCTTCGGATCGTAGTTCTTCACCGCCGCGATGAGCCCGAGGATGCCCACGCTGTAGAGGTCCTCGGCCTCGATGTGCGGCGGCAGATTGATCCGGATACGATCGACGACCGAGCGCACGAGCGGCAGGTAACGTTCGGTGAGCGCCTTCTCGTCGAGCGTGCTCGCCTCGGCTCCTTGGTAGGTGCGCCACACGGCGGCGGCGGCAGATTTCAACGGAGCGGCAGCGGGGGCGGGCTCGACGGGGGCGGGCGATTTCTTCGCGGTACCTTGGGCGGCTTTCATGGTTCAGACTCGTTCAGGGTTGAGCAGCAGGAGACGCCGACGATTCATCGCCGGACTTGGCGGACTGGGCGGCTTGTTGGCGGCGTTGGTGCGCGGCCTCCACGAAGGCCTTCACCACCACCGACCAGAACCACCGGAAAAGGAACGCAGCGACCACGCAGCTGATCGCCGCATCGCGGAAGACGATCTCACCCGGGCGGCCAGACAGGAACCCCGTCGCCGCCGTCAACGTGAAACCGATGAAACCGCCGATGAAAAACGCGTAACGCATGGTCAGCTCCAGGGAAACGTCCGGCGCAACACCGCGCCGACGACGTCGCTCTCGCACTCGCCGCTCAGGCTCGGGCCCAGCGTGGCGAGCAACGGCGCCAGCGGTGCCTCAATCAAGAAGTCCCACAACTTACCCCACTGCGGGAGTTCGTCGAGCTGGGTGAAGACAACGTGGGTGCAACCGATCTCCAGTCCGGCCGTACACGCCTGCCGCAGCACAGCACTGTCGAGCAGCCCGGAGACGACGAGCACGCGCCCGCGAATCTGCGCCTCGTCGAGGAACGCCCGCAGCCGCGCGTTTTCGTCCGCGCGGGTGAGCGAGAGCGAAGGCATGTCCGCGTAACAAAAACGTTCCTCCCCTGAATCCGGCGCCGGCACCGCGCGAGCGAAGTCGACCCCGAGCAACTCCGCGAACACCGCGAGATCCTCGGCGGCCTTCGGCCGGTCGAACTCGATGCTTGCCACCGTGCCGTGGCGACCGTGTGTGAAAACCTCCGCCGAAAGCCATTTGCACAACGCCGTCGTGCATCCCACGCCGGGCAACCCGACAAACGCCGCGCGAGCGGGCAGCGGCCGCGTCTTGGCTGTCGCCGCGAGCCGACGGATCTGCCCCGCCACTTCGGAAAGGCCTTGGTGCAGCGGCCGGCCTTCGGCTTCCGGCCAACCCGGAGTCGATTGCAGCCGCGCGATCAACGCCTCGGAAAGTCCGGACCGGCGCAGCAGCCCATCGAGTTTCGGCGCCGGGGCGGAACGCCGCGTCTCGCTCATCGCGCTCTCGGCCGGAGCGGTCCGCGCTGGCGTCGGAGCGGGAACGCGTTCCGCGGCTGGTGCGGCTGCCGCATAGAGCGCACTTGGCGTGACTGCGCGTGCGGTCGGCGTGGCCGTCGCCGCGATCTCCTCAAGCGCAGGCATAGGCTCGACGACCGGTTCTTTGCTGGCCGGCGCCTGAAGCGCGGGTGCCGGCTGAGCCTGCGCGATCACCTCGAGCCGGGTGCTGCCCAGCAGACCGGCGATCCCGCCGGCCTTCACTGCACGCACCGAAACCACCCGAGCCTCGTCGCCCAACTGCTTACGGATCGCCCCGACCGCTTCTTCCGCCGAGCGGACGAGGAAACGGTAGGAGGCGCCGATTTCGGCAGATGATGTTGAGGCGGGTGCCTCGGGCGGCGTTCTACGACCCTGGGCTTGCATTCCGGCGCCCTAGTGCAAGGCCAGTGCCAGAGGTGTTACAGCTTGGTTTTCAACAACTCCAATCGCCACACGCCACGATCTCGGCACTTCCTGCCGCGGACCGGCGGCACGCCTTGCCGGAGCGCGCCGGCTCGATATCGACGCTGCGCTGGACCCCCACTGTGGACCGGGGTGCCGCCCCCAGAACGGATTTGCCGTCTCTTCGCCGGCGCCGCAGCGGCCGCAACAGATCGACCGAACACGTTGAAAGCGATCGGATCAATCTGGCCGCGGAGAGCGGCGGCGGAGCGTGCGCCGAGGAACCGCCGTCGCACCGGCAGAGTTGCCAACCACGGCGCCCTGCCCTTGCTTCGTTTCCCATGTCCTCCGCGCCTGCCTCGCTCGACCGCAACTCCCTCCCCGATGCCGCCGGTCATTTCGGCCCGTATGGTGGTGTCTATGTGCCCGAGACGCTCATGACCGCCCTGCAGGATCTCGAGCGCGCGTACGACGGGGTGCGGCTCGATCCGGCGTTTCAGGCGGAGCTCAAGCACCACCTCAAGGAGTTCGCCGGCCGGCCCACACAGCTCTATTTCGCTGAGCGCCTCACGCAGCATGTCGGCGGCGCCAAGATCTACCTCAAACGCGAGGACCTTCTCCACACCGGCGCGCACAAGATCAACAACGCCCTCGCCCAAGTTCTCCTCGCCCGCCGCATGGGCAAGAAGCGCGTCATCGCGGAAACCGGCGCTGGCCAGCACGGCGTCGCCACCGCAGCGGCCTGCGCGAAGTTCGGGCTCGAATGCGTCGTCTACATGGGCGCAGTCGACATGGCCCGGCAGGCGTTGAACGTCTTCCGCATGCGCCTCATGGGCGCGACCGTCGTCGGCGTCGAAGCCGGCCAGAAGACGCTGAAAGAGGCGATCAACGAAGCGATGCGCGACTGGGTCACGAATGTCCGCAGTACACACTACGTGCTCGGCACCGCCTACGGCTCGCACCCGTACCCGAAGATGGTCCGCGATTTCCACCGAGTGATCGGCCAGGAAGCCCGCGCTCAGATCCTCGAGCGCGAAGGCCGACTCCCGGACGAGCTCATCGCCTGTGTCGGCGGCGGCAGCAACGCCATCGGCCTCTTCTTCGAGTTTCTCGAGGAGCCGAGCATCCGCATGACCGGCGTCGAGGCCGGCGGCCACGGCATCAAACGCGGCGAACACGCGGCACGCTTCGCCGGCGGCCGCCTCGGCGTGCTTCAGGGCTGCAAGACCTTCATCCTGCAAGACGCCGACGGCCAGATCGACCTCACCCACTCGGTGTCCGCAGGTCTCGACTACGCGGCCGTCGGCCCCGAGCACGCGTTCTACCATGAGCGCGGCCGGATCGATTTCGCCTACGCGACCGACGACGAGGTGCTCGCGGCCTTCCAGCTGCTCTCGCGCCTCGAAGGCATCATCCCTGCCCTCGAATCGACGCACGCCCTCGCCTTCGCGCTCAAACGCGCCGCGGAGCTGCCCAAGGACAAGATCGTGATCGTGAACCTCAGCGGCCGCGGCGACAAAGACGTGCAGCAGGTGGCAGAAATTCTCGGGGCCAAAAACTCAAACGCCAAAGCGCCAAACTCCAAATAGCGCCCATGGGCGAGCATCCCAAAGATCTCGAGGAGCGGACCGCGATCTTTGCGGAAGAGGTGCGCCGATTGGTCGGTCGACTCCCGCGAACCGTGTCCAACATCGAGGACGTGAGGCAGCTCGTGCTGCGCCTCCGGCTCGGTCCCGGCAAACTGCATCGAGGCCAACGAAGCGCTCGGCGACAAGGATCGGGTGTTGCACTTCCGCCTCTCCCGCAAGGAGGCGAAGGAAAGCCAGCTCTGGCTCCGTCTCCTCAACGTGGGCACCGCCGCCGACCTGGAGGCAGAGCGACAACGACTCCGACAAGAAGCCCACGAGTTGAAACTCATCTTCACAGCGATCATAAAGAAGCTCGAGTGAGCTGCATTCGCTCCGATTTCTTTGGCGTTTGGCGGTTTGGACCTTTGAGATTTCCCACATGAAAAGCATGACCGGCTTCGGCCGGGCCGCGGCTCCCTTCGCCGGCCACGAACTTTCCGTCCAGGTTTCCTCCGTCAACCGACGCGGGATCGAGATCGCTGTCAGCCTCCCCGACGAGTGGCGCGAGCTCGAGACCGCCGTTGGCGACCGCGTCCGTTCCGTGGCGACACGGGGTCGCGTGTCCGTCTCGATCTCCGTCCGCGCGCCCGAGGGTCGCGCGGAAGGCCTGCCCGATGAGGCCACGCTCGGCCGCGCGCTTGACCATCTCGCCGCTCTGGCGGCCAAACGCGGCGTCCCATTCGCGCCTGATGCCAATCTGCTTTGGCAGATCGCCGCGAGTCTGCGCAACAACCACGACCTGCCCTCTGCCGAGAGTGCCCAAGCGCCGCTCCTCGCGCTCGTCGACCAGGCGCTCGCCGGTTTCGCCGCGATGCGCGCCCGTGAAGGCGCCACGCTCCAGGCCGACATGCTCGCCCGCGTCACGTTGATCCGGGGACACTTCGACGCCATCGCCGCTCGCGCGCCGCAGGTAGCCGCCGGTTACCGGGAAAACCTCTTCCGCCGCCTCCGCGACGCGGGCTTGTCGATCGACCTGTCCGACGAACGCGTGCTCAAGGAGATCGCGCTGTTCGCCGACCGCTGCGACATCGCCGAAGAGATCACCCGCGCCCGCAGTCATCTCGACCAACTCGATTCGCTCCTCCGCTCCGAGGGCGAAATCGGCCGCAAGACGGAGTTTTTGCTCCAAGAGCTCGGCCGCGAAGTGAACACCACCGGAAGCAAGGCCAACGATCTGGAAATCGCGAAGCTCGTGATCGAAGCCAAGAACGAGCTCGAGCGCATCCGCGAGCAGATCGCCAACGTCGAGTAGCGCGCCGCCACGGCGTGCCCGGCCGCGGCCTCCGCGGTTCCCCCAACAACCGTCCTCGTCCTCCGCATCGGAGTGTCGAGCCGGGTCGGATTTGTCGTCTCCGGCAAAGCTGTGGATGGGCGTCCGAGCCATCGGACGAGCGGTGCTTCGCATCCTCGCGGACGCCGCCGGACTTGAGATTTGTTGCCGTGCCGAACAGCCGGTCCAGCGGCTGGTACCCGATAGTACTACCCCCACCCATCCATTCGATTCCTTGATCGGCCGGACGTCGCGAGTCGTTGGTGTTCACGCGCATCCTGCGTCCCCCCCGGACAACAACAGGTAGTGTCCCCGCACCTCTGGCTTTCTGAGGTGCGCAATCCCCAAAACAACAAGCTATGATGAAGATGAAAAACCGCGTCGCGGTAGCCGCCGCGATGCTTTCGCCCATGCTCGTCGCCCAGACGGCCCCGGCGGATTCGGCTCCGGGATCCACGGAGGCCGCGAAGACGAATGAGGATGTCGTTATCCTCAGTCCGTTCGAAGTCAGTGCGTCGGCCGCCACGGGTTATGCCGCTTCAACCACCCTGGCGGGCAATCGTCTCAATACCGAACTACGCGACATCGGCAGCGCCGTGAGCGTCGTGACCTCCGAGTTCCTCAAGGACGTCGGAGCCACAGACAATCGCACCCTGCTCCAGTACACCACCGGCTCCGAGGTCGGCGGTTCGTACGGCAACTTCGGCGGTCACGGCGACGGACCACTGCTCGACGAGTCGAGCAAGTTCATCAGCCCGAACACCAACACCCGCATCCGCGGCCTCGCCGCGGCGGACAACACCCGCGACTTCTACATGACCGACATCCCGTGGGACGGTTACGCCGTCGATGGTGTCGATCTCCAGCGTGGCGCGAATTCGATCCTCTTCGGCATGGGCAGCCCGGCAGGCATCATCAACACCCGCTCGAAGCAGGCGATGTTCGCCAACGCCAATGAGGCCACCTTCCGTATCGGAAGCTACGGGGCGAACCGCCAGACGCTCGACCTCAATCGCGTGCTCATCGAGAACCAGCTCGCCGTGCGCGTGGCCGCGTTGCGCAACGACGACCAGTTCAAGCAGGAGCCGGCATTCTCGAAGGACGAACGCCTCTACGGCGCGCTGCGCTTCGAGCCGGCCTTTCTCAAACGCGCCGGCATGCGCACCATCCTCAAGGGCAATTACGAGGTGGGCCGTGTGCGCTCCAACAACCCGCGCACCCTGCCCCCGATCGACCTGCTCACCCCGTGGTTCTATACCGGCACCTACCAGGGCAAGGACCTCGCCGGTAACACGGTCACCTACCGCAACCTCAATCGGGAAACGTTCAACTCCACTCAGTTGACCGACGACAACACCGGTCGCCCGAACCACGGCCAGATCCGTCCCGCCATCAACGGCGGCCCGGACGCCGGCCAGCCCAACCCGTACTACAATCCCTGGATCGGCAACTTCGCCCAGCAGTACGGCGGCCCGCTCGTCTACTTCAACAATGATGCCCCCGGCATCACCGACAGCTGGATTCTCGAACCAGGCTCCTACACCGGCGGCATCAGCTCGACCGGCGCCATCGACAAGACCATCGGCGGCATTCCGTGGCAGCGTCCGGGCGGCATCGCCCAATACGCGGACTTCGCGAAAAACGCCGGCCTGCCCTACGCGAACTTCGGCGTCTACAAGGACAACTCCCTCACCGACTCGTCGATCTTCGATTTCTACAACCAGTTGCTCGACGGTCCCAACAAGAAGGAATGGCAGGACTTCCGGACGTACAACGTCAGCCTCGCCCAAACCTTCTTCAACGACCAGATCGGCTTCGAGCTCGCCTACAACAAGGAGCTCTACAAGAACGGCCGTCTCAGCCTGCTCTCCGGCGGACATCAGGCCATCTACGTCGACATCAACAATGTCTACAGCAATGGCACCCCGGCCGGTCTCAACGGCGACCCGTTCGCCGACGGCACCCCGAATCCCAACGTCGGTCGCGCCTTCCTCTCGGACAACGGACAGAGCAACAACAGCTCGTTCCGGTCCGAGAAGGAAGTGAAACGGGCGACCGTCTTCGCCTCGCAAGACTTCGAGAAGCTCGGTAAGAACTGGTTCACCAAGTTCCTCGGCAAGCACACCGTCACCGGCCTTTTCGCCGCGGACGAGAACAAGAAGGAAGACCGCTCCTGGATCCGGTACACCGCCGATGATGCCTACGCTGCTTGGAAGACCTCCGGCAACCCGTACGCCATCACCGACAACTACATGGTCCCGAACACGGTGATCTATCTCGGTGACTCGCTGATCAACCGCACCACCGCCTCGGGCGCCTACCTCCCCAACCCGCGCGCCGCCCAGGTCGTGTTGCCACACGCCGTGTGGACCTTCGACAGCACGTGGAACCGTTCCACCGATCCGACCAGCTCCAACTACGTGGACCCGGCCGCGGAATGGATCAACGAATACTACCCGGACATCCCGGCATTCAACGATCCCACTGCCGCAAGCCATCCCCGCATCACCACTCAGTCGGAGAATCCGGCCAACTACGTGGGCTGGGTCCAGCACCCGATCGACTGGGTCGACTCTGAAGCTTCGGCGGCGAACCGTGCCCACAACACAACGTCGGCGCGTCTCACCCGGTCCCGCGTGACCTCCAACGCCTTCGTTTGGCAAGGGCACTTCCTGAACAACGCGATCGTCGGCACCTGGGGTGTCCGCAAGGACATCGCCAAGTCGTGGGCGGCTTCGGTCACCTCCTCGGCCACCTATGGTGCCAATGCGGCGACTCGCGGCGTGATCAACCTCTCGCCGGAGAACTACCATCTGCCGGAAGCGTACGACAACCGCATCCAGATGACCTCCCACAGCTGGATGATCGTCGCCCACATCAACGACCTGCCCGGCCTCGACCGCCTCCTGAAGAAGAGCCCCGTGAACGTGAGCATGTTCTACAACGAGTCCTCGAACTTCCAGCCGTCGGCACAGCGAGTAGACCTCTTCAATCAACCGCTGTCTCCCCCGACCGGAACGACCGTCGATAAGGGCATCCTTCTGGAAACGAAGGACGGCCGGTTCTCGCTCAAGCTGAACAAATACGAGACCGCCTCGAAGAACGTTTCGAACGAGTCGCTCTCCGGAAGCCTCTGGTTCATCGGCGCCTCCCAGACTTGGGGTGGCAACTGGGCGAACCACTTCCAGTACGACTGGACCGGCGACCGCATCAGCGACGCCGTTCCGAACCCCGATCCCACCGCGACCCAATACAACTACGGTCCGGCGCCGGGCGAGACCCTCGAACAGGCCCAGGCCCGCGAGGCGGCCGCTGTCGCCGGATGGCGCGCTTGGCAGGCGAAACTCGACCCGCGGTTCTACGCCGCGTGGAAGCTCGACCTGACCACGCCGTTCACCGGAGCGGGTTCCGGCCTCAGCACCACAATGCCCACCGGCATGGCGGTGACCGAGGACAGCATCTCGAAAGGTTACGAACTCGAGGTGAACGCCCAAATCACCAGCAACTGGCGGTTGACCCTCAACGGCGCCAAGACCTCCGCCCAGCGCAACAACGTCGGCGGAGAGGCCCTGACCGAGTTCGTCACGGCGTACGAGACGGCCCTCAACACCACCGCGGCGGGCGACCTCCGCATCTGGTGGGGCGGTCCCGGCAACGAGACCACGTTGTACCAGTGGAACAAGATCGTCGGTTCGAACTACCACATGCTCAAGCTGCAGGAGGGCACCAACGTCCCCGAGCTGCGCCGGTGGCGCTTCAACCTCATCTCGAACTACGATTTCAATTCAGGCCTCCTGAAGGGCTTCAATGTCGGCGGTGGCGTGCGCTACGAATCGTCGATCATCATCGGCTACCCGGTGATCAACGGCGAGGTCGCCACGCAGGTCTACTACGACATCTCGAATCCCTATCGTGGTGACGGCGAGTACAACTTCGACTTCTGGGTCGGCTACCGCCGCAATATCTGGAAAGGCATCGACTGGAGCGTCCAGCTCAACGTGCGCAATGCCTTCGTCGGCAACGAACTCGTCCCGATCACGACGCAGCCCGACGGCACTCCGGCCGGCTATCGCATCCGCCCGCCGCAGACATGGCAGCTGACCAATACATTCCGGTTCTGACCTAGCAACGAACCGGGTCAGTAGCACATTGGGGGTGGCGGACCGCGTAAGTCGGTCCGCCACTTCCTTTTTTTGTGCCCTGCGATCGCGCGACAGTCTGGTCCCCGGCCCCGAGAAACCCAAGGTCGCGACTGTTCTCCGAACCGTCCGTTCGCTCGGCGGACTCGGCGGCCCCGCCCCCTGCTGGTGTTGCTTCCTTATTGGGGCGGAATCGCCGCCCATCGGGCATCGCGCCACGACTTGCGTCCGTCTCGCCTTCGCCGTGCGCCGACCGAGCGAAGAGCCCACTCGCGGGTTCGGTGCGCCTGCGAACAACCGGTAGCGTGAGCTCGGCTGAATCGTACGGCTCAAAATTCGGCCGTAGTCGTCTGCCGAAGATCGGCGGAGGAGGCGCCAGCGGCGATCGTCCACTCGCCGCGCGGGATGAGGTAATCGCCTTTGCTGGGGTCCCAGCGCCGCAGGGCGACTGCGGGTACCGTGATGCTCACCGCGCGTTTCTCGCCGGGCTTCAGGTGCACGCGGGCAAATCCACAGAGCGCCCGGGTCTCCTGCGGCCGAGACGAAACCGGTGGCGTGGCGTAGAGCTGCACGACGTCGTCGCCTTCGCGCGATCCGATGTTGGCCACCTCGATCGTCACAGTAAGCGCGTCCACTCCGGCACGGGCGACCCGCAGGTTGCTGTAGTCGAAGCTCGTGTAGCTCAAGCCGTGACCGAAGGCGTAAAGCGGTCTGCCGGTAAAGTACCGGTAGGTCCGGTTCTTCATCGAGTAGTCGGAGAAGTCCGGCAGATCGGTGGTCGAGCGGTAGAACGTGACCGGGAGATGGCCGGACGGATTGACGATGCCGAACAACACTTCCGCGACGGCTCGTCCACCCTCCTGTCCCGGGTACCACGCCTGCACGAGCGCCGCGAGGTGTTCATCCTCCCAAGGGAAAGCCATCGCCGACCCACTGCAGTTGACCAACACGACGGGCTTGCCGGTGGCATGGAGCGCGCGGATGAGGTCCGTCTGCTCGGCCGGCAACTCGATGGATTCTCGGTCGAAGCTCTCGCCTTCCTGCGCCGGAGTGATGCCGCCGACGTAAATGACGAGATCCGCCTGCGCAGCCACGCCCAGCGCTTCGGCTTTCAGCTCGGCGACGGTGCGATCGGTGGTGTTGTCCTGCCCCGACCACGGTGCGCTACCGGGCTTGGTGGTGATCGGAGAACCCATCGCATGCAGGACCTTGAGTTCCGGTTCGGCGATACGCTTGATGCCATCCAGAATCGAGATCGGACGTGACGCGGAACCGTGATAGTTGCCCTCGAGCATGGACTTCGAGGCGGCGTTGGGGCCGATGACCGCGATCTGCTTTAACTTCGTCCGGTCGAGCGGAAGGACGCCGTCGTTCTTGAGCAGCACGATCGACTGACGAGCGAGATCGAGCGCGACGCGGCCGTGTTCAGGCAGATCGTTGTCGGCTAGCGTGTACTTGTTGAACGCAACCGAGTCCGCGGGATCGAAAAGACCGAGGCGAAAACGGGTCCACAGCGTGCGGTGGAGCGCCTCATCGATCTCGGCCTCGGTGACGAGCCCCAGCTGCACGGCGCGGACGAGCGCGTTGTAGTCACCGCCGCAACAAAGGTTGCAGCCGGCCTTCACAGCGAGGGCCGCAGCCTCCTCGGCCGTCTTCACGTAGCGGTGCATCTTCTCGCCGTAGATGTCGCGGATCGCATCGCAATCGGAGACGACATAGCCGTCGAAGCCCCAGCGCTGCCGCAGCAGTTCGGTGAGGAGGAAATGGCTCGCGCTCGCGGGCACGCCGTTGATGGCGTTGTACGCGCTCATCACGCCGGCGACCTTTGCCTCGCGCACGAGGCGCTCGAACTGCGGGAGGTAGGTGTCGTAGAGATCGCGCTCGGGAACGACCGCGTCGAACTTGTGGCGGTCGAGTTCGGGCCCGCTGTGCACGGCGAAATGTTTCGCGCAGGCCATCGCAAGCATGTGATCGGGATCGTCACCTTGAATACCACGCACGAACTCGATGCTCATCTCGGCGGTGAGGAACGGGTCCTCGCCGTACGTCTCCTGGCCGCGGCCCCACCGCGGATCGCGGAAGATGTTCACGTTCGGCGCCCAGTAGGTCAGGCCGGCCCACCACTTCGAGTCGCCGTTGTGGCGGTTGGCGTAGTCGTTGAACTTCGCGCGGCCTTCGACGCCGATGGTGCGTCCCTCGCGGCGGCATAGCTCGGGGTTCCACGAAGCGGCCGCTCCGATTACCTGCGGAAACACCGTGGCGATGTGGTTGTTGGCGACGCCGTGCGCGGCCTCGTTCCAATAATCGTAGGCTGGCAGCCCAAGACGCGGGATGGACGGCGCGGCGTTCTTGAGCTGCGCAACTTTCTCGGCGAGCGACATCCGGCGAATCAGGTCGGCGGCCCGGGCGCGCAGCGGTCTGGCGGGATCACGCCAGACCGCCGGTTCTTTGATCTCGGGCACACGCACCGATTGCGCCGAAAAGACGTTCGCGAGTTCGTTGGCGGCAAACGAAACCACCGCCGCACCCGAGCGGTCACGGATGGCGATCGTGTTGAACTTCGCCCTGCCCTTGCTCGCAGAGAACACCAGCCGCAACGGCCCGCGCAGCGCGTCGTCGGCTTTCTCGACCGAGCCTCGAATCGTCGCCACGACGTGCGGCCCTCCGGCGGCCGTGATGAGATCGAAGTCCTTCGCGAAAACGACATCGCCCGCGCGAACTTCGTACACGTGCTCGCCCGCCGCCGTGGCCGTCGCCTCCACCGCAGAGATCTCGATCGCGTAGCGGCCTGCGGGGAGATTCGCGACGGTGACGGTGAACGATCGACCATTGATGTCCTCACGATACGCCTCGGCCTTGAAGCCGGTCGCAGCGGTCGCGGGAGTCGTCTCGCCCTTGTGGTGCGCGAAATCACCGGTCACTGACACCACGCCGCCGCAGGTGGTGCAGGTTTCGTCGGCAGCAAATCCGACGGCCGAGGAAACCACGATCGCGGTGGCAAGGAACAGACGGCGCATCCACGCAGCGTGAAGGAGTGAAATGGGGGTGAGCATAGGGGATCGGGCGAACGACCTCGCGCAGAAGCGGCGTAGTCACTTCGCCCAAGCGGCGCCTTCCGGGGTACGGCGCCAGGCGAAATACGAATCGAGCACCTCGAGCGCCGCGGCACTAGGCACCGGGCCGACCGAAGCCGTATCGTGAAAGTACATCACCTGCGGCGCGGCTTCGCTGAAGCGCGGCCACGCCGGCACGCCGGCGCCGTTGGGATCGCCGAACTTGGCGAAGTTCGTCCAATAGGTCGCAACCGTCTCCGAGATCGCGAAATCGCCGGCGGTGAGACGAGGGTCCTTGCGGTCGAGCGTCTGGAACACGTAGGGCACATCGACACCGTGCGGCATGCCATGATCCGTCTCGGGCGAGCCGGCCGGCCGCTCGGCATGCTGATCAAAATAGTAGAGAAACACCTTCGACTTCCCCGTGCGCGACTGCAGCCGCGCCCAGGCCCAGGTTTGCCAACCGAACGCCGCATCGCGCATCAGATCGCGTGCGGATTTCGGCACGCGGTCGGTGCCGACGGGATAGGCGGCGAGCAGATTCTCGGCGAACGGGCCGTAGCGGCGTTGCGTATTCGCGATGTACTCGCCGGAGGTCTTTTCTCGCGAGAAGCTGAGGCCTTCGTCGGAGTTGTAGCCGACGAGCACGGCCACGTCGTTGTACCGACCCGCTTCGTAGAGTTTGTGCTGATCATCGGTGATCACCCAACCGTCAACGATCGGCCAGGCGGTGCCGCTGTCCCACCCGCCAGGGAGTTTGTCGGGCGGCAGTTTGCGCAACTCGGCGAGGGAGGCAGCGCCGGCCTTCTTTGCGAACGCGACGCCGGCCTGCTCGGCAAGTGCTAGTCCGCGCATGTTTTCCCCGGGGAAAGTGGTCGGCCTCGTCGGACCGAAGTTGCCACCGCTCTGCGAGATGGCGCCACGGAACAATCCCCGCGCCTCGGGCGAACCGCAGAGCATGCTTACCGAGATCGCGCCGGCGGACTCGCCGAAGATCGTGACCTTTGCCGGATCGCCCCCGAAGGATGCGATGTTACGCTGCACCCACCGTAGCGCGGCGATCTGATCCTGGAGTCCGTAGTTGCCGGACGCATGGTGCGGCGACTCGGCGGTCAGCTCGGGATGCGCGAGAAAGCCGAGCGGGCCGACACGGTAGTTGAGCGTGACAAGCACGACGCCTTTCCGCGCGAGATGTTCGCCGTTGTGGACCGGGGTGGAGGTCGAGCCGAACGAGAACCCGCCGCCATAGATCCAGACAAGCACGGGCAGGCGCTCGGTGACGGCGGTCGCCGGTGCCCAGATGTTCAGATACAGGCAGTCCTCACTCACGTTGCCCTTGCCGTCCCCCTGGTAGGGGTCGGACGCGAATTGCGCGGCCGGGCGCACGCCATTCCATCTCGCGTGCGGTTGCGGCGCACGCCACCGCAGGTCGCCGACAGGCGGTGCGGCAAAGGGCACGCCTCGGTAGACCGTGAGATCCTGTTCGGCGACGCCCTGCACCAGCCCGGATTCGGTGGCGACCGGCGCAGGTTGTTGCGCGCGTCCCGGCAGAACGAGGAGAGCGGAGAGACCGAGGAGGGCGAAGGAGCGAATATGCATCTGTTGGAGCGAACAACGACGGAGACCCGCGGCGCTGCGGATGAACGCAAGTCGGCCGCGAGCAACGCGGGGATGGAGCGAGAACGCGGAACAACTTTCGCGAGAAAGCCGGCGCGAGACTCCGCAGAGCAGACCGTCCCACGGCAACCGCGCGAGTCATCTTTAGTACAGTTCCCGATCGACGAAGGTCGGAACGTAGCCGCCGACTCGCCGATCTCCTTTCGTGCCAGCCGGCGCGAGCCCGCCCGGCCCACCACACCCGCCCGCCGGGCCTACTCCAGCTGGATGATCCCGCGCCGGATGCCGGCCAACACCGCTTGGGTGCGATCGGCGACACCGAGTTTCATGAAGATGCTGGCGAGGTGAACTTTCACGGTCGATTCGGCGAGGCTGAGGGTCGAGCCGATCTCCTTGTTCTTGAGGCCGCTGCCGACCAATTTGAGGACCTCGATCTCGCGCGGCGACAGCTGGGAGGAGAGGCGGCTGGCAAGTCGGCGCGCTTCTTCGTCGTGCACGACCTGTTCGCCAGCGGCCACGCGACGAATTGCATCCATCAATACATCGAAGGGCGCCTCTTTCCCGAGGAAACCGTTCGCTCCGGCCATGAGGGCCGCGGCGATCTCGTTGCCGCTCGCGTAGCTGCTGAGCACGAGCACGCGGACATCGCGGTACTCCAGTTTGAGAGCGGCGATCGTCTCGATGCCGTTGCGGTTCGGCATGCGCAGATCGAGCAGCACGATGTCCGGTCGGTGGAGGCGATAGAGGTCCGTGGCCTCGACACCGTCGACCGCCTGCGCGACGACCTCCATGTCGGGTTCGTTCCCGATCGCAAAGGAGAGCCCCGCGCGCACCACCATGTGGTCGTCGACCAGCAGAACGCGTATTTTCTTCGGATCTTTCTCGTTGGTCATGGCGAATGTTCACTGAGCGGGGACAACCACGCAAACTGTCGTTCCTTTCCCGGGGGCGCTCTCGACAGAGATCGTGCCGCCGAGATTTCGGGCGCGGAGTTCGAAGCCCGGTAGCCCCAAGTGCGAGTCCTCGCGACCTGCGACCGCCCGCGGGTCGAAACCGCGACCGTCGTCGTGGATGGACAGCCGGAGCTCTCCCGTCCCGAAACAGAGCACCACCTCGACGCGCGTCGCTTCGGCGTGTTTCACCACGTTGCCGAGCGCCTCCTGCGCGATGCGGAGCAGATGGTGCTCAATGGCGGGCTCGATCCGGCGGGGCGTCCCCTCGAGTCGCACCGTTGCGATCGGCGCCAACGGCGCGAGTCGCGCGACGACCCGCTGCAACGCGGACTCCAGCGGTTCCGCCCGCAGCACCGGGGAATGCAACCCGCGGACCGCGTTGCGCAACTCATCACGACAATACGTGACCATCTGAATCGCGGCGGCCAGTCCGGCTTTCACTGGTCCGGCACACGCCGACAGGCGCGAGGTCGACTCGAGTTGCAGGAATAAACCGGCGAAACCCTGCTCGAGGCTGTCGTGGATCTCGGCGGCGAGACGGTTCCGCTCCGCGAGCGTGGCATTGGCGGTCGTCTCCTCCCGCAAGCATTCCATCGCGGTGCGCAGCTCTGCGGTCCGTCGGTCAACTTGTTGTTCCAGTTCGGCCAGCCGGACCCGTTGCCGGTACGCGGAATACCGGATCGCGAGGTACATCATCAGGATCGCGAGCAACGGGTACGCCACGAACGCGAGCCAGCTCCGGTACCAGGGCGCGGCGATCGAGACCCGGTACGTCGCGATCTCGCCAACCTGACCGAGTGTATCCGTGGCCCGCACCTCGATGGAATATACCCCTTCGCGCAGATCGGGAAGGAAGACAGACGAGCCGGCGTTGGCACGCACCCAAGAGGCGGAGCCCAACCGATATTCGTACCAGAACGGCCGTCCCCAGGAATAGCTGCCGGCGAAGAACTCCAGTTGGAGGCTGTTCTGGGCGTAGGGGAACACTCCGAGCGCTCCGGCCCGCGAACCATCCCACGCCAGCGGCACACCGGCGCGCGTGTCGCGCAACGCGACCAGCACCGGGCGAATCGGCCTCGGCCCGGCTTCCTGCGGCGGGCTTTGCAGTCGGAAGAGACTGTTGTCTGTCGTGGCCCAGACACCACCTCCCGCCGGGCACCAGACGAGCGGAGTGGATTCGTTGATGCCGCCGAACGCGGCAAAATCAGGCTCGTACTTCCCGTCCACCAGGCGCGCCGGAAACAGGCCTCGCGCATGCGACACCCACAGCGTACCCTCTTCGTCCCGGGCAAAACGCTCCAGGCGATAGGGCGCTCGTGCGACCAACTGCCGCAACTCCGGGGCCTCGACCTTGGCCAGCGTCGCGTCGTCGAGGAACATCGGCCAACGTCCGGCTGCGCTCAGCACCGCGGTGGTGCCGACGATGCTCACATTCACCCAGCTGCGCTCCGCCCAGGCGAATTCCTCGAACACCCGCACCTGCAGCCGGTCCCCGGTCAACGCGACCTGCGCGACGCGATTCAAGCCGAGCTCGACCCACGCGGTCCCGTTTCCGCCGTGCACCACGTAGGGATAGCCGAAGCCCGGGACGCTCGCGGTGCATTCGACCCAGCCCCCCCTTTGGCGCTGGATCGCCGCGATCCGATCCGCGCCGATCACCAGACACGTGTCGTCGTTGAGCGCGACCAGCCGCGCCACGTTGATTCCTGGATAGACCAGCGAAAACTCGCCCTCGCTGTCCGCCGCAAAGACACCTTGTCCATTTCCGATCAACAGCGATCTTCCGACGGTCGCGATCCCCCACCCCAAGTTGTCCGGCTGTCCCGCGAGCAGCCTGAAACGTCCGCGGCGGCCTGCGCCCGCCGCATACGCCTCGAATACCTTCCCTCCGGACGACACGATCGTGCGCCCCTGCCACCGCACGATCTGCGGCCAATGAAGCAAGATACCCTGTTCCCGCCCAAACTCCGTGAACGGCTGGCGGAGCATGATCTTGAGCACGCCCTGCTCCGTCACCGCCCACAACACTCCCGGCTCGGCGCTTTCCAACGCGAGCGCGCTGCGGAACTCGGGACTGTCGAACACCCGGCCCACGCACCCGTCTTCACTAATCAACCACAGACCGTACCCCGGCAGGGATGCGACAAAACCGCCGCCCGCGAGCTCCGTTAACGCCCGGGTCGGACCCGGGAAGTACACGCCATCGTCGCACTGCACGAATTCGAGCCGCCCGCCGCGGAGCGCCAATAACCGTCGGTCGGTCGTGGCCAGCAGCAGAGAACGTTCGCCATCCCCTGCCGAAGCGATCACCGGCGCAAGCCCGGGCGCCCCGATCGCGGCCGGCGCCCAGCTTCCGGTGGCGATGTCGAGATAGAACATCCCGTCGTCGAAGGTTGCCACCACGAGTCTTCCTTGGAGGGGAAACACCGACGCCACTCGCTTGATCGGGAAGAACCGCTGGGCCCCGCCGCCGTTCTCGCGGAACACGATTCCGTCCTGCCCCCAGAACAAAACCCCGTGTCGGGTCCAGAGCACGTCGCGAAAATCGCAGGAATGAACCCACGGTGGCGCATCGGCCGTTACAGACGGAATCGGCGACATCGCACCATCCAAATCCCGCCGCAAGATGCCCCACGACCCAAACGCCCCGTAGTAGATTTCTCCATCGGCTCCACAGACGACCCGATGGAAGCTCAACCCGGGTGCAGTCGCCTGGGGGGTCGTTTGCCACGTGGCGTCGTTCAGGATGAACAGCTCACCCTGCTGCGCGACGGCCACCCGCCCATAGGAGTCGTGCAAGAGCTGCAACTCGCGGGAGGTGCAACCGATCTGATCCAGCGGATAGAGCGTCGTCGATGGCGCCCCCTCGATCGGCGCCTCGACCGCCGCGCCGCACTGGAAACCGAGCATGACCGCACTCCAGAGGCTCACGATCAATACCGCTGCGCGGCAACGACGCGGCAACAAGCCGCCCGACAAGCAGCAGGCAGCAAGGGGACTCTTTGGTTCGGGCACGCGCACGTGGGGGATTCCCGAATTGCGGCGCACACGCGCCCACGCGTAAAGGCACATCCCCCGAAACCCGACTAGTACTTTAGTTGTACCGCGATCCAGCCGCGTCAGGCCGTTTCGCCGCCACGAACGTCGGTTTGCTGACCGCGCGCAGAGCAACTGAGCACCAGAGTCTGTTTCGCCTCCGGCGCGGACCATGCGGGACGCCCCAGTGATAGCGGGATGTCGAAGCCTTGGCGCGCCTGGAGCCGGGAATGGGATTCGAACCCACGACCTACGGTTTACGAAACCGTTGCTCTACCACTGAGCTATCCCGGCGGGCCGGCAAACGAGAGAGGGCGAGAGAACACTGTCGCCGGAGCGAGGCAAGTGTTTTGGCGAGAACTTTGCGCGAGTCTTCTCGCTGCTGGCGAGCGGGTGCCGAAGAGCTCCGGCACATTCGCCAGTCGGTGAGAACGGACGCTGCAGATAACGCGTCCGTCGCCAAGATCAGCGCTCGGGCCGAGGGGCCAACTCATTGGGGGTCGCGCCGTTGTCGACGTTTCCAAACAACCAACAGCGCGAAGCCGCCTAGTAGCGCGGCACACGCGGCCGGCTCCGGGACAACCGTCATGTCGAGCAGCACGTTATGGATTTCGCCGCTACCGGTCTGCAGATAACTGGCGACAACCAACTGCCCATCGATGTTGCCGGTACTCGAGGAGACGAGTTGCCCGTTGGCATCGTACGCGTTGCGCGAAAAAGCCGCGTTCGGCGCCAAGATGCTGCCGCTGATCGAGCGGTCGACCATCGTTACCAGCGTCGCATCGGAAAAGTTATAGAGGATGTACGCCGCCAATGAGACCGAGACGGGGTTGAACGATCCGAAAGTCACAGAGGTGCCCGACACATCAAAAATCAGTCCCGTATTCGAGCCGAGCGTGCCAGAGATGTTCAAGTTCTGGACCGACTGAAACTCGGCGGCGGTGAGACTCACGACGTTCGTCGTCCCTTGCGTCAGCGTGATGTTGAGCGTCCCCCCGCTAAACGACTTGCTCGCGTAGCTGTCGGCCAAGCTCGACAGGGTCGAAGAGGTCGAGCGGAACTGCGCCGCTTTGTCGGCGAAAACGATGGCGGAATCGCGCGCGATGAACAAAGCCGCTTGGCTCACGTTCGAGAGAAGTCCGGGAGTGGTGTCGCGACTGGTGGTGCTTCCGTTCAAGCGGTAATTGCTCGCCGTTGTCGCGGACCAATCCTCCCTGCCGGACGAGCCCCAATAGTGCGTGCCGGCGGTGTCGCCCAGCGCCGCCCAGCCGGTGTTGATCTGGATGTTCTCGTTGGTCGAGGCGAGCGTGCGGCCGCCCACGTTGAGACTGCCCGACCAGACCATTCCGCCATCGACGAGCAGGCTTGTCGCGACGGCGTCGCCGGAGTTCAGCCGATAGCTCCCCGCCGACTTCATGCCGTAGATTCCGGAGCCGTTGACCAGGAGTTGCCCGCCGACGGCCGTGGCCCCTTCGACATGGCCTCCGCCGAGTGCCATGTTCTCCGTGACAAACACATTGAAACCCATCGCGCCCTCCAGCGGATTGAAGGCGGCGGATGCTGTGGCGGGGCAAAACACCGCGGCAAGAGCCACGGCGGCTAGCGAAACACACCCGCATCGTTTGCGGGACGGACGCTGCAAGATGGAGGGCATGGCGGGGATTTGTATCGATTCGGCAGTGGCACGGCGTCGCGGGCAAGGCTTTACTCGCGCGTTTTCGCGCGAACTTTCTCATCGGTCTATCTCGCGCCTGCACCCGCCCGGGCACTTCCTGTCGTCAGAACTATTGATCGGAGGCACCTTGCGGAGACTCGCTCTGCGCGCTCTGTTCGTCGCCTACCCGCCGCCTATGCCCACGATTCGTCTCCTACTTGTTTCCATCGCGCTTCTCCTCACCGCTGTCGCTTCGCCGTGTGCCTCCGCCGCCGAGTGGACCGACACCCAGGGTATTACCTTCCAAGGAGAGCCGGTCGAGATATTCGGCCCGTTCGCGCTCTTCCGCACGGCAAACAGCCGCGGTCGGCGCGTCCTCCTGAGCATGCTCACGCCGGCAGACCAGCTTCGTTTCGCCACCTCGATCGCCTCCACCGAGCACCGTCGCGCCGCCGCATCGGCCTGGAGCAACGGCGCCATCGCCGACGACCTCGAGCAAGGCGTTCTCCGTGTCATCGACGGCAAACTGACGCCTGCGCGACTGCACGAGCGGCCCGCACCCGAGCTCCTCGTCGTCTTTTACGGTTCGGGCGACGGTGAATCGTGGTCCATGTACCAGAACTTTTTACCGAGCTACCTCCGCCTTCGCGCCGTCTACGGCGACCGCTTCGAGGCTCTGCTCTTCGGCGTCCGGACCGATGCCAACGCCCATCAACAGTTCGCCACCGCCGCGTGGGCGCCCTGGCTGGTCGCCGAGTTCCGCGCCCAACCCCAGATGGCCACCATCGCGGCGCAGGCGCCGGCGGATGGAATCCGCGCGGTCGCGTTCTCACGAAACGGGGTCCCGGTCGCCGCCTCCCCGGTGGGCACGTTGACGGAGATCCGCCGGTTCATCGACGAGATCACCGACCTGCTCTACCTCCAGGATCCGGCAAACCCGCGCTGCTGGCCCGACCGGCTGAAATATTACAACAATGTGCGCCCCGCGCTCCACGCCGACGATTCCACTCCGCCCCTGCTCATCGGCTCGCCACTGCGAAACGATTACCTCCGGCGCAAAGGCGTGACCGAGGTCGCGGCGCACCTCGAAGTCGGCATCGATGGCCGCCCCACCGCCGTCACGATCGCTCCGGATGCCAACCTGCCGGAAACACTTCGTGCGACGCTGGCCGACGGACTCCGGCGCGGCGCGGTATTCAGCCCGGCGATCGACTCCGGAAAGCCGGTCGCCGGCGCCTACGAATTCCGCCACACCGTGCCGCCAGCCCCGAGCTGCAGCGCCGCCGACCTCGCGTGGGTCAACGGAGAAGCCCGGCTCGCGATCCCGCTCGACCATTGGCTCCTCCTCCGCCCGATCCGCGTGCCCGAACAGTCGTTCTCGACCGTGGATAGCGTCGATGAAAACGGTGTAAATGTCCTCACACCATTCGAGGTCTCCGACGAGAAGATCGCCCCCACCCAGCAGCGGAACAGCTTCGACGGCGACTGGTTCGAAGCCGATGGCGCAGACTCCGTCCACCCGATCGCCGGCACCGCCCAAATCGTCGACGGACGCGAGCTCGTCTGGGATCCGGTGAACGCCCGCGAGGGTTTCGTCAACATGCGCTCCACGTTCGCCAATTGCGATTTCTCCATCGGTTACGCATGGACCGAATTCGAGGAGGACGCCGACAAACAGGCATGGCTCGCCATCGGCAGCGACGACGGCCTGAAGATCTGGCTCAACGGAGAGCTCGTCCACAGCCGGTGGATTCGGCGGAACAGCAAACTCGACGAGGAGATCGTGCCCCTTCGGCTCCGTGCCGGGAAAAATCAGCTCCTGATCAAGATCCAGAACCGCACGATCGATTGGAGTTTCGTCGCTCGTCTGCGCACGCGGTGAGTCACACGATGCCGCGAGCATCGCCTTGACCGTCCGCTCCGCAGCGGTTCTCTCCGCGACGTACCAATCCACCTACTCGATGTACCCACGCATCACCGCCATCCTCGCGATCGCTCTCGCCGTCGCAGGCCTCCAGATTCCGCCCGCCAGCGCCGCCATATCCGAATGGCATGATGGACAGGTCGTCTTCCGCGGTGAACCCGCCGAGCTCTTCGGCCCGTTCGCCCTGTTTCGCACCGACGAGGCCGCCGGCCGACGCGTCCCGTTGCGTGCGCTCGACGGCGCCGCCGCAGTCCGCTTTGCGAACGAACTCGCCGCCACACCGGGCGCGAGCCTCGTGGCGGAACTCCGCGGTCGTGTGCTCTCCGTCCAGAACGGGAAACTCGTTCCCGTCGACCTGAGCAACCGCCCCGCGCCCGAGGTACTCGTGGTCTTCTATTGCTCCCAATCCGTCGCCAGCTCGCAGACGATGGTCGTGAACTTCGGCCGCACGTTCGAGCGACTCCGCGCCGTCTACGGCAGCCGGATCGAGCTCCTCCTCTGCGGCGTGCAAACCGATGCTGCCGCGCACCAAACTTTCGCGCTCAGCACCTGGAACCCCGGTCTGGTCACCGATTATCGCGCGCAAAGCTCGATGCCATCGCTCATGCGTCACGCCCCGACCGACGACATCCGCGCCGTCGCGCTCTCCCGCACCGGCGTCGAACTCGCTGTGAGCCAGCTCCGCTCGCTCGCGGAGCTTCGCCGGTTTATCGACCAGGTCACCGACCTGCTCTACCTGCTCGCGCCGGACTCGCCAGCCACCTGGGCGGACCGCCTTCAGTACCTAAATACCACCCGACTCGCCGCCTATGCTCATGCCGCCGCGGGCCCGCAACTCATCGGCTCGCCGCTTCGTCCCGATGCCCTCCGCCGGAAAGGCGTGACCGACATCGAGGCGCAGATCGAGGTCGGCGCCGATGGTCGTGCAACCGCCGTCACGCTCGCACCCGGGTGTGGCGTCCCGGAAACACTGCGCGCGACCATCTCCGACGGACTCCGTCGCGGAATCGCCTTCAGCCCGGCAATCGACAATGGCCGCCCCGTGGCGGGGACTTACCAGTTCCGCTATGAGGTCCCGCCCGCCCC